>CAYJHH010000120.1:0-8834 GCA_964369995.1 uncultured Desulfovibrionaceae bacterium
AGAAAGGCGGCGAAGGCACCACCCGTGACGATTTAACCTACCCCACCTCCAATAAACAGCTCAACTTTTTACAGCATATTTACCGTAGCCTCAAAAAAAGCGGAACTGCTCGCGCCGCCGTGGTTTTGCCGGATAACGTACTTTTCGCCGATGGTGACGGCGCCAAAATACGCCGCGACCTCATGGAGAAATGCAATCTTCATACAGTTTTACGCCTACCCACAGGTATTTTCTATGCCCAAGGGGTAAAAACCAATGTGCTCTTCTTCACCCGTGGCAAACAAGACGAAGGTAATACCAAGGACGTTTGGTTTTATGACCTGCGCACCAACATGCCTTCCTTTGGTAAAACCACACCGCTCACCAAGGCACACTTTGCAGATTTCATCACTGCTTATACCGCAGAGGATAGAAAAAGCATTGCAGATGAGCGCTGGAATATGTTCAGCCGTGAAGACATCAGCGCCAAAAAAGACAGCTTAGACCTTGGGCTCATTCGCGATGACTCCATAGTGGATTATGAAGACTTGCTCGACCCCATTGAGAGCGCAGAAAATGTGCTTGAGAAATTGGAAGAAGCCACAGACCTTATCAAAAGTGTCATGCAAGAGCTGAAAAGCCTTAAGGGAGCTTCTTAATGGCTAAAAAAGCAAAAAAAGAGCTCACCTTAGAGGAAAAATTACAAAATGCACTAGTGGCAGATTGGGAACAGCCTTCTGCTTTGCCTGAGAATTGGGTGTGGACAAGGTTGGGGGAAATTTTTAGTTTACAAGCTGGTAAGTTTATAAATGCATCTGCCATCAGCCGTACACCTAATAAAAGCTTTTTCCCATGTTACGGAGGGAATGGCTTACGTGGATTTGTTGAAATTTTTAATAGGGAAGGAAGCTATCCACTAATTGGCAGACAAGGCGCTTTATGTGGGAATATTCATAAGGCTACAGGAAGGTTTTATGCTACTGAACATGCTATTGTAGTAGACACTTTTGAAAAAACAAATGCAGAATGGGCTTGTATTTTCTTAAAAGAATTAAACCTCAACCAATATGCTACATCCACCGCACAACCTGGACTTTCAGTCACAAAAATTAATTCCGTCAGTATTCCCCTCCCCCCACTGGCAGAACAAGAACGCATAGTACAGCGCATAGAAAGCCTTTTTGCCAAATTGGATACGGCCAAAGAGTTACTAGAAGAAGCCCTTGAAAGCTTTGAATCCAGAAAATCTGCTCTATTGCATCAAGCCTTTACAGGCGAGCTCACCAAAACATGGCGTGAAAAGCATGGCGTAAGTATGGATACTTGGGAGGAAAAAAACATAGGTGATATAACTACAATTAAGTCTAGCAAAAGAATTTTTGCAAACGACTATCAAAAGAACGGAATTCCTTTTTATAGGTCATCTGAAATAGTTGATATTTATGATAATGGCACAACTCAGCCACAATTTTTTATAAGCGAAAAGAAATATAATGAAATAAAAGAAAAATTTGGAATTCCGCAACAAGGAGACTTGTTAGTCACCTCCGTAGGGACCATTGGAAAAACATGGTTAGTTGATGGAAGAAAATTTTATTATAAAGATGGGAATTTAACTCAACTCACTAGCAGCACAAAATTTTCTATGCGCTATGTCCAACTGTTTATTTCGTCTCAAAACTTTATTCGACAAGTCAATAGTACAGTAGGGGGAACCGCTTATAATGCACTAACTATTATTAAGTTCAAAAGTATTATTATCCCCATCCCCACTCTACTAGAACAAGAAGAAATTGTGCGCATCCTCGACGCTCAGCTACAAAAAGAGGAAGAAGCCAAAGCGCATATACAGCACAGCCTTGCACACATAGAGCATATGAAAAAAGCCATCCTCGCCCGCGCCTTCCGTGGGGAGTTGGGAACACATGACCCCAAGGACGGACACGCCCTTGAGCTTTTGAAAGAAATACTTTCACAAGAAAGACCTACCCCAAAAGAAAAAAAGCCAAGTAAAAAATTTGTTATTCCCAAAGAGCTTACAAAAAAACTTGCTATCTCAGCTCTTGAAAAGTTCATATATGAATCCATCGCTGAAAAGCAAGAAGTGACCATCCAAGAAATTTTAACCTATAATAAAGACAGCTTAAAGATAATACAATCCCTTGATCGTATGGAGAAAATGAACATTATAACCAAACTTTCCGACACTAAATACACTATTAAGGATTAATATGTTAATAAAAAAAGTATTTATCGACGGCTTAGGCTGCCTTAAGAACTTTCATATTGACTTTAATGAACCACATAGTGAACATGGGCAACACGGTACTACCACATACACCCTCATAGGCAAAAACGGCACAGGAAAATCGACCTTTTTAGAAGCAATATTACGAATTTTTGCTGTATTTGACTCAGAAAGTGTAATCAGAGATGCGTATTTTGACTTTGATATAGAATATGAATACGCATCAAAAAACATTAGGATAACACGAGGATCCAATCAATATTCGGTCTGGCAAGATGGCAATCTTCTTACACAAAACACAAGCCTAGGCACTGCCAAAAAAATTCTAAACAAGACAGAGGGCAGAATATTTCCTCGGCGAATAATATCATTTTATTCTGGGACATATGACAAGCTTTCAGAAATAGAAAGAAAAACGTTTAGAATATACAAAAGAAACACGTTAAACGCAATTCATAATTATTTAGGGACAAAAACTGAAAAATATGATGTCAATGATTATACAAATCCATATTTTCCTATAAAAAAGTATTCTTCTATAAGCGACACTCACACTAACGCCTACCTTATTGCACTTCTATTTTCCAATAACATAAACATCTTAAAACACATTTATATAAACAATACACTAGAAAAATCTATTGAAATTTTATTGAATTTAAATCAGCTATATTCTTTCATAAAAGAACATATATTTCATGTTAGAGCAGAAAATATAGAACATTATACAAAAGAAATTAAAAAAATCGTTTTTGATATTTTTAATTATATTGATAGCAACATAGCAGATATATTACATGAAAATTTATTTAATTTTAAGGTAGACATAAAAGAAAAAGATTTCTTGAAAATAAAAGATGTTTTGAATGAAGAAGACATACTTAACGAGTTTGACATTGAAAAAACAATAAATATTGAGATTATAGCTAAAGTAAAAGAAACACAGTATATAGATGCAACAAGCACATATAATTTTTTTGAAAAAATAAATACAATTTTTAGCGCAAAAACCAAAATGCTCTTCCCTGTAAACAACTCAAAAGACCTCATCTATACCCACCAACTGAGCGAAGGCCAGCGGCAACTCATAAAGCTATTAGGCATGGCTATAGTTTCAAAAAATGAAGAATGTCTTATTCTTATTGATGAAATTGATGCTCACATGAATCCGCAATGGAAGTACAACTTACGCAGCATGATGCAAGAATTCTTTGCAGAAAGCCGCGCAACACAAATCATTATGGCAACTCATGATCCCTTAACCATAAACGGCGTTCCCAAAGAAGAAATAAGGATTTTTGAACGTATTGTCGAAGAGGAAGAACAAAGAATTATAACCCATGAACCCTCTGAGTCAACAGAGGGCATGGGTATTGACGCTATTTTACAAAGTGAATATTACGGACTTAAAAATTCATATGATAAAGCTACGGCAGATAAATATCAGGACAGGCAAGAACTCTATTTAAAGCTCATTAATAATACAATTTCCTCAGAAGAGAAAAAAATACTTCGAGAACTGAGCCAAGAGTTGGGAAGACTACCTTTTGCTAGCAATACTATTGATTTCATTTACGATGACTTTATGCAAGAGTTTAAGAAATCAGAGTTCTTTGGAAAAGAATATTTAACTGTAGAAGAAGTAAGAGCTCGCCAACTAGAAGTTCAATCCATCATAAAGAAGCTTTTCGAAGAGAAATAAAATGAGATATATAGACTTATCCCCACTTGAAGCAAAAAAATCTAAATGGTCTAAAGGGCGCAAAGGAGCGGATGGAGCGGATGGAGTATATGAAAAATGGCGTGGTACGAGGCTACGCACTGATTTTATAAGCTTAGCTGGAAACAAATGCTGGTACAGCGAGTCAGAGATGATTGGTTCATCCTTTCACATGGACCACTTTAGACCCAAAAATGAAGTCAAAGAACTTCCCGATTATGACTATAATACTCCTTTGGCAAATACGGGGTATCACTGGCTCGCTAATGAGTATACTAACTATAGGGTGTCATGTGCATGGTCCAATAGCGGACAAGGTACTTCTGGAAAAAGCAGTTACTTTCCTCTACTATCTGATACCTACCTAACTCAGAATGGCACAGAAGAGGAGCTTCCTGCGCTATTAGACCCTTGCGTGAAAGTTGACGTTCAGCTATTGACTTTTTATGAGGGTAATGTAACGCCCCGTGACCCAAACTGTACTATAAACTGTTTACGGGCAGAAGCTAGCCGACGCGTATATAATTTAGACCATACTGACTTCAAACAGAAAAGAAACAATATATGGTCGGAAGTTGAAATGCTCTTTAAGGACTACGAACGAAATAGAGATATTATCCCATTACAACGCAAATTAAAAACGCTTGTAGATAAAAAAAGTGCCTACTCTGCCTGTGCTATCTCCGCAGTTAGAATCTTTTCAGCAGACTTAGAAGACCTACTAGAAGAACTTGCGCTTGATTTGGAGCTTTAATTTTTACTACAGCCTATAGCTCTAGAACAACAGACTGTGTAATCTTTGTTGCAACAGGTGTATATATATCAACACCTTGCCCCGGTGTTTCTATAGAAACAATAAGGGAGTACCGAGCTTCCTTTTCAACTTTACCAAAGTGATCCCTTTCTTTCCACCAGCCTATTTTGGGTACCACAGCAAGAAGGTTTGAAGTGGCAAGTTCAGCGGCTGTCCCCACCCAAATATCTGAGTGGATAGACCCCTTATCTCTATTCTGCCCTATCACCCAATATTTTGAAGCAGTTACCCCATCACCACTTTCATAGTCATCATCGCGAGCAACAATATTTATCCTTTTAATAAAGGTATCTTCAGTTTCATATGGAGAATTTAAAGCAAATCTTAATAGGTGTGAAGGATACCGATAGCGACTGGTCCACCCTATCTCTCCAGGGCTCGGCTCAACATAGTAGGATAGCGTCACACGCATTCTTACTTGCGTTTCGCCTAGCTCATCCAAGATATCTTTAGGCCAAGGTAATTCATATACATGCATTTGATTTACTGTAGGTTTCTTATTCGCTATTTTATACGGTTGAATAGTCGCTTGAGCTACAAGAGTTAAATAGTTTCGAGCACAATAAAGCGCTTTATCAAGATTTGGTACCCCATAACCACATGCTTTTAAAAGCTCTTTGACCTTATTGCTAGGGTTTGCTTCTGGGAATTGATTTCTCAAACCTTCTGTCCACTCAGCCGAATGGATCATCAATGCACGAACGGTTTCCGGCCAATACTCCGGGTATTCACTTTGCAATTTAGCCGCAAAATTCGTAGCCAGCGCTGTGGCAGCACTTGTCATATTGTGCGTATCAAAATGTGTTTCTGTAGGCTTATGGCTAAGTGACAATAAAGACAAATCTTCGCATTCACTTAAAAAACCATCCTTTATTGCTATATTTCCTCCTTCAAAAACAACATCTGGCTTTATGGGCCATTTTTTGTCCCATTCAAAGGATGTGGAACTAAAAGGAGAAAGCTCACCAACTTTTGCTACAGGCTCATAGCCTGCAAGGTCAGCATGCTCTATTGTTGTTAATTCTGTATAAGCCCCAACAGTAATAGCGTTCCAAGCTTGTGCTGGATCTTGAACAAAAGATTTTTTTTGTCGCTCAGGATAGTCATCACCGTCTGTAGCAACAGCATTACAATTTCCGGCGCTTACAATAAAAAGCCGCTTAACATCATCTTCACTACCGGAAATAATTTCATCAAGAGCTCCAGACCATGATGACGGCTTACCTAATTCTCCTCCGTTGTTATCCAAAGAAGTTACAGCCATACAAAGAATTCGTTGCTTGGTAGGTGCACTTATTTCTGCTAATGAAACTCCTTGCTTAGTAAAGTGCCCCCAAAGTTCTTGAGCATTAGCTCCATAACTATCGGGCGGAAGAATTTTACTTGATTCTAATTCATAAGAAACCATAATAGGATCATCACTTTCTAAACAATGCTTCAAGTTGCCATAAGCAACCACACCGGCCATTTTTGTTCCATGCCCCTTGCGATCATGATCATGGATACCCCATTCCGGTTTTACTGTATGCATAGCTTCATCTGAAAGTAACTTACTTAAAAGAGGGTGACCATTATTAACCCCTCCATCAAGAATACATGCTACAACAAAACTTTCATCCATATATTCAACTCGAGACAATAAATCTTCGACCCAATCTGCTTGATCTTTATTGGACATCTCAGACCAAAAACTAGCAACTGTCTTTGCTTTACGAAACTCTGCCACACAAGAGTGTTGGGTTAAAAACTGCTCTAATTCGCTGCCGTTACAATGAACAAGCTTGACCATTCTTTCAGGGAAGCATATTTTCTCTGGTTTAATTGGGCACCCTAAAGAGTTTGCAATTGTTTCAATTTCTCTTTCTAATGCATCATTTTTGCCATAGCGTAACCATATCTCACACCAGATGCGATCCGTAGTGGGAAATAAATCTAAAGAATCCGTCCAAAGCGATTTTGCAATGGCTTTTTTGATAGAGTTCACACTCTCAAGTAATGCAGCGTTTTTAGGCTTTATACGCTTTAATTTTTCACACAGTTTCTCAGAAGCACCTTGTCGTCTAAGATTATCAAAATCTTGTTCTGATAGTTCATTCATAAGTTGTAAATGCTTCGGAGCCTCTATATCTACAAAATATGGAGCAATAATATCCTTATATCGTTCATATTTTGGAAACATATGCGTAGTAAGAGTTGTTAACGCACCCTCAGCATAAGTGGCAAGTTTTTTTAAGTATGCGTCTTTTTTCTTGTTTGGAACAAAGACCGTCGCATAAGTTGTATTATCTCGAGTAACTACAGAGCACAAACGTATTTCATGCTTTCCTTGTGTATTCTCTAGACTTTCTATGGCAAGCTCATGCCCAGCTTCACCTTTAAACTCTAAATAAAGCCCTTCATTATTAGCATGAAAAGCAATAATTCCTGCATCACTTTGCTCGTTCCATGCGTTATCTAAACTTTGACGAAGAGAAAGGCCATGCAATGCAGGATTACGGGAAGGGTTTGCTTTTTTAGAACCTGGTATCCCTTGTGATGCAAAGGCTCTAGAATCTTTAAAAACTAAAGGTAATGGTTTTAACTTCTCTGAAAAATCAAACACCCTCTCCCCCTATATATTTTCCCGAGTCTGCTGGCGATACTCTATAGCTTCGAGAACATCTTGCTCTGTCACTTTTTCTTTATCAAAAAGGATAGCATTTTTAATTGCATCGCAACACGCAAGCCGGATTTCAGAGTGGCTTAGCGATTCACTTTTCTTTAAAATAGACAACCATTTAAAATTCTTTTCCATAAAAGTTCCAAGAATATTTTCTATTAAAAGCTTACGTTCATCCTCAGAGGGATATGCATATTTAAGAACATCGTCAAATCGACGGAAAAGAGCACTATCTAGAAGTTGCGGATTATTAGTTGCTGCAATAATTAAACTATCAGAAGTATCCTGTTCTATAAATTGTAAGAAGGAATTAAGAACCCTACGCATTTCACCAACATCATTATCAAGCGTTCTTTCCCCACCAATAGCGTCAAACTCATCAAAAAAGTAAACGCCATGTTGCTTTTGTATCAAATCAAATATTTGACGTAACTTAGCACTGGTTTCACCCATAAATTTGGTTACAAGGCGATCAACTTGGATAGTGTAAAAAGGAAGATTAACCGCGCTTGCTAAGACTTCCGCTGTAATTGTTTTTCCAGTACCAGGAGCACCCACAAGTAAAATTTTACGCCTATGCATCAAGCCAAAAGATTTAAGCTTAGACCGTTGCCTGTACTCATGGATTATACGCTCAATACGAGCACGCAAAATGTCAGACACAACCAGCGTAGATTTGGAAGTAAGCTCTATTTTTTCTTGAATAAGACCCTGTAAATTAGGTTCAAATGAAATAATTTTAGAATTTGTTCGCTTACGCTCACGTTCAACAAGTGCGCGAATATCTTCTGCCACACTTTTATGACCTTGCCTTGCTTCGTGTGCTGCTACTTGCAAAGCAATAGTATAAAACCGCTCTGGATCATTGCTAAAGTGCGAGCGTATTAACGATTTTAACTGTTCTGCAGTAGCCATAAAAACACCTCAATAATATCAATACATTACAAATCTATGTAGTTTTTAAATGTATATCTTTTTTCTATAAATAATACCACAATAAAAAAACGTCAATTTTTCAAGTAGTTGAAAGCATTTTCATCAAGTTACAGCTTCACACTTACATAACACTCATCAAAATTGTTCTTCAAACAATTTAAAATATACATTATCCACCTGAAAAGTAAACACTTTACTCAGAATATTCCTATCTCCCCTTATCTGCCAACGTGCAGGTAAGGGAGTTTTCATTTAAAAGGAGGAGATATGCAAGAATACCAATCCCACGATGTGACGGCCTTAGCGAAAGCCCTGCTTGCTGTGCAACAACAATTACAGCCAGCTTTTAAAGACGCAGCTAACCCTTTTACCAAAAGCAATTATGCCACGCTCAATTCCGTCATGGAGGCTTGCCGCGATGCCTTGCAAAACAACGGTATATGGATGACACAGCTGCCTATGCCCACGCCTGAGCACT
>CAYJHH010000121.1:0-8658 GCA_964369995.1 uncultured Desulfovibrionaceae bacterium
CCTTTTGCTAACGCCAAAAAGGGGTCTCCTTCCCCCCACACCCCCCATCCTCTACCAAAACGCGTTTTATTATAGAGAGCAAAAGCCATGTACTCTCTTACTGCGTGGACACAATCTTTTTCCAAAGAAAAGGTTCTGTCACAATAGGTTTTTTTGAAGGGGAGGGTATGGGAGGGGAAACTTTTTTTTTCTAAAAAAAGTTTCCCCTCCCACAAAATATTTTACCTATACTAATTCACCATCAAATACGGTGGTGGCGCCGCCGGTCATGAAAATATGATCATTGTCAGCCCAGCGGATATGCAAGGTGCCACCTAGCAGGTGAATATTAACGTCACGTTCGGTGAGTCCAAGGCGCGCGCACACAACGCCCACAGCGCAAGCTCCTGTGCCGCAAGCTTGTGTTTCGCCGGCGCCGCGTTCCCACACGCGCATGCGTACATTGTTTTTGTCGAGCACTTCAATGAATTCCACATTGATGCGCTCGGGGAAAAGAGCGTGATTTTCTATGGCAGAGCCAATGGCTTCAATGGCAAAATCATCTAAATTTTCCCCTTGAATCACCACATGGGGATTGCCCATGGACACGCATGAGCCCACATAGGTTTTGCCAAGGGCTTCAATGGTGATTTCCATGGCGGTGTCTGCTTCATGCTTTACAGGTATGCGAGCAGGTACCCATTCAGGCGTACCCATATCCACAGTGGCGCCGGTAACCTGACCGTCTTCCATAATAAGGGTAATGATTTTAATGCCAGCAAGGGTTTCCACAGTGAGTTCTGGCTTGCTTACCAAGCCGTGCTCATAGGCGTATTTTCCCACACAACGAATGGCATTGCCGCACATTTGAGACTCACTGCCATCGCTGTTAAACATGCGCATGCGCACATCTGCAACTTCAGAAGGCAAAATGAGCACAAGACCATCAGATCCAATGCCCTTATGTCTGTCACTTACAAATATGGCAAGGGTAGCAGGGTCATCCACGGGGCTTATACGTGCATCCATATAAACGTAATCATTGCCAATGCCGTGCATTTTTGTAAACTTCATGGGCATCTCCTCAAATCTCTATAGAAATATTCTTTATCATGGGTCAAGCACAAATATACGCTTACTCTCTGCGCTTTTCAGCATAAGCTATGTATTGTACTAAAAAATATAAGGAATTTATACAAAAAAATTCCTTATATTAAATAATTGAAAATGTTATTTATTTTCTTTTATCCATTGGTTTAATCCTGTTAAATCCTCTGCCCACGGCCACTTGCCGCCGGCAAAGTATTTACCACGTCCATAAAAGAGGGTGTCGCACGCTTCAGCGGCTATAAGGTCTGTGCTGGCATCGCCCACCATGAGTACTTCGGCGGGGTCGGCTTTGGCTTTAACAATAATACTTTCTAGCAAAGGCGTTTTGGAAGGCGGCGCGCCGCAGATTTCGGTAAAATATTTATCTAGGCCGCGCAAAGGGAGAATAAGATCCAGCTCATGTTGTGAGGCACCGGAGCATACATAGATGGGCATTTTGTCATGCCATGTATGCAGAACTTCTTCAATGCCGGGAACCAAGGGGCAGGTTTTTATCAGGTCAAAGGTAAGCGTTTCAAAGCGCGTATTCCACGCATCCATTTCTTCATCGCTAATGGTTTTTTTTAGTATTTCTTCAAAAAACCAGGCAAATTTTACCTTACGATTAATGCCGCCATGAGTTAAGTGATGCATGCGCATACGATCTGCGGCTTCTTCGCCGTAAGGGCGTGCCATTTCCCAAAAGGCTTGGGTTTTAATGTCCATGCTTTCAAGAATGACGCCGTCGCAATCAAGGACAAGGGTAGATATGGCCATAAGGGCTCCTCGTATTGGTTTGAGAGAACAGCATAGTTTTCTATGCCACAATTGGCAATGCTCTTGTGCCGATGAATGGAGGCAAAGTGCCTCTTATTTTCCTTGTGTGGTATGGTACACGCGTGGAATCATATACATAAGCCCTACTTCTTTTTTTTGTGGAATATATTGTGTGGCCACGATAACATTGCCAAGATTCCATAAATAGCCTTGGCCTTGCTCGCCGGCGCTGGGCGCGCCAAAACGCCCCTCCACCATATTTTGTATGGCTTTGGCTTGTTCGGGGCCGGCGGCGGCATAGTCAATTTTCAAAAAGCCCATTTCTTGCTGCGCCTGTGCAGAAGGGGTGTTGCCTTTGGCGTCAGTGCCGGAGGACGCAGGGCCTGCGCCATAGCAAACGGCCATTTGATGCGCTCCGGGAACAGAGCCTGTGAGGTCGTAGACATCGCATATAAAGTTAATGTCTTCACGTAGAGCTTTTACCTTAGAAACGGAAAGGGCAGAGCGCATTTGTGCGCGTGTGATGCCTTGCTCGCTGGCAAAATTGGCGCCAAATAACGTAACCTTAGGAAAGCCTTTTTCTGCAAAAGCCTCTTGACTCATGGCAAAGAGTTCTTGTTGCGCCCCGCTGTGACCGGCCATGGTGGCGCCATATAGCAATAAGGTAGCGCGCTCTTTATTTTGTGCAACGCCTTTACCTATGCGGTATAAATGTCCAAGGCGTGCTTGGGCTTCCACATTAAGCCCTGCAGCGGCAAGGCTGTACCATGCGGCGGCGGTGCTGTCATTTTGAATAACACCTTCACCGCGTTCATATAATACGGCAAGTAAATATTGCGCATCGTGTTGTCCAAGGTCGGCGGCTTTTTGTAGCCATGTGGCGGCTGTGGCCACATGTTGCATGCCACCGCGTCCTTGTGCAAGCATGCGCCCCAAATGGTACATGCCATCTTTATCACCGGCATCGGCCGCTTGACGAAACCACATGACCGCTTCTTTACTGTTAAGTAATACCCCATGACCTCTGTCATACATGAGGCCAAGGGCTGTCATGGAGGCAGGGTGTTCTTCTTTGGCAAGGGCGTCCCAAAGGCCAAAGGCTTTTTTGGCATCACCTTGAGCATAAGCGCGTGCAGCTTCTACATAGTTTTGCTCTTTGCGTAATTGCTCCTGAGCTAAGGCCAGCTCTCTTTGCCTTTGGGCTTCTTGTTCTTTACGTAAAGCATCTTGCTTACGCGCTTCTTCTATTTCCTCTGCAGTGGGAGCCACAGGGGCAGGCGGCTCTGTTGGAGCCGCGGGTGTGGGGCTTGTGGCAGGCAAGGGGGAGGCAGGGAGATTTTGTTCAGGAAGCTTGCCGGCAGTGGGGGGAGGGGCAGAAGGCGCCACAGGGGCCACAGAATCATAAATACCAAGTCCTTGAGAGGTTCCTGCTGGAATTGGCCCCAAGGTTGTTTTTGTAGGCTGTGAACCTTGCTGGTGTGGGGGCTGTGCACTGGGTTGCGCATGGGGTTGCGCGTTAGGTTGCGCGTTAGGCTGCGTAAGGGGTTGCAAGGTCGTTTGTGTGTCTTGCTGTAATACCGGTTGTAAAATGGGTTGCGAATCCTGCGCTGTGTTTTGTGGTTGCACAGGTTGTAAACTGGGGGGGGGCAATATTTGATTTTTTTCTGGAGCATTAATTAAAACGGTAGCTTTGGAACTAGAAGCTCCCATACCGCCTTGCGCGGCTTGGGAAGAAGTGTGGGGAAGTAATATATATAGTGAAAGCGCTGTAAGCAATACGGAAAAAATTTTTTTCATGGTATCCTCTGCACGAAGTTAACACTGCGTGTCATGTCTTGGATTTGTATGCATACCCAAGGAAGGTGCATGCATTTTTTTACAAAGTTTTATGGGCAAATGTAAAGCCAGAAAATATGATTTACAGGGGGAGTATCTGGAGCTTATGCCAATTTTAAGAAAAATGCTATGCTGTAGCACTATTCCTTACACCTTCACAGTATGCTTGCAGAAGTTTTGCACTGTTCTTGGGGAAAAACTTGCAAAAGTAATGCCTGTACTTATATATGTGGTATGCTAGTGTATTTCTCCGCTTTTACTGCCTCAGATGGTGAGTATTCTTGATTTTTTTACTTGATATTCTTATACATTTACGCTAGTAGGCGCCTACGAGATTATTATGAAAAAATTACGCGTCTATACCATCAGCCTTGGTTGTCCCAAAAATCGTGTGGATACCGAACACGTGCTGGGTTCTTTGAACATCCCCTTAGAGACCACGCCGCACATGGGGCGTGCTCATATGGTTTTTGTCAATACTTGCGGCTTTATTCTGCCTGCCATCGAAGAATCTGTACGTACCCTATTGGAAATTATTACGCACCTTAGCGGATTAAAAAAGCGCCCCTTGTTGGTGGTGGCCGGTTGCTTGGTGGGGCGTTTTGGCGCAGAAGATTTGTCTAAAGACTTGCCGGAAGTGGATTTATGGTTACCCAATGCCACATTGGAGGCATGGCCTTATGAAGTGGCCAAAGCCTTGGGGCTTGGGGATGAGGGCGTACGCCTTGGGCGTTTACTTTCTACGCCTAAATCCTATGCATGGTTAAAGGTTAGTGATGGCTGTCGTCATGCTTGTTCCTTTTGTACCATTCCTTTTATTCGTGGCAAACATCGCTCTGTACCTGCAAAAACCTTGGTGGAAGAAGCGCAAATAGTGCTGGATCAAGGCGTAAAGGAATTGGTATTGGTGGCGCAAGATGTGGGTTCTTGGGGCGAAGATTTAGGTAAAGGCAGTGAAAACACTTTGCGCGCCCTGGTGGAACAGCTTTTGCCTTTAAAGGGGCTTGAATGGCTACGCCTTATGTATTTGTATCCATCGAGCATGACGGATAATATGTTGTCCTTCATGAAAGAAGCCTGTGCTGATGGGGTGCTGTTGCCGTATTTTGATATACCCATGCAACATGCCCATGAGGATGTATTACAGCGTATGGGACGCCCCTTTGCTAAAGATCCGCGTAAAGTGGTGGATAAGGTGCGCTCTTATGTGCCGCATGCCGCCTTGCGTACCACATTCATTGTGGGCTTTCCCGGTGAGGAAGATGCGCACTTTGCCACATTGCGTGATTTTATACGCGATGTGCGTTTGCATCATGTGGGTGTTTTTAGCTATGCAGCCGAAGAAGGCACCAAAGCCGCCACTATGCCGCATCAAGTGGATGAGGCCGTAAAAGAAGAGCGCCGAGACATACTTATGGCTTTGCAATCAGAGATTTCTGCAGAGATTTTAGAGCAAGAAGTGGGTAAGGATCAAGCTGTTTTGGTGGACAGTGTGCATGAAGAGTGGCCTGGTTTGCATGTGGGGCGCGTGTGGTTTCAAGCTCCGGAAGTGGATGGAAGCACTTATATTAGTGGGCCTGGAGTGCAGGTAGGTGCTAAAGTCATGGCAAATATTGTGGAAAGTGCCGAGTATGACCTCACAGCCCTTACCTAGTATTCATATTACTATTTATCATAATACTTTATTATAATTTAGGACGCATATGCCAAAAATAACACAAAATATCATGATAAATCCCTTACAACAAGAGGGTAAATCCTTTTGGTGGCGTCACTTTGAAGGCAAAACTGAACCGGAAATCATTTTTGAAAATACCAATATTTTGGATTATCTTGACAGGGCAGCAGAAAAACACCCCAAACGTGCGGCCATTGTTTTCCAAAATTATACGCTCAATTATGCCGCTTTAAAAGATAAAGCCGAAGCTTTTGCGGCGGCCTTGCGCTTGCGCGGCATAGAAAATGGTCAAAGAGTGGCCATTATGCTACCCAATATACCGCAAACTATTATTGCTGTTTGGGGTGTACTTAAAGCTGGCGGCGTGGCGGTTATGACCAATCCGCTGTACATGGAAAAGGAACTTACGCATCATTTCCATGATTCCGATGCTAAAATTCTTATTACCATGGACTTATTATGGCCTAAAATTGCGGCGCTGTATGATAAATTAGGTTTGCAATTAAGCATTGTCACACGCGTTGCTGATGGTTTGTCCTTTCCTTTAAATATTTTGCAACCTTGGAAGGCCAAAAGAGAAGGTACTTTGCCTGAGGTTCCCTACAATGGCAAAGATATTGTGGCGTGGAAAGACTTTATCCATACCAAGGAGCGCTACGCGACCACCATTGAAGACCCCCAAAATACCACAGCCTTTTTGCAATACACAGGGGGTACCACCGGTGTGTCCAAGGCGGCCATGCTCAGTCATAGCAATTTGACCTCACAAATGCAGCTTTTAAGCTATATGATTGATACGCCGGCTGAATATAAATACACCTTTCTTTCCATTTTACCCTTTTTCCATATTTTTGGATTGGCAGGAAATATTTTATTACCGGCCTTTTATGCGGCCTCTTCCATTCCGGTGCCGCGTTATACTCCGGCAGATTTGTTGCGTACCATTGATAAATATAAGCCCAACTTTTTCATTGGTGTGCCTTCGGTGTATATGTCGCTTATGCAGCAAAAAGATTTACCCAAGTTTGATTTATCATGTATTGAACTTTGCATTTGCGGCTCTGCTCCCTTTCCCAAGGATGCCTTGGAGCGATTCCAAAAACTCACAGGTGCGCGCCTAACGGAAGGTTTTGGCCTCACAGAAGCATCCCCCTGTATTACGGCCAATCCCCTGTACGGATTGCAAAAAACAGGCTCGGTGGGCGTTATGCTCCCCGGCACAGAAGTGCGCATTGTGGATAGTGAAGATGGCGTCACGGTTCTTGGGCCTCATGAGCATGGGGAAATCATTGCGCGCGGTCCGCAGATTATGCAAGGCTATTGGAACAAAGAAGAAGAAACAGCCCTAACTTTGCGTGATGGTTGGTTATATACCGGCGACATAGGCTATTATGATGAAGATGGGTACTTTTTCATTGCCGATAGAAAAAAAGATCTTGTCATTGTGGGTGGCTATAATGTGTACCCGCGCGAAGTGGATGAAGTGCTTTACGAGCACCCAGATGTTTTAGAGGCTGTGGTCATTGGCATTCCGCATCGTTCACGCGGTGAAGTGCTTAAAGCTTTTGTGGTGCCTCGTCCAGAATCTAACGTGACTATGGCAGACCTTATTGCGCATTGCCGCAAAAAATTGGCCAATTATAAAATACCTAAGCATGTGGAGTTTTGCGAAGAGCTGCCTAAAACCTTTGTGGGTAAGGTGTTGCGCCGTACTTTACGTGAAATGGAAATGGATAAAATGCACGCTTCAGGAGAGCTTGCTGCCATTAATGCTCCCATGGAAGATTTTGTGGATGAAGCCATAGAATCGCAAGTGGCTAAAGATAGGGCGGCGCAAATGCGTGCTCAGGCCGAAGACATGATGGCAGAAGCTAAGAAAAGAGCCGAAGAAATGATGGTAGAAGCTAAGAAGAAAGCCGAAGACATGATGGCAGAAGCTAGGAAAAAAGCGGAAGTTCTTTTAGAGCAAGCCATGGCCGCCAAGGAAAAATTTACAGAAAAGCAGGGCGAAGCTCAAGATGCACAGGCGCAAAGCTCCGACGTACATGCTGAGAAAAATGTACAGTTAGGTGCAGAAGAAAGCGTAAAACAAAAGTAAGAAGCACGCCTTAAAGCAAAAAATAAAAGTGTCCTTTAGGGGCAAGTTATAAGCCATGTGAAAAGCAAGCGTCATTTTCTTTACGGAGGATGACGCTTTTTGCTTGTCTTCGGGGGGTAATTCTGTTATCTCTCCCAAACCCCCTCATAAGGGAAATTATTGTTTGGAGGCTGTGGAAATATGGCAAACCGTGAAACCGGACATGAAGCTGAAATCAGCTTTGAAAGTGCTCTTGAAAACTACCTTAGCACCGATTTTGGTGACTTAGAAGAAGGTTCCATCGTAAAAGGCGAAGTTGTTCGCATCGGTGAAGACCACGTTTTAGTAGACGTGAACTTCAAATCCGAAGGACAAATCGCTGTACAGGAATTTCGTGACTCCGCCGGCAACTTAGCCGTGGCTGTGGGTGACAGCGTGGATGTGTATGTGGTACGCAAGGACGAAGGGGCCATCACCCTTTCCTTTGAAAAAGCCAAAAGAATGCAAATCTTTGACCAACTTGAAGACGTTCAAGATAAAAACAGCGTCATCAAGGGACATATTGTTCGTCGTATTAAAGGTGGTTACACCGTTGATATCGGCGGCGTAGACGCTTTCTTGCCTGGCTCACATGTGGACTTGCGCCCCGTGCCCGATATGGACGCCTTGGTGAATCAAGAGTTTGAGTTCCGTGTTCTCAAAATTAATCGCCGCCGCAGTAATGTTATTGTGTCTCGCCGTGTGCTTTTGGAAGAGGAACGTGATTCTAAGCGTCAAGATCTTCTCGGCACCTTGGAAGAAGGCCAAATGGTGGTTGGTAAAGCCAAAAATATCACTGAATACGGCGTATTCATTGATCTTGGCGGCTTAGACGGTCTCTTACATATCACCGATATGTCTTGGCGCCGCATCCGTCACCCCAAGGAAATGATCAGCGTAGGTCAAGAGCTTGAGCTGAAGGTTCTTTCCTTCGACAAAGAGAACAACAAAGTTTCTCTTGGCTTAAAGCAATTGGTTGCTGACCCCTGGCAAGACATCACCGCTCGCTTCCCTGAAGGTATGAAGGGTCAAGGCAAGGTTACTAACCTTGTAGACTACGGCGCCTTTGTGGAACTTGAGTCCGGTGTAGAAGGTCTTGTGCACATTTCTGAAATGTCTTGGACCCGTAAATTGCGTCATCCTTCCCAAATGGTTCGCGTTGGCGACGAAGTGGAAGTGGTTA
>CAYJHH010000122.1:0-8649 GCA_964369995.1 uncultured Desulfovibrionaceae bacterium
AGCAGAAAATTTTATCGCCATAAAAAGTTTTTGGAAGTGGGGGGTGTGGGGGGAGGGAACCTTTTTTCAAAAAGGTTTCTCCCCCCAAAAAAATATTGAGATAATTAGCCGCCATACCAGAGAGGGCGCGCTTCGGGTACATCGGCTTGGCTGCCTTGCCAGGCATTATTCTTTTTCAGTTTATGGATCAAAGCTGTGAATACAGGGCGTTTTTCCAATGTCCATGCCGGTGCCAAGCATTCACCGGGGGCAGGGTCACCGGTTAAGCGATGCATGACCATGGTGGACGGAATAATGGGCAAGGCCTCTGCCAGCATATCCACGTAGGCTTCCACGGTCAGTGGGGTATAGCGCCCTTCTTTATACCATTTTTCCAAGGGGCTGTCATAGCAGACAAAAAGGCTATGTAGTTTTAAGCCGGCTAGGGGTAAGCTTAAAGCCCAGCGTACCGTTTGCATAAAATCCTCATGGCTCTCACCGGGAAGGCCGGCCATTAAATGGCCGCATACTTTAAGTCCGCGTTCTGCGGCCATATGAATGGCTTTTTCGGAGTCTTGCACTGTGTGGCGGCGTTCAATGCGGGTAAGGGTGGCGTCATGGCAACTTTGTAGGCCATATTCTATCCACACATGGTCAAGTTCACATGCGGCCAAAATATCTAACTTGGCTGCATCCACACAGTCAGGGCGCGTACCCACGGCTAAACCCACGTTACCGGGCAAGTTTTGCACAGAGTTTACTAAGTTTACCAATCGTTCCTTGGGGCCATAGGTATTGGAAAAGGATTGAAAATAAGCTAAAAAATCGCGATTGGCGTCGGTTTTTTCGTATTTACTTTTCCAAGCATGCCATTGGTCGCTTATATTTAGGCCATTTTGTAATAAACCTGAGCCGGCACCTTGCGCATTGCAAAACAGGCATCCACCTGTGGCAAGGCTTCCATCGCGGTTGGGACAAGAGGCGCCTGCATCCAGTGGAATTTTTTGCACTCGTTTACCGTGATTTTGTCGAAAATACGTACCTAAAGTTTGCCAAAGCATCATAAATAAAACTCTTTTTTTTGTAAAATATGGTCTGGTTATGTGTTTTAAGTCTAAGGAAAAATTTTTGAACTTTCAAGATAGTAATTGACTTTAAGCGCATTTTGGCAAACAGTAGGCACTCTTCTAAATTTTCGAGAGCACGCAACCTTTGCGGGTACGGTGCGCATAAATATAAGGTGTGTTGAATTCATGGCGAAATTTTTTGATTCTTTCTTAGGTGTTTTTTCCAATGACCTAGCTATTGACCTTGGTACCGCCAATACCTGTGTGTATGTAAAAGGGCAAGGTATTGTTTTACGTGAGCCTTCCGTGGTTGCGGTAAAAAAAGATGGTCGTGGCAACAATGTGGTTCTCGCTGTAGGGCATGATGCCAAGAGGATGCTTGGACGTACTCCTGGTAATATTTCTGCCATTCGTCCCATGAAAGACGGCGTCATTGCAGACTTTGAAGTGACAGAAGCCATGTTGCGTCATTTTATTAGTAAAGTACATAATTCGCGTCATTTGGTGCGTCCACGTATTATTGTTTGTGTGCCCACTGGCATTACGCAGGTGGAAAAGCGTGCTGTGAAGGAATCTGCGCAATCTGCCGGCGCTCGTGAAGTGTATCTGATTGAAGAGCCCATGGCCGCAGCCATTGGTGCCAATTTGCCCATTCAAGAGCCCACTTCCAATATGGTGGTGGATATTGGCGGCGGCACCACAGAGGTAGCCATCATTTCTTTATCCGGCATAGTTTATTCTCGTTCTGTGCGTGTGGGCGGCGATAAAATGGATGAATCCATCATGACTCATGTACGTCGCAAATACAGCATGCTCATTGGGGAATCTTCCGCCGAAGAAATTAAGGTAAAAATTGCCTCAGCCTATCCCATGGATCCTGAACAGCAAATTGAAGTAAAGGGTCGCGACCTTGTGACGGGTATTCCGCAAAATATTATTATTACTTCAGAAGAAGTGCGTAAAGCCATTGCTGAGCAAGTGGAGGGCATTGTGCAAGCTGTGCGTATGGCTCTTGAGCAAACCCCGCCAGAGCTTGCGGCAGATATTGTGGATAGAGGCATTGTGCTTACCGGCGGCGGCGCCTTATTGCGTGGCCTGGATCAATTATTACGCGAAGAAACTTCCCTGCCCATTACCGTGGTGGAAGATCCACTTTCCACAGTGGTTATGGGAACGGGTAAAGCTTTAGATAGTATAGATATTCTTAAAGAAGTATGTATTGATTAAAAAGCGCTTTTTATTGAGAGTTTGTTTTTTGTATGGTGCTTGGCACTGTATGTATACATAAAGTATAGAGAAAATGCCTTTTTAGGCATTTTCTTATTTTAGTGCGGTACCCTATGTCACCAAGGGCATGGGCAAAGCCAATAGAAAGGGTCTCATTGCTGTGACTTCAAGACGATATATAGTACTTTCCATTATTTTGCTTTTCCTCTTTTTGGGCATGCATACATGGAACCAACGTACCGGAATTTTGGATACGGTGGCAACCCATGTGGGGCTGGAACTGGTGGGAAGCATTTTAAAGCCCATGGTGGCGGTAAATACCACCGTGTCTGACGTGTGGGAAAATTACGTGGAATTGGTGGGCGTACGTGAAGAAAATAAACGTCTGAAAGCCGACTTACTTTCCATTCAATCCCAACTTGTGGCCGCCGATGAGGATAGGGCTGAAGTGCGTCGTTTACGCGCACTTTTATCCTTACCGGTGGATAGAAGCTGGCGACCTGTGGGCGCGCGCATTCTTGCAGGGCGCCTTGGCCCCAATTCTGCTTTAGAAACGGTAATTTTAAGCCGCGGCTACATTACCGGTGGCACTCCCGGCACTCCCATCATGACCAATTTAGGATTGGTGGGGCGTATTTTGCGTGCTTCTGCCCACACCTCCACCGCATTACTTCTCACAGACCCCGGCTCACGCATAGCTGTTTTAAGCCAGAAAACGCGCACGGCGGGCATACTCACAGGGCGTGGTGGGCGAGAACCGCTAGAAATGCGCTTTGTGGGGCATAATGCTACCATTGAGGAAGGCGAACTCTTAGTAACTTCGGGTCTTGATGGTGTGTATCCCAAGGGCTTATCGGTGGCGCGCATTACCAAGGTGGATATGTACAGCTATTCGCCCTTTAAAACCGTTTTGGCTCAACCTTTGGTGGATGCAGGGCATTTGGAAGAGGTGCTTTTATTGGAGCCCACAGGGCTTGAGCCTTTACCGGAAATTCCTGCTGAGGACTTTATGGGGCCGCCAACCTTTGAACAAATGCAAATTATGGAAGAGCAAGCTGCTGCAAACGCTACAGACGCCGCTGAAGAAGGTACGGAAAGCCTAAATGAAGACGCTGTAAAAAAAACAGAAACTCCGGCAGAGCCGCAAGGCACCCTATTTAAAATACTGCCCAACATGACATGGACCCTTAATCCTGAGCCGCAAGGTGTGCGGGAGGCCGCATGAACGTGCGCGCTGGCGTGTGGTGGGCTCTTTTTATTCCTCTAGCCATCATGATTCAAGCCCGTTTTCCTGCTCTGGACGCTTTGCTCATAGGGCTTATCTTAATACTACAAGAAAGGCGTTATAAAAGCTTATTATGGCTTTTGCCCTTGCTTATTTTGGTGCAAGAAGGCATTGGCTCCCGTGCTTTTGGGGGTATGGTGCTGTGGTATTGCATGATCATAGTGCTTTTTGCCGTGGGGCGCTGGTTATTTGAGGTGCAAAATATTCTTTTTGTTTTACTTATTAGCGTATGTCTTGGGGCTTTACATTTTAGCTTGGTGTATTTATTGGCACCTCTTCAAGATTTACCGGTAGATATACATCTCTTAACTCATGAAAGTGTGGTTCAGGCTGCCTTTGTGCCACTGGCATGGTGGATTGCCGCTTTTACTCGAAAATGGACATATACTGATGACGATGCCATCTAGCTTTCCTCGCAAAAAAGATAACAAGTTGCGTAGTTGGTTGCAAATTCCTGTGGAAACAGAGGAGTATCAACCACCGCGCTCGGGCATGTTTCTTTTGCAAGCCTTGGTGGGCCTGTTTTTTTTGATTTTTGTGGTGCGCTTTTGGTATTTGCAAGTGCATAAAGGTGAGGCCTATGCTGAGCGGGCGCAATTAAACCGCATGCGAGAAGAGCGTATTCTAGCGCCGCGTGGGCTTATTGTGGATCGCAATGATGTGGTGCTGGCCGATAATATTTTGGCATATGGTTTGAGCATAGTGCGTGAAGACGTGGTGGATTTACCCGCTACCTTGGCGCAAATCAGCGCATGGACAGGTGTAGACCACGATACATTGCTGGAAAAATATCGTAAAGATAAAAGCAAGGTGCAATCCTTTGAACCCATGCCCCTTGTGTCTGATTTGGATTTAAGCCTTGTGGCGCAAATAGAAGCGCAGCTCATACACTGGCCGGGTCTTGAAATTGTCTCACAGGCCAAACGCACCTATCCTTTGGGCGAAATATATGCGCATATTTTAGGCTATGTGGCTGAGGCCAATGAAAAAGAGTTAGAAAGTAATGCTGAGCTTGGCATGGGTGATCTTGTGGGTAAGCAAGGTTTGGAATTGGTTTTAGAAGATAACTTACGTGGTCGAAAGGGGCTGTATCAGCGTGAAGTGGACGTGGTTGGGCGCTCTTTAAGCAAAAAATTACTCACAGAACCTCGTGGCGGCGATAGAATTCGCTTGGCCATTGATACACAAATACAGCAAGCGGCTTGGACAGCTTTAGAAGGGCATACCGGCAGCATTGTGGTCATGGAGCCGGATACAGGTAAGTTGGTGGCCTTGGTTACTGCACCTGCTTATGACAATAATTTGTTTACTTCGGGTATTTCTCATAAAGATTGGAATGCTCTGCGAGAAAACCCACGCTTTCCTTTGCAAAATCGTGTCATTCAATCGGTGTATCCTCCGGCATCGGTGTGGAAGTTGGTTATGACAGGGCTTTTTTTGGAACAAGGCATTGATCCTAAAGCCAAAGAATTTTGCACAGGTTCGGTGAAATTGGGAAATCGCGTTTTTCGTTGTTGGCACCCCGGTCATGGCTCGGTGGATATGACCAGAGCGCTTACGGAATCTTGTGATATTTACTATTATCTCATGGGTGAGCGCATGGGCATAGATAAAATATCACGCTATGCCACGGCCAGTGGTTTTGGCTCGCCCACAGGTATTATTTTGCCGCATGAAAAAGGCGGTCTTGTGCCTTCGCGTGAATGGAAAAAAGAGCGTTTGAATGAGCCTTGGGTGCGCGGTGATACCTATAATATTTCCATAGGCCAAGGCTTTGGCTTGGTGACTCCTTTGCAGGTAGCCAACTATATTTCGGCTTTGCTCAATGGCGGGTATTTGTTGCAACCCCAAGTGGTGGATGTGGACGCTGCTGTGGTGCGGGGGGAGATTCCTGCTACGGCGCGCCATAGGGATTTTATTTTAAATAGTATGCGCAAAACGGCTTCAGTGGGGACGGCTAAAATTATTGGTCGCAAAGATGCTGACATGGGTGGTAAAACCGGTACTGCGCAAGTGATGAAGCTCAAGCTTGATGGCAAGCGCCGCATTAAGAATGAAGAGCTGGAATATTTGCAAAGAGACCATGCGTGGATTGCCACCTTTGGCGCCAAGGATAATCAACGCTATGTGGTGGTGGTTATGCTCGAGCATGGCGGCGGCGGCTCCTCTGCGGCGGGGCCTGTGGCCAAAAGGATGTATGACACCCTTTTTGGGCCAGAGGTTAAGGAAGAAGATGCGCCCCAAAGCCAGCCTCAGGCCAAAAGGAAAAATCAGCTTGGTGCATCACTTGAAGCCCTTTTTGTAGCCCAAGGAGAAGCCCATGGCTCTTTTTGATAGACGCCTTTTTACCTATATCAACTGGGAGCTATTAGCGTGCTTTTTGGCGCTTTTTGTGGTGGGTGTGGGAAATTTATATTCTGCCTCAGGTATGCGCCTTGAAGAAGGCATAGCTGTCTCTTCTTTTTATCAGCGCCAGCTTATTTGGGGCAGCATGGGCTTTACTGTTATGATTTGCGCCATGGTGTTTGATTACCGCAAATTGCATAATCTGGCTTGGCCTCTCTTTGTTGTGGTATTGATTTTATTGGCATTGGTACCCTTAGTGGGGGTAAAGGTGTATGGAGCTCAGCGCTGGCTATCCTTGGGCTTTATGAACTTGCAACCCAGTGAATTGGCAAAATTGGCTGTGCTTATTTTGGGGGCGCATGTCATTAGCCGCAATACAGAAAGCCTTGGCTGGATTGGCTTTTTTCAAGCCCTTTTGGTGGCTGCGGTGCCTTGCGCTTTTATTATTACACAACCAGACCTTGGCACCAGCATAAATGTGCTTTTGGTTTTGGGGGGCATGATTCTTTTCCACGGCCTTAAGGGGCGCGTATTTAAGGTTTGTATAAGTATTTTACCTTTTGTTGTGGCTTTTATGTGGTTTGTGGGCATGAAGGATTATCAACGCCAAAGGGTACTGACTTTTTTAAACCCTGGGGCGGACCCTCATGGCGCCGGCTATCATATTATGCAATCGCAAATTGCCATTGGCTCCGGGCAAATATGGGGCAAGGGCTTTTTTGAAGGCACGCAAAGTCAATTACGCTTTGTGCCGGAACGCCATTCTGACTTTGTTATTGCTGTTTTTGGAGAAGAATGGGGTTTTGCCGGTTGTGTGGCGCTTATTTTCTTGTACTGTCTCTTTTTATTGTCTATATATGCCACTGTGGTTAAGGCAAAAGACCGTTTTGGCAGCCTTTTGTGCGTTGGGGTCTTTTTCTACTTTTTTTGGCAAATAGTCATTAATATGGGCATGGTTATTGGGCTTATGCCTGTGGTGGGCATTCCTTTGCCCTTCATGTCCTACGGTGGCTCTTCCATGCTTGTGAATTGTCTTTTAATTGGCCTGGTGCTCAATGTGTCCATGCGCCGATTTATGTTTAAAAGTTGATGTTGAGAAAAACAAACCTTGTAAAAAAGGATGGCTACGGTGAGTAAAGATGAAATTAATGCCTTTTTAGGCGCAGGTACCGTGTATGAAGGTAAATTAACCTTTAAGGGTTCTGTACGTATTGATGGCACCTATACGGGGCAAATTACCAGTGAAGGTTCCCTTATTGTGGGAAAAGATGCCATTATCACCGGTGAAGTGCGCGTGGGTGAGCTTTTACTGTCTGGTAAATTGGTGGGCGATGTACAAGCAGCGCGCGCCGTGACGGTATATAAGGGTGGACTTATTGAAGGCACCTTACATACCCCCACCTTGGTTACCGAAGAAGGTGGTCGCATTCAAGGTAATGTGAATATGCAAAGCGAAGCCGCGCCAGCAAAAAAGTAGCGTTAGCGTAAAAATTTGGGTGGGAAATCTTTTGTGCGCAAAGGATTTCCCGTCAAAAGTCTTTGTGGGCTTTTTTCTTTACATTGCAAACTTTTTGAGTTGCTTAAAAAGATCCTCAATATCTATGGGCTTGCCAAGGTGGGCATTCATACCTACGTCAAGACATTGTTGCACATCTTCCTGAAAGGCATTGGCTGTCATGGCAATGATGGGTATGCTTTGAGCTTTGGCCAAGGGCAATGCTCGAATGCAGGCTGTGGCCTCAAAACCATCCATTTCTGGCATGCGAATATCCATGAGGATAAGTGTGTACAGGTCAGGAAATTCTTTAAATTTTTCCACCGCTTCTACACCATTGACGGCTATGTGAAACTGTACGCCTGTGCCTTCTAATATGGTCATGATAATTTCACGGTTAATTTCTATATCTTCCACCAATAAAAATGTTTTACCTTGTAAATTCAAAGTCTGAGCATGGCTTTGTGTACTCGTATTTTGCGCCTTATCCAAGGCTTCGCCATGAGGTATGGGGCAGGGCAAAACAAAGCCAATGGTGGTACCTTGATTTTCTACGGAGTTAAAGAAAATGGATCCGCCCATGAGCTCAATAATTTGCTTACAAATACAGAGTCCCAGTCCTGTGCCGCCAAACTTTTGTGAAATGCCGGCATGGGCTTGTTGAAAAGGTTGGAAAAGCTTTTCTTGTTGTTCTTTGGCCACACCAATGCCTGTGTCTGTGACGCTTATTTTGATAATGCATTGCTTTTCATCTTGTTTTTCAACTTCACTGCATAAGGTGATGCTGCCCCCTTGAGGGGTAAATTTTTCGGCATTGGAAAGAAAGTTAGTGATGACTTGGCCTAATCTTTTGCCATCCACTATTAAGTACTGCGGCATATGTGGCGCTATGTCCATGATAAAGCGTTGTCCATTATCCGCCATGCGGAAGGAAATTACCTGAGCAACATTTTGTAAGGTGACAGGAACATCCACCACAGTGGGCAAAATTTCTATTTTTTTATCTTCAATTTTCGACATGTCCAAAACGTCATTGATGATGCCTAGCAGATGATTGGAAGCATGTTCTATTTTATGAAGGCAATTTTTGGCTTTATGTGTATCTTGCGCCTCTTTGCCAATTTTTGACATGCCTATGATGGCATTCATGGGTGTGCGAATTTCATGGGACATATGCGCCAAAAAATGTGATTTCGCCGCATTGGCCGCCTGTGCCTTTTGCGCTGTAATGCTAAGTTGCTCATTATGTG
>CAYJHH010000123.1:0-8648 GCA_964369995.1 uncultured Desulfovibrionaceae bacterium
AATATCACTGAATTTGGCATGTTCATCGGCATCGAAGATGGCATTGACGGCCTCATTCACGTATCTGACATTTCTTGGACCAAAAAAGTGCGTCATCCCAACGAAATGTTTAAGACCGGCGATGTAGTGCAAGCTAAAGTACTCACCGTGGATCAAGAAAGCGAAAAGTTCACCCTTGGCATTAAGCAATTGGTAGACGATCCTTGGGGTCATGTGCCTACCACCTACCCAGTAGGTTGCACCGTGAAGGGCATTGTAACTAACATCACTGACTTCGGCCTCTTCGTAGAAGTGGAAGAAGGCATTGAAGGTCTTGTACACGTGTCTGAACTTTCCGGCAAAAAGATTAAATCTCCTTCCGAGTTATACAAAGAAGGTCAAGAAATCCAAGCCAAAGTTATTCATGTGAGCGCTGAAGAGCGTCGCCTCGGTTTGTCCATTAAGCAAATCCGTGACGAAGAAGAGCGCAAAAAGCCTAAAGAATTCCGCGCAGGACCTGCTGAAACAGGTCAAAGCCTTGGCGATCTTTTCCAACAAAAGATGGCCGAAAAAGCTGAAGCTGAAGGCAACGAAGAATAAGCAAAGCCTGTTGGCGGCTTGAATCTAAGCTTGCCATGACATATAAAGGGAGGAAGGTTATACTTTCTCCCTTTTTTATTATTGTACATCATTTTACCCGAGAGGTCGCTATGCATAAAAAAGATGCTGATTGGCAAGAAATAGATTTAGACCCTGTGCCTGAGTCCAAGGCTGAATTTGCTTTTGATGCCCCCCATGCCACCACAGGGCAAGGCGCAGAGCAGAGTTTGGAATTTGGTGAAGAGGCGCAAGAACAAAAAACGCAGCAAGGCGCCACATCGCTGAGTAAGGATGCTGGCAAAGACGTACATGACAAAAGTGGAAAAAAGCAAAAGCATAGCCAACATGAAGATAATGATCTTATTACGGTGACCTTGCTTAAAGAACTCGTTTCCCTATTGCGTCCCAAGCCTTTTCGCAAACGCCACCCCATACTTTTTTGGGGCGGCATATGCTTACTGGCCTTTGTGCTGTGGAATATTTTTACCAGCGATGAAGGCTTGCTCAGTCCTCAGCGTATAGCTGTGGTGCGCATAGAAGGGGCCATTATGGAATCTGCCCCCACCCTTGAATGGATTCGCAAATTGGAGCGCATGGAGCATGTGAAAGGTATTTTATTGCGCATTGATTCTCCAGGGGGCGGGGCGGCGGCCTCACAAGAAATTCATGGCGCGCTCTTGCATCTTGGTAAGACCAAGCCCATTGTGGCCTCCATGGGCGGATCTGCGGCTTCCGGAGGACTTATGGTGGCCATGGCTGCGCCGTATATTGTGGCCAATCCCAGCACCATTACCGGTTCCATTGGCGTGCGCATGGATATTCCGCAAATTTATAAATTGCTGGACTCCATCGGTGTATCGCAAGAATCCGTCACTTCGGGTAAGTTTAAAGATGCCGGCTCCATGATGCGTGCCTTAAGCCCTGAAGATAGAGTGTACTTTCAATCTGTGGTGGATGATTTGAAAGGACAATTTGTGGCCATGGTGGCTGATGGACGTAAAAAGCCTGTGAAAGAAATCGAAAAGATTGCTGATGGCCGTGTCTTTACCGGTCAAGAAGCTTTGCACTTGGGGCTGGTAGATGCTCTGGGTGGGCAATATGAGGCTTTGGCGCAGTTGCAAGAGCTTACAGGTATTTCGCCAGATACAGAGCTTTTAGAAGATGACAATTTGGAAAAGATGTACGCATCTTTTATGGAAAGTATGCTTAGTTTGGTACGCATACTGAGTGGCACAGAACAAGGCCATGCGCAGTTTATGTTTCGTTAATGTCTAAAATTTTGTAGGGGAGGGAAAATATATCCCTCCCCTTTATATTGGCTTTGCCCTTTATTGTCGCACAGAAAAATCACCAAAAAGAACATTATGCATGTCCATTATTTTATTATCCCATGAGGCATGGTTTAACTCAGTGAACTTTTAGGGTTTGGGCGGCGTCTTCTGGCTCTAAGTAATTTTGTTTTTGGGCTGGGCTTACTCAAAAACTTGCCAAGATGTGTGTTAAGATCTGCACCAAGGTTTGCGCCAAGATTTGTTTGGGGCATATCCTTCACATGTATATCTGTTTGCGGGAAGGGTATTTCTATGCCCTTTGCTTTAAAGGCCTCCATAAGTTTATAACGCAAGTTGGATGAAATAAGCATTCTATCCAGCACGTTATAAATCCAAAAACGTACTTCAAAGTTTAAAGAGCTGGCGGCAAAGTCCGTGAAAAATATGATGGGTTCTGGATCGCGCGCCACACGCTCATCGCTATTTACCACTTCTAAAATAGTGTTTTTTACCACTTCTAAGTCAGAGTCATAAGCCACACCCAATAAAATAGTGCAGCGCCTTTTATAGCCATTATGCGTCCAGTTAATGAAACTTGTATTCATAAATTCAGAATTGGGTATGAACACAGTGGAATTGTCAAAGGTACGCACTCTGGTGGCACGTAAACTTACTTTTTGCACAATGCCATTGACTGTTCCCACTTCCACCACATCGCCTTCACGAATATTGCGCCCAAAAATTAAGGCAAAACCGCTAAAAGTATTTTGCACAATACCTTGTAGGCCAAGACCAATACCCACACTCAAACCACCTGCCACCACGGCAAGACTGCTTAGGTTAAAGCCCACACTGTGTAATACATAGAGGATAAAAATACCCCAAAGACCAAAGAAAATCGTGGTTTTAATGGGTGTTGCCAAGGAGCTTAAACCATCATTGGAATTTTTGGACCATGTATAATCTATATAGTGATGGGACACAGAAATAATAGATTTAATAAGATAAAATACTGTGGCTACGCTCAGAATTTGTAAAGCATTAAAGGAAAGCTTGCCCACATTAAAGTTAAAATCCCCAAGGCTGTTAATAAGGTATTCACCGCCTGGAAAAGCTAAAAGCCAGCTTAAAGGCGCCAAAAGGCACAAGGTTAAAGCAATGGGTAAGGCAATGGCCAGTAAAAGACCGTATACAAGAGCGCGCAAACCCTTTTGTGGCAATATATCGTGTAATAAGGTGGCGGCATGCACGCAAGCCTCCGCTTGATGTATGCCCATGACAAAGCACATACCTGTGAGAATAATAAAGAAAGAGAAATGCACAAGGCCAGTGACGCAAATAAAGAAAAGCGCTAGGCCTACCATAGCTAAAAAGAATCTAGATAATATGCGACTTAAAGGCAGGCTGGCACGTTTGCTTTTGTAAATAACATAGAACATGCCAAACAAAAAGATTGCCCAGAGCAATGAAAAGATGACGTTTATATCTGCCAAGTGGATAAAGAAAAAGGATCCCACCAAAAGGGGAAGTATCCAAAGGAAGGGAGATTTTTTTTCATGAATTTCTTCTCTGCCCAGACGAAGAATGTGCCAAGCCAGGTAAATTTGTCCATAGCATTGTAAAAATGTGCCTAGGGCATTAATTATTTGATATCTATTGCCGCCATACCAAGAGACATATTGTAAAGTAATACCTAATACCAGCCAAGGAAAAGTGGTTTTAAAGATATACCTTGCGCTCGTTACCATATTTTTAGGGAGGATAAGCCCCATGTATTTATAGGCCAGAAGATAGAAAATGAAAAAGGGAATGATACTTAAAATAAAACTTTGCCCCAAGGAAAGCCAGCCATGCCCTGTGGAGGGAACTTCATGTATGAAGGTGTTTTTTATTAAGTCCAAAGTATTGTTAATAAAATCATCGGCGTGCCAGGGTATGGCATGTGTGGAAAAAAAGGCCTTTTGATGTACATAGTAATTGAGCCAAAAGCGAGGCATATTGCTTTCTACTTCTGCATAGGTTTTAGATATTTTATCCAAAACTTTTTTGGTAAGATTAATGGTTTTTTCAAGGCGAGCATCATTGGTTTTGTAAAAAAACACCAAGGCCTTTGCTCTTTTGAGCATATTTTGAGCATTTTGGCTATCAATGCTTTCTAAGCTATCCACAAGATTATTCAGTTGCTGCAGACGAAAATCCATTTGGCTATTCACTTGCACCAAGGGGGTATACAGTTCTTTGAGTTGAAATATAAATCTATTTATTTGCTCAGCCACAAGACTAAGCTCGGTGGGGCGATTCTTGTTGAGTAAGTATACTTGGTAAACTCTATTAAAATCATTATAAATATTTTGACGCAAGGTGACAGTTTGCGTCATTTGATCCGCTAAACTTTGCTGTAGCTCTTTTTTTTCAGCTTCTATATCTATAAGAATTTTTTCCTGATTTTCCAAAACAGATGTAATAATGAGTGAGATGTTTTCCTTGTTGGTATCCACATTTTTTTTCTGAATGGTAAAATCTGTGTCTTCGGCATAAGAAAGTGAATGCAGGCTTGTTAAAGCCAAGGGCATAAGTATAAAGAGAAAAAGTATATGTATATGATAGTTATATTTACGCATAGCATACCACCACTATGTTGTAGGTGTTTGCCTAAGCCCGAATAAAGCACGGGCTTAGGCAAAGTAACGCGAGATGAGATATAAAAAATTATGCGAGGGGAAAAGGCTATTCAGCGAGCAAAGTTTTTAATTTGCGAAAAAGCGTACGTTTAGCCTCAGGTGAAAGTTCAGATTTGGCTCTTTCCACCAGTTTAAGTAATTCTTGCTGCGCTTCAGGCCAAGCATGAGTTATTTCTTTTGCTTCGGCTTCTGTTGCCACAAGCAAAGCTTCGCGCAGGCGCTCTGCATGGCGTAAAAGTGCCGTATCTTCATTGTGGCCTTGTTTAAGCTTTACCAAGGCTTCTTGAATGGGGGCAGGGTCACACTCGCGCATGAGTTTGCCTATATATTGCCCTTGGCGGCGGCGGCCTTCTTTATCGGTAATTTTTGCCATGACGCGTAAGGCCTCTTGTAAATCTTCTCCCAAAGGAAGCTTTTTCAATTGCCCCGGCGTTAATTGTGCCAGCTCTGCTCCAATGTCTTTAAGGGCATGGCTATCGCGTTTTTTTTGCGAGCGACTTTTGGGGGCTTCTTCAAATTCAGGTCCGTCTATGTCCAATTGATATCTGTTTTTTCTTGCCATATCTTTATCCGTAAATGCCAAGCAATACTGCCACCAGTACCGCTACAGCTATAAGTCCGTTAAGAGTAAAAAAGGCCGTGTTCACGCGGCTTAAATCATCTGCCTTCACCAAGGTATGTTCCCAAAGAAGCATTCCTGACATGAGTGCCCATAAAATATACCACCAATAATTGAGCCCTGCACTGGCACCGCCAAGTAATAAAAATATGGCTGTGCATACATGTGAAAAAGCTGCAATGACTAAGGCTTTATCAATACCAAAGTGGGCGGGAACAGAATATAGTTTTTGTTTGCGGTCAAAATCCACATCTTGGCAGGAATAAAAAATATCAAAACCTGCCACCCAAAAACTCACCGCAAAGAAGAATAAGATGGGAGTGAGTGTAAAGCTTGGGCTTACGCTAAGCCAGCCAGCCACAGGTGCAAGACCTAAGGTGGCGCCTAGCCAAAAATGGCAGAGCCAAGTAAAGCGCTTGGTGTAAGAGTAACCTGCGGCAATGAGTAAAGCCGGAAAGCTTAAATAAAAGCACAGGGGATTTAAAGCAAAACAGCTAAGTATAAAAATAATAGCCATGATAGCGCAAAAAATAGATGTTTGCTTGACGCTAATTTCTCCGGTGACTAAGGGGCGCTTGGCTGTACGCGGGTTTTTTTGGTCAAAAGGTAAATCCACCAAACGATTAAAAGCCATGGCAAAGGAGCGCACAGCCACCATGGCTAGGGTGAGGAAAACCCATACTTCCCAAGGGGGCATGCTCAGCTTAGCCATAAAGGCGCCGGCATAGGCAAAGGGCAGGGCAAAAATGGAATGTTCAATTTTTATCATGCGGCAAATGGCTGCAAAGTTTCCGCAATGGGGAATGGACACACGTTGTAACAAATTATCCTCCACAATCGGTGGTATCACCGTGAATTTTATGTAATGTATGCGGTAAAGCCGGCAATATGGCTTCTAAATTTTCGCGCACAGCTTTAACGCTTCCTGGTAAGTTAATGCCAAGGCATAAACCTATGGTACCCACCACCGCACGAGATAACACAGCATGCGGGGTTTTTTGCAAGGAGGCCGTCATCATGGCCTGTTCAAAACCGTACAAGCGTTTATCTACACAGGCGAGCATGGCCTCGGGAGTTACATCACGAGGGCCAAGACCGGTACCACCGGTTGTGCAAATAATATCATAGCCTTGTCCCAGAGCCAGTTCCAAAAGTAAGGTGCGCAATTGCAAGGCCTCATCGGGTAAAAGAAAACCTTGTTCATGGTTAAGCGGTAAAACGCTGTTTATCATTTCGCCTATGAGCGGCCCGCTTTTATCTTCCCTTTGGCCTTGCGAACCTTTATCGGAAAGAGTTATCCAGGCCAAGGCATAATCTTGGCGCTGCAAGCTTACATGCAGGTTTTGCTGCTCAGGAATGTGTTTATGTGCACGCAACAAAGGCACATAATGGGCGTGTTTTTGCGCCGTGGCAGGCAATAAAGCCCGTCCCACCACGGTAAAAAATGCTTCACCTTGGTGCACAAGGCGTGTGCCTACTCTGAGACTAGGCACAGGCAAGGCTTGCAAAGAGTGGCTGACTATAGCCCCTAAGTCACCAAAGCTTAAAGGTAAAATATCCCCTTCGGCGACAGGATGTGTGATAATGTGCATACTATACCTACATACTGGTGATTTGCTCGGCACAGTGTAATGAGGACAAGCTAAAAAGGCAATGTAAGATATACGCAAAAATGATTATTTGCCTAAAAGCATAAATATCAGTACAAATGCTAAGCAGAACGCGCCTCATATACTTGCGGTGCTCATGTTCTGAAAAGAAAATGTATGTAAGGAGAGAATATGTCTCATAGTCAAGATGAAACCCAGCATTTGCGTAATCTCGGCACAGGTAAAATGCCCGCTGTGCAAGGGGCTCCCGGCCTTGCCCAATTGGAGGCTTTTCCCAATTGCTATGCCGATAGAAATTATATTATTCAAATTAGTTATCCTGAATTTACTTCTTTATGTCCTGTGACAGGGCAGCCGGATTTTGGCACCATAGTTATGGAATATATTCCTGATGGTCATTGTGTGGAGTCCAAGAGTTTTAAGCTGTATATGTTTGCCTATCGCAATCATCAATCCTTCATGGAAACCATCACCAATACCATGTTGGATCATATGTGGGAATTACTTTCGCCGCGTTGGTGCCGCATTAAGGGTATTTTCGCCGCGCGTGGAGCTACACATATTCATGTGTATGCCGAGCGCTATAAAGATATGGATGCAGATAAAAAGATAGAAATTCAAGAGCTTGTGCGTGAGTGGAAGCAAGACGCTGTGCATAGATCTTAGCAGTATAAGGAAAAGATATGTCCTTAGGAACACGTATTCACACTATGGGCTTTGCGGCCTTGGTCATGAGCATAAGTATTGTGCTGTCACGCTTCATGGGGCTTTTGCGTGATAAGGTCATATCTTGGCAATATGGCGCTTCAGGTGAGGCGGATTTGTATTTTGCCGCCTTTGTGGTGCCGGACTTTATTAATTATCTTTTGGCCGGTGGCTATGTTTCCATCACCCTCATGCCATTACTTTCACGCTGTTTTGATGAGGATGAAGATAAGGCTTGGCGCTTTTTTTCTGCCGTGTTTTGGTGGGCATTATTGGCGGTAAGTACTTTAACTCTCATGGCTTGGATATGGGCAGCCCCCTTGGCCACTTTGGTGGCGCCGGGATTCACAGAGCAGCAAAGTGAACGCCTTGCCTTATTTTTACGGCTTATTTTACCGGCGCAAGTATTTTTTGTGAGTGGAGCGTGTTTTTCAGCTTTATTGTTTTTACGCAAGCAATTTGTGGTGCCGGCACTCACGCCGCTTATTTATAATGGGTGCATTATCCTTTGCGGTATAGCGGTACCGTACACGGGCTTGGCCGATGGCATGGTAGGTTTTTGTATTGGGGTAAGCCTTGGAGCCGGCATAGGCGCCTTTGCCCTGCCTTATATGGCGGCTAAACAGGTGCAAAAGGCACAGGTTGAGGCTCATAATGAAGTTATACCGGCGCTATTTCGCTCTGGTATACGCTTGTACCCCTTAAAAAAAGAATATTTACGTCATCCCTTGTTAAAATCTTTTTTACTCATGGCCTTGCCGCTTATGCTAGGACAGTCGGTGGTCATGCTCAATGAACAATTTATGCGCATTTTTGGTTCCATGGCAGGGGAGGGCGCGGTGTCCTTATTAAGCTATGCCAGACGCATGTCGCAGGTGCCTGTGGGTATGGTGGGGCAAGCCATGGCTGTGGCTTCCTATCCTTTTTTGGCTGCCCTTGCCGCCAAAAAGGATTTCACCACCTTTAATGCCACCTTGCGTTCAGCCATGAATACCAGTACCACTTTGCTCATTCCCATTTCTGCGTGGATGATAGCCGCCGCAGTGCCATGTATGGGCTTTATTTTTGAGGGCGGAGACTTTACCCGCGCTGAAACCATGGCCTCGGCGCCTTTATTACAAATAATGATGCTTATGGTACCCATGTGGGGTGTGCAAATGGTTTTAGGGCGCGCTTTTTATGC
>CAYJHH010000124.1:0-8641 GCA_964369995.1 uncultured Desulfovibrionaceae bacterium
TTTATAAGTTCTATTTTTACTGATAGTTAAGTTGTTTTTCAGTGTCGACTAGTTACATAAAATTTAGGATCAAACTACTCTTTAATGCCATCGTGAACAAAATGCCTCTCTACAACTTGGTACACAACCGCATCTGGTTTAAGTTCTGCTAAAAGCTTTTCAAAACTAGCCGTCTTTACTTCATTCCAATGAATTTGCGTAATTTTATCAAAAGCAAAACCAAATAAGGGCATTAAATAGCCTGTAAATGAGTCCCCAATAATTAACAGATGCTTTTTTTTGACAAATGTATTTTTTGCGTCTTCATCTAATGTGCAAACGTAACCCAAGGTGTCTCGGTACACATCAGGGTATTTACCTATAGTAATAAGGTCTCCATTACTCTTTTTTTCGACCTCTTTAATGGTTAATGCATTGACAAAGTCAGGCATATCAGCTTGAGAGAGAAGTATATCCCAAGCCTCTTTAAAAGCAGTAAAAGCGCCATATAAATTCCAATGGGTATCATCTTTTGAGTAAAGCCGCCCACCTTGTTCATTGGCAATAATTTTTTCTTGGAGTAATGCTTTTTTAGAAAAAGAAACAAGCAATCCATTACGTTGTGCTTTTTCACACACAGCATCAGCAAAACGAAAGCTAGATTTAGGCTTAAGCCAAGTGGGTAAATATTCTTCATAAACACTGTGCTTATTAGGAGCTAACATCATCACATAAGGAATATTACTACGTTTAACAATCTCTTGTAGTTCTTGTAAGCGTAGTACTTTTTTATCAACGTCCGTATCCGAAAAATTATCAATGTTTTTTGTGTAAGCAATCACATTACTGTATGAATTACCTAAAAAAATCCATGAATCTAACCCCAGCACATGCGATCCTGTACTTTTAAATGCAGCAGTAACATTTTCTAAATGTAACGTTTGATACAGTGCAATATAGTATTTCCGTAAAAAAATTCTGTCATCCCAAAATTTTTCTATATCGGCAAGAATGGCTTCACTATTCTCATATGTGGTAAAATCTTTTACTATTGAAGGTTTGCGTAACTCTTGCTTAGAAAAGTTTTCTTCATCTATGCCAATGACGACTCCCGCAAAGCCGGAAAATAACCACAGCGCAAATAGAAAAATTGTTATTTTTTGCATAGCATTCATATTAAAATCTAAAATAAATAAAAGGGTTATAGCTTCCGCTTAGAATAAATACGCTGCACATAAAACACAGTGCACAGCCCCAAAGAACCAAGCATCCTTCCATAAGCCCCCTTGTGGTGACAGAAGAGGCTTGCATCTTAGCATAAAATCTTTGAAAGTAATTAGTAACTACACCAAAACTCAAAATAGTTGCTATACAAAGTAGCATTGTAATGTAGAGATTTGATACGCCAAATTGAGCTATTGCAACAATACCTTCATAAGAAATATCCGTCAAAGCTCTTATATATGTTTGCACATGCGCCATATCTTCACAGCGGAAAAATATCCATCCTGAAAGAAAGACAGCCCACACATAACAATGCCTCAACAGTTTAGGCCATCGTTGCATATGTTCATTAAGCCAGCCCCTTTCTAGGGCCAAAAACAAACCATGCCATAAGCCCCAAAAAATAAATGTGAAGGCAGCCCCATGCCATAATCCACAAATAAAAAAGACCAAAAATAAGTTTCGATAGGTTTTCCATGGTGTCCCACGACTTCCGCCCAGCGGTATATAGAGGTAATCGCGAAGCCATGAGGAAAGAGAAATGTGCCAGCGCCGCCAAAAATCTTGCATGGAAAGAGCGCCGTAAGGATGTTTAAAGTTTTCCAAATAATGAAAACCAAACATCATCCCAATACCTATGGCCATGTCAGAATATGCTGAAAAATCAAAATAAATTTGTAAAGCATACGCCAACAAACCAAACCAAGCGTACTCTAGGCTCAACGTGTCACCGGGCATGGAAAAAGCCCAATCTGCCAACAATGCTACTTGATTAGCAATAAGTACTTTTTTGGCTAGCCCTATCACAAAGCGCTTTACACCTGCATAGAACAAACTTGCAGAATCCCTACGCGAGGTAATTTCATCAGCAATATCCGCATAACGCACTATGGGGCCAGCTACTAATTGGGAAAACATAGTAAGATAACAAGAAAAATCAATATATCTACGAGCAGCAGCAATGTCCCCTCTATAAACATCAATAAGATAGCTAGCAGCTTGAAAGGTAAAAAAACTTACACCAAGCGGTAAAGGGAAACTATCTAAAATGATGGGAGAAGGATGCAAGCCAAAGGTGGGATAAATTGAAATATTAAAGAGCAAATTGAGCGTCCAAATTCCATATTTAACAGCAAAAAGTAAGCCTAAATTGCATATAACGCCAAAAATTACTAATTTTTTAGCATAACTTGTCTGCGTACTTTTTGAATTCTTCTCTGCTGAAGAAGCAATATTATTTTTTTTTGCAATTTCAATCTTTTTACCTAAAACGAAATTAAACCACACCAATATAAATAGGGGGATTACCCATACAGGCTCACCCCAAGCGTAAAAAATGAAACTACCAAGTGTTAAAAAGCTATTTCGCCATAACACGCCATTTTCTCCCCTACGAGGCCCTATAAACACAAGAAAAAGCACAAGAGGAAGAAAGGCAAAAATAAAAATAGATGAGCTAAATACCATGATTGATTATATAACACCTTGATTTATACTTCATAAGTAAAACTTCGATATAGATACCTATAAAGGACAGCCATGTCAAATGCGATTTGTCTTTATTATCAAGTGCGTACAGACATAACACTAAAATAACTTTAAAATAAAATACCTATACAGCATACACTAAAACAAAAAAATTTACTAAAATATGCACTTGATTTTGCATCAATAAAAGCTCAAAATTTAAAACTTCATAGATTGCACGTAAAAAGCAAATGACATTTGGGCGCAAAGCCATCTATACAGATAAAGAGACAACACATTACGAGGCACTTTATGCTACTTATCACCGGTGCTTCCGGACAATTAGGCTCAGAACTTAAACCGTATTTTCCCAAAGCCATGTTTAGCACAAGGCAAGATTTCAACCTGACAGACCCCACAAGTGTGCAATCTTTTGTCAAACAGAATCATATAACAGAAATAATTAATTGCGCAGCCTATACCGCTGTGGATAAAGCTGAAGACGAACCTGAACTATGCTGGCAGATAAATGCACTTGCGCCTAAACTTTTGGCACAAACTGGGGCAAAGCTTATTCATATTTCCACGGATTATGTTTTTGATGGAAAAAACCATAAACCCTACCAAGCTAAGGATGCTACAAATCCGCTCAGTATCTATGGCAAGACTAAGCTGGAAGGGGAACAAGCTGCGTTAAAACATGCCCGCACGGCCATCATCATCCGAACATCTTGGGTCTATTCAATCTTTGGTAATAATTTTGTAAAAACCATGCAGCGATTGGGACAACAAAAGGAGTATCTTTCTGTGGTGGCAGACCAAGTAGGAAGCCCCACCAATGCAGCAGATTTAGCCAAGGCCATTGCTCATATTCTTCCTCAGATTAAAGAAGGACAAAAAGACGTCTACCATTATAGTAATGAAGGTGTGGCTTCTTGGTATGACTTTGCCTTAGAAATTATGCAAGCCTCTCATCTTTTTTGCACAGTAAGCCCCATTAGCTCTTGCGAATATCCCACTAAGGCTGTGCGCCCCTTTTACAGCGTGTTGGAGAAGGACAAAATTAAAAAAGATTTTGATATAAACATTCCCCATTGGAAAGAGAGCTTGCATACCTGCATTGAAGGTAGCAGAAAAAAATAATTCAGAAAATTTATATGGTGGAATTTTTACAGGTGTAAATAGGCAAAATAACCTTAAAAAGTCTTCCTTTACAAAAATAGCATGATAGACTAGATATTCTGACATATACATGTCATACGTTTAAAGATAGTTTTATCTGCGAACTTAAACTTACAACATTTGGATTTTATGAAAACATATCTCATCACCGGTGGAGCCGGATTCATAGGCTCCTGCTATGTCTTACAATCTCGCCAGCAAAATGTGCGTGTTATCAATCTTGATAAGCTTACCTATGCCGGAAACATGGACAATCTCATCGCTTTGCAAGGCGACAATGACCATGTTTTTGTTCAAGGAGATATAGGCAATGAAGAACTTATCCGTCACATTTTAAGCACCTACAAACCAGATGCCATTATCAACTTTGCTGCGGAATCTCATGTGGATCGATCCATAGTTGACCCTGACGCTTTTGTTCGCACCAATGTTTTAGGCACATGCGTTTTATTGCGTGAAAGCCTCGCTTACTGGCGCAGCCTTGAGGGGACATATAAGGAAACCTTCCGATTCCTTCATGTATCCACCGATGAAGTATTTGGAACCTTACACCTTGATGATGCGGCCTTTACAGAGGACACTCCTTATGCCCCTAACAGCCCCTACTCAGCGTCTAAAGCTTCCAGCGATCACTTGGTGCGTTCTTTCCACGAAACATATGGGCTCCCCATTCTTATTACCAACTGTTCTAACAATTACGGCCCACGCCAATTTCCTGAAAAACTTATCCCTCTTGTGATTTGTAATGCTTTGGACGGCAAAGCCTTACCCATTTATGGCAAGGGAGATAATATTCGAGATTGGCTTCATGTGGAAGACCATTGCACAGCCATTGAAACGGTACTGCAAAAAGGACAAGTGGGGCGCACTTATAATGTGGGCGGCCGCGCTGAGCGTACCAATTTGCAGGTGGTGCATGCTTTATGCTCTGCCTTGGACACCTTTGTTCCTCGCGCCCAAGGCAAATATGCAGACTTAATCACCTATGTTTCTGACAGGCCCGGCCATGATTTTCGTTATGCCATTGATTGCTCACGCATTGAAAATGAATTGGGCTGGACGCAAGCACATACTTTTGACGATGGCATTTTAGAAACGGTACGTTGGTACCTAGACAATCAAGAATGGGTAAGCCGTGCTCGTAGCGGTGCCTATCAGGATTGGCTACAAAAAAACTATTCGGCACGGTAATCATGAAAGAACGCAAAGGAATTATTCTCGCTGGCGGCTCAGGAACGCGCTTACACCCACTTACTTTAAGCATCAGTAAGCAGCTCATGCCCATTTATGATAAACCCATGATTTATTATCCGCTGAGTATTTTGTTGCAAGCGGGCATTAGGGATATCAGCATCATTTCTACGCCAGATCATTTACCGCTTTTTAAAGAGCTATTGGGTGATGGAAGCCAGTGGGGATGTGAATTCCACTATATTGTACAACCCTCTCCTGATGGGTTAGCACAAGCGTTTATATTGGCAGAGCAATATATTAAAGGACATCCCTGTTGTTTGGTATTGGGGGATAATATTTTCTTCGGGCATAATTTGGATAGTCTCCTATCTCATGCAGCAGAACAAAAAACCGGCGCCACCGTTTTTGGTTATCACGTTAGCGATCCACAGCGTTATGGCGTAGTGGAGTTTGACACAGAACAAAAAGCCATCAGCATAGAAGAAAAACCTGAAACCCCACGCTCAAACTATGCCGTAACAGGCCTCTATTTTTACGACGAAGAAGTGCTAGAAGTGGCAAAATCCATTAAACCCTCTCCACGTGGTGAGTTGGAAATTACTGATGTAAATAACATTTATTTACAGCGTGATGAGTTGCGAGTAGAGCTTATGGGACGAGGTATTGCATGGCTAGATACAGGAACACATGATTCCTTATTGGCTGCTTCTGCATATGTACAAGCCATGCAAACCAGACAAGGCCTGTATGTGGCTTGCCCTGAAGAAATTGCATGGCGTAAAGGTTTTATAGATGCAGAGCAATTACGCGCTTGCGGCGTAAAACTTCGTAAATCAGCTTATGGTGAGTATTTATTAGAGTTGGCCGACGGTAGTAAGGGGATCTAATATGGAAGTGGTAAAAACACACATTGATGGGGTCTTGCTCATTAAACCCAAAGTTTTTGGCGATGCGCGCGGCTTCTTTTTAGAAACTTGGCAAGAAAAACGCTATGCAGAGGCAGGTATAGACATGCCCTTCGTACAAGATAATCATTCTTGCTCCTCTTATGGCATTTTACGTGGTTTGCATTTTCAAAAAACAAAGCCACAGGGGAAATTAGTGTCCGTGTCACTAGGCTCTGTGTATGATGTTGTGGCTGATATTCGTAAAGGCTCACCCACATATGGACAATGGTATGGTGTGGATCTGACCCAAGATAATCACTGGCAATTATGGGTGCCACCGGGCTTGGCTCATGGTTTTGTGGTTACCAGCGAAATGGCGCACTTTCATTATAAAGTAACAGACTTTTATGATCCTAGCGATGAAGGTGCTTATGCCTGGAACTCTCCTGAGCTTGGTATTGAGTGGCCTGTGAAGGAGCCTAAACTTTCTGAAAAGGATGCACGAGCTGAGAATTGGAGTTCTCGTTCCTAAAACAAAATTAAAACGTAATGACAGTAAACACAGTATCCGCAGGGGTTATTATTCTAAACTATAATAACCCTACTGACACCATAGCTTGCATTGAATCTGTGCTTGCATCTACAATTATACCGCAGTGGATTTTTGTTGTGGATAATGCCTCAACAGACGACTCCATAGGCAGACTTTCAGCTTGGGCAGACACAGCAAAAATTCCTTTCCTCTTAAATCCAAAGACTCCCCCCCAAAATAGCCAGATTGTTTTCATTGAGAGCACACAAAATAATGGCTATGCTGCAGGCAATAACCTTGGCATACAGCTCGCCATGCAATGGGGTGTCGATGCCGTGTGGATTTTAAACAATGATACAGAAGTGGAAAAAGAGGCCCTAGGTGCTATGTTTACGCGACTTTTTTCTAAATCGCGTCCAGGATTGTGCGGATCTCTTGTGTGTTATAAGGATAGCGGATTAGTACAATGTTGTGCCGGAGGAAAAACAAATTCATGGACTGGTCTTTCTGTGCTTTTTGGGCAAAAGCTATTGCGGGAAGAGGCTCTCAAGTATCCTCCAGAACTCGTAGAAGAATCTATTAATTTTATTTACGGCGCCAGCGTTATGGCCAGTAGAGATTTTATAAATACTGTGGGATTTATGGATGAGCGTTATTTCTTGTACTGCGAAGAGCAAGATTGGGCTTATTCAGCCAAAGGACGTTTTGATTTTGCGTATGCACCTGATGCCATAGTACACCACAAAGAAGGCGGTACCACTGGCTTTAATGGCAAGAGCAGTTCATTAAAATCTTTATGGCTCTTAACTCGCAGTAGATTATTGCTTACGCAAAAACATAAGCCTTGGGCTTTGCCAACTGTATTTTTAAGTATTTTTTTTGCAGGTTGTCGAATGCTATACAGACGAATTTCACTTCCATTTTCAAAATAGCTTCATATAGCACATAAAAATGTCATGATAACAGCTCAATATTCCATTTTACTAGCTACCTACAATGGTTCTCGTTTTATAGACGACTTCTTAGAATCATGCCCTTGGCCCAAGACTGCCGACCTTATTGTTAGTGATGATGCTTCAACAGATGACACCATTGAAAAAATAGAAAAATTTACCCTTTCACATGATATTTCACTTACCCTGCTTGAAGGCCCAAAGCGAGGCCCCAAAAATAATTTCGCTCACCTTTTGGCACATGTGGAAAAGCCCTACTTCTTTTTTGCAGACCAAGATGATACTTGGGAAGAGCACAAAATCCCCACCATGCTTGAAGCTATACAAAAACTTGAGAAAGAATACGGGAAAGAGACTCCGCTATTGGTGTACTCAGATGCATCGCTCATGAACGTAGAAGGTGTTATTTTTCATGATTCCTTTTTTAAAAAATCCTTTGTCTCACCAAATTGGAATCAAGATTTTCGTAATGTTCTTGTTATGCCCTTTGTGGCGGGCTGTACTATGATGGGAAATAAAGCGCTGGCAAAGGCTGCTCTTCCTATTCCTGAAGAAGCTACCATGCATGACTCTTGGGTCTTACAAGTGGCCAGTGCCTTAGGGCACACTTATGGCATTCATAAGCCTTTAACTCGCTATAGACAGCATGAAGCAAACACTTTGGGGGCTAATACCCTATCGTGGAAAAATATTTTGCAAAAAATTATTAATAACAAAAAAAATAAACACGATACCATTGTTGAAACCCAGCGCCAAGCAGCAGTTTTATTACAAAATTATGGTCTACATATGTCCATAAAGAACTATGAACTTTGTAAAGCCTGGAGTGAAGCCGAGTATAAATCTTGGCTAGCTCGGCGCTTCGTATATGCGAAATATGGCTTTAAAAAAGCAGGGTGGCTGCACAATAGTATATTATGGATTTACGGGTAAGGATGTAAAAATAGAACAAAGGTATACCTTGCCACATGAAATAAACCGGAGAATTTACTATAAAAGCGGTTTTCTCTCTATTGGCGCTTTGTAAATATACTGGCTTACATCAGCTAGTGAATTCTTAGACCACACATCATCAAGCCCTCAATAAAAAAATGTAACTTTTGTGATATTTTTAATAGTTAGTCCACCCTTAAAAAGCACATATGATACTGAAATATATTGAAAACAATCAAAAGTTATTATAAACTTCTTAACCAGAAATAGACTTATAATACAAAAAAACT
>CAYJHH010000125.1:0-8434 GCA_964369995.1 uncultured Desulfovibrionaceae bacterium
GTGCTCTATCCAGCTGAGCTACAGCCCCGTCGACAAGAGGGAAACTACGGAAAAAAGGCTCAATGGTCAAGAACTTTTTTCGTTTTTTTGTTTTTTCTGTGACAAAAATTTTACCCCCAACAGAAGTCTTTCACAGTATACAAAAAAAGCGCTTCATGTTTTCACACAAAGCGCTTTTTTTGTGGCGGGGCTGAAGAGATTCGAACTCCTGACCTACACGTTCGTAGCGTGGTGCTCTATCCAGCTGAGCTACAGCCCCGTCGACAAGAGGGAAACTACGGAAAAATGCCCTCAGGGTCAAGTGTTTTTTGTAAAAATGTTACATTTATTTTTTTATATGTCATATCAGTGTGTTATTCGCATGTTCATGTGTAGCTTATGGCCGTAAAGCATGCACACTGACTATTTAGTCGGCCCTTAAAAACGTGTTTTCACACGCTATTAAGAAAGACACGCTCACTTCAAACACCCCTTTGGGGCCGCCGGAAGTAAATTCCGGCTTGTTTTACGTGGCGGCAAGCCATGCCAAAGGCATGTCTTGTATAGTCTCCACTGAAAAATGCTATTTCAAATATCTAAACTTTGCCAGAAAACGAATTCCATTCGTTTATTTCTGGTAAAGTTTATTAAGGTATATAGATTAAAAAGTATATTTTTACCGAGGCTTAAATACTTTTTCAGTGTCGACTATTTAGAATGTAACATGTATTGTGCCATAATTTCGCTTTGCTTTTTCTCAGAGAAAAGTTCTAAAGCATGCGCACGTGCACGTTGAGCTAAATTTTGCGCCATATCAGGGAAACGTGCCAAACGCTCTAGGGCATGGAAAAGGCTATCTACATCTGCCTCAGGGTAAATGAGGGCTGTTTTTTCATGCTCTAAGACTTCCATATGCCCCGCAAGATTACTGGCCACCACAGGAATGCCAAAGAGCATGGCTTCCATAAGGCTAGCACTTATGCCATCGTGTTCACCATTTTTGAGGGTACAACCGCAATCCACAAAAATATGTGCCTTACGCAACAGTTCTGGCATATGCTCATGGGGAATATGCCCTAAGAACTTTACTTGCTTGCGTAGTCCGAGACTGAGGCGCTGCCAGCGTAAACGAGAAAGAGTGGGGCCTTTCCCCACCACAGAAAGCTCAAAAGGAATATCAGCTTTTTTAAGCATTTGACAAGCTTTAAGTACAGTTTTTATGTCTTTATGTGCTGTTAAATGTCCTGACACCACAATATTCACTTGCCCATGACGAGCAGGCATGGGGAGGTCTTTTTCTTCACTATTAGGGCTAATGCCAGGGCTATCATAGGCGCAAAAAAGTTTTTCTTCAGGAAAATTCACATCTATGTCGCGGCAAGCTTTAAGCAAGGCATTTTTTGTATGCTCAGTATCACAGCGCACAAAGCTAGCGTAATGAGCTTTGGTGGCCACAAAGTTTAACTCTTTTACTTCTCTGCTGTGTAGAGTGAAAGAAAAAGGAATTTGCAAAATCCCTGCTGTGACCCAAGCTGCTGTGGCAGTGCTGTGCGCATCAATGGCATGCAAATGCTCTGTACCATCTTCTTGGCACCAGGAGGTCATGTGCACCCCTTTGGCAAAGTGCCATAAATTACGCAAGCGCTTACCCAGTCGAAATCTTTGTCCGCGTGGCATGCTTTTCCAATATTCTCGCGGTAGAGAAGCATTGGGATGGCTTTTACAAAGAAGCTTTGTAAGGTTTATAAAAGTAGAAATCTTACCTTGTCTTTTGGTGGGTACAGGCAGGGTATAATCTCCGCCCACTAAGGTGGTAAGCCCCGTGCCTTCTAAAGAGTATAAACGTGTTAAAAGGCGCGCCTCATGCAAATTGAGTACGTTTTGTGTTTGGGCTGTTCCGTAAGGGCTTGGGAAGTTATCTACTACACATACGCCATTAATACGCTTTTCTGCTGTATGTAAGAGTGAATTTTTACCGCTGGCCTCAGGAACAGGGGTTTTACGCTTACAAACAAGCACGCCATCTTCTAAGGTGTATACCGTATCGCAATAGTCCGCCACACCAGGGTCATGCGTAACAATGACCATGGCAATACGTCCTTCGTGGGCTAGGGTACAGAAGTTTTCCATAACCACTTTGGATGTTCTTGAGTCCAAAGCACCTGTGGGTTCGTCGGCTAAAAGGATTTTAGGGCTGTTTACCATGGCACGGGCAATGGCAACACGCTGTTGTTCACCGCCGGACAGTCTATTGCTTCTATAGCTTATGCGATGTGAAAGGCGAACCAATTCTAGGGCGCGTACCACACGATCCCAACGCTCTTCAGGGGGAACATTTTCATAAATAAGAGGAAATTCAACATTTTCAAACACGGTGGAGTGATCAAAAAGATTGGAACTTTGCATAACAAAGCCCATATTTCCACGGCGAAAGGAGGCTGTTTCTTCTCTATTCAAGGTGAGCGCATCGGTATCAAGAATAGTTAAAGAGCCACTGTCCGGGGCATGCAGCATACCAAGGACGTGTAACATGGTGGATTTACCGCAGCCAGAAGGCCCCATGATGGCCACCATTTCTCCGGGGAGAACAGAAATATTTACTCCGCGTAATACGGGAGGAAAACCAGGGTAACATTTATAGAGATTTTGTGCATCAATAATTGGTGTCATATTAGACCTACTCAAAGCGCAAAGCGGTAACAACGTCCATGCGGCTAGCTTGCAATGCTGGATAGAGACCACCGCCCACACCAATCACAGCAGAAAAAACAATACTGCCAATACTACTTAAGATAAGTAATCCATAAGAAATGGGGCTACCCAAAAGATAGCTACCAATTTCAGCACTGAGTGTTCCAAGAAGAATACCCACAAGGCCTCCGGCCACGGATTTGCAGAGCGCCTCTGCTAAAAATTGCGCTAAAATATCTTTATCGGAGCCGCCCATGGCTTTTTTAAGGCCTACCTCGCGCGTACGAGCGCGTACAGCGGCAAAGGTGCCGTACCAAATACCAAAACCTCCCAACATAAGTGAAGCCGCAATGCCTAACCATAAAAGCGCTTCCACAAACATGAAGGTGTTTTGAATGCGATTTAATTGTTCATCACGCGTATGAATCACTATATTGGGGGCATCTTGTTGCGCTTCAATGGTTTTGGGAATTTCCGGCACTATACCGGTGATATCTTCCCAGCCCATGGCACGAAAGTGTAAAGAATCTACTTTTCCTGAAGCCCATTGTCTGTCTTTCATGGTGGTATAAGGCATAAAGCCATTGCGGATTTTGGTACCAATCATAATACCGCCCACAACGCCCACCACTTCAAAAATGTCGTTTTTAAGATTAAGCATTTCTCCAAGGGCAGCTTGAGGGGAGCCAAAAAGCTGTGCTGCCAACTCCCAACCAAGCACACAAACCCTTCGACGTTCTTTAATATCTTGTTCGTTGAGGAGCCTGCCTGCCACAATGTTTGCAGCATAGGTGTCCCAGTAAAATTCATCCACACCGTAGAAGGCTGTGCCTATGGTGGTATCTGCTTTGCGAAATGAAAACATTTGCGCATTGCCTATGGTAACACTAACAGTGGCCACACCGGGTATTTTTCTTAAAGCTTCAATGGTTTGAGGATAAAATTCACGCCGTGGTTGCCCCACATAGGAATGGTCATCCATTTGCACTTGAACAATATTTACCCCGCCCATGAGCACCATATCTTGCCCAATGTTATAGCGAATTTCTTGCCCCAATACGGCAAGAGCAATGAAGGCAGTGATGCCAAGGGCTATGGAAAATATAACTCCGAAGCTGCGTTGGCGTATAACTTGGCGTACGCTCACACGTATAAGATCTGCACGTGAAATCATAAAAAGCCTTATTTATATTTTGTTAATCTGACGAACGATGCCGCCTCTTTCCACATAATAACGATTACCATGCCAGTCAATATGCCAAACCTTAAGGGTGCGCAAATAAACTTTTAAAAACATGGCTGAGCTTAAGAAAAAAGCCTTAAGCCAATGTAGCGCTGAGGCTTTGTTGGGGATAAGTTCACGCCAAGCAAGGGCTATGCTACATAAAATACCAAGGTGCGCCAGGGCAAAAAATACCATCCAGCCTGAATGCATGGGAAGTATGTTTGTAAGGCCGCCCACGAGGAAGAGGCAAGAAATAAGCACAGGCAGTGTCATAATACAAGCAAAAAAGCCAAGTAAAAACCATTGTGGCATGACACAAAATTTTAAGAACAGCACTTGTCTTTCCATCCATGCTTGCCACACATGCATGGAATGATTGCTGGCTCTGGTTTCTAAAATAGCATGGGGGCATAATTGTACATGAAGGCGTTTTTTCATGAGCATGGAAGCTAAAGAGCAATCGTCCACCACATTATTTTGCCAAAATGTTGCAATATTATGGTTTTCATAAACGCTGCGTGCCATGGCCATGGCGCCGCCCCAAGGTTGGGTAAACACCGCCACCGCTTGCAAAAAGCGCATAAGTAATACGGAAATTTGATACCCTAGGGTCACGCATTGTGAGTCTTTGGCAATAACAGCATGATAGCCTGTGGTGATGCCTGCCTCATTGCTGACTATGGGCCAAATTAATTCACGAACAAAATTTGCTTTGGCGTCATGGGTACTGTCGCAAAAAACATAAATATCTGCTCTGGCTCCTACATGCTCTAAGGCCTTAAGTGTATTGTGGTTTTTTTGTCCACACAGTTCTGCTTTTCCTGCTACTACAAGTTCGAGTTGTGTATATTTTTCTTGTAATTGTTGTGCCAAGGCATATGCAGGGTCTTCTTCTGAAGCTGTAACAATAACAGGTAAAGTACAGGGATAGTCTTGTTCCAAAAGAGATGTGAGTGCCGCCGGCATAAGGGGATTATTGCCAGCAGCAGGAATAATCATGGCCACGGTGGGGACATTTTCGGGTAATATTGCAGGCGCTTTGGGAGGCATGCTTTGTAAAATAATGGCACGAGATCCGCGCCAAAGTGCATAAAGAATACCGCATTGTAAGCAGGCTGCAAGAAGCCATAGTAACATATTTTCTCCTAAAGGGGGCGACAGGTGGGGCCATGAAGCAAGGCGTTTTGCTCTCTTGTACCCTTAAGCTTAACGGTAAAGCCATTTTTGGTGGTCACTTTACCTTCAATACGTGTGGCACTTTCAAAGGTACCTACAAAAGTGTGTCCGGAGCTATGTTTTAAGTGGAGTTTTCCTGTAATATCTTTCGTTCCGGAAAAATGATATACATCTTCATCACCATTTTTTAATTGCAAAATAAGTACGCCATGTACATGCCCTTGTGCGTTAATGCAGGCGCCTGCCTTATACTTTGAGGAATACAGCGCTCCTGTCCAAAGCTCGCCGCGTACTTCTGGCGTCACGTGTGCTTGAGTAGCCGGCGTCGTATCACTGTGAGCATTTGTTTCATGCACTTTGGAGTCAGGAAGGGGAGCATGTTGTGCCGCCAAAGATGCACAGGGGCTCATGAGCAAAAAGCTTTGCACCCAAAAAAGTGCCATATATTTTTTTAAAAGCATGGCTATTCCTTATTTTTCCCGCTTATACCATTCACTAAAGGCTTAATCAACCAAACTTTACGTAAAGTGATTTTGTGTAAGGTTTTTAAATTATAGAATAACTTTGCGAGTATGTGTTTTTGCAAATGTTTTTCTAAAAGGAGTATCATTGTGTGCAGGGGGCAAGATATGTTGTTTTGTGTGGAGAGTTCAGCCTTCATTTTTTATGGCGTGAGACAGGCGAACATTTCTCCTATCTCACATCTGTTTTTATTAAAGATTAATGGCTTTATCTTCGGCATTTAAAGCGGCGTCTTCTTGTCCAAGGGCGCGTAAGCTCTGCGCTAAAACGCGCCACGCCGCAGCATATTCGGGACGTAAGCCCACGCTTTTGCGTGCCAACATCTCTGCCATGGCAGGGTCTTCGCCGCCTTGCAAATAAATATTGGCTAACATGCATAAAGCCATGGCGTCCTGAGGATTTTGTAAAAGGGTTTCGTGTAAGAGCTCACGAGCTTCAGCATGTTTTTCTTGTTGCAAGGCTATGCGAGCAAGGTGCCTGTAGGCCATACCGGCGCAGCCGCGCTTCAGAGGGGAGGCCTCAGCATTTTTATGTGAAGCTGCTTTTGAGGAAATGGGCGCTTTTTTAGCAACAGCGTTTTGCGCCTTTACCTCCAAGGCTACTCCCTGGCTATAATATTGGCGTGCCTGTTGGGCCTTTCCTGCTTGTTCTGCCAATTGGCCTAAACGAATATGTGCAAAATAATGCTCTTTATCCACCTCAATGCATTCTTTAAAATGCTTTGTGGCGGCGCGCGTTTCCCCAAGGCTTTGGCAGGCTGTGCCTAAATTGTATAAAGTAGAGGCAAGTTCACTTTGTGGATCTTGAGGGTAAGATTGCGCTCCCACGGTGATGGTAGAATTTTTTTTCCATAATTTAATGGCTTCTTTAAAGTGATTGCGAGCTTCACTAAAGCGCGAGAGAGCTGCCATGCATACACCTAAAGAATTCCAAGCCATGGCATTATTGGCGTCGGCTAAAATGGCCAGTTTATATTCTTCCACAGCACCAAAGACATCGCCTTGGCTGTATTTTTGGTCTGCACTTACATTAAAGGCTAAACTTCCCATGATGCCCACCTGAGGTTGTGGTAACAGTAGCGCAAAGTCTAAGGCCTTATGGCAATATTCAAGCATATTGCTTTTATGGGCTTGTAAGCAAGGGTAGCTTGCTAAGCCGATAGCTAAATGTAGGCCGATTTCCTGAGCTTTTTGGCAAAAATCTTTATAAAAAGCGTCTAATTTCACAGCCGTTTGTGAAGGATGGTAGACAATAAGACTTGTTTCTCCGTAGCGCCCCATAAGAGCCGGCATGAGAGATTCTTGCCCTTTTCCGCTAAAGGGTACGGTGTCGGCGTATATTTCATCATGCATTTGCGTATACAGTTGCAAGATTTTTTCCATGGCATGCTGTTGTTCTTGATGCGCATGTTCTGTGCTATGCAGGCAAAGACGTATTAAAGCCAAGGAGAATGTGTTTTGCTTTTCAAATTGCGTGTGCAATGTGCGTAAGAAATCTCCATGGGACAGTAATGTTGTGTTGGCTGTATGGGAGTTTTCTTCGACTGCGGCTGTATGATCTTGCGGTTCAGTATGTTTTTCCACAATGTTTGTTGGCAAAGAGCCGTTCATGGTCATGGGAGAGATGCGTAAATTATCTCCTTTTTCCAATTGCCATGCAGGGTCATGCGTATGTAAAATTTCCGCCATGGCATGTCTGCCACGAACTTCCGTCAGCACCACATCACCTTTGCGTTGCCAGGATCCTTTTTTCTGTCCCCATACGGAGAAATGTTGCCCTTCCTTGGCGCCAGATTGTCGTCCAATATTGGTGATAATTTGATTAAAAGGTAAAATCTCTTGAATAATACCGGCATGTGCCAATACTCTTGCATAGGCCATATAACGGCTTTGTACGTGATTTTTTTCTTCTTTAGTTAAATAGCGGCTGCGCTCATAGGCCATTTGTGTGGCATGACGTGCCTTTTGAAGCATGGCGTGCACTTGTTCTGCCATGCCAAGGGAAAGTCGTGTGCTTTCCATATCTTGCGGATACAGTGCAAATCCAGCAACAGAGTGTAAACGTATCTTTCTTTTGCTTGGGCCATGAATAAGTGTCACGGCATCAACTCGGTTCATGACTTCTTCAGTAAGCTTACTGCACGAGGTACGTGTGGCCGTGGGCAAAAGGAGGGCGCATTCATTTTCGCCGCTACGCGCAGCAAGAATTTCTTGAGGTAAATCTTGTTGTAGCGCTTTTGCCCAATCAGAAAGCGCTTGATGCGCAAAAGTATAGCCAAATTCAGAGGCCAAAGAGTCCAGTGCTGGGCAGCGCAGTACAATGAGCCCCATGCAGGCTTTGTGTAGTGGAACCTCTTGATCTGTACTGACGCCACCGGTAAAGTAGGAACTTACCATATCAGCATCATGCTCCATGCGCTCCAGCAATCGTGGCATGCGCGCAAGTCCCGTCAGTTCATCGATGCGGCTTTGTTTCACACAAAGTAAATGCTCCATACAAAAAGCTGCCAAGGCTTCAAGGGAAGGCATAAGTCTTTTTACGGTGCGCGCATCGGCGCCGCGAGCCATAAATATTCCCAAAGGATTTTCCTCATGCCATAGAGGCAAAATCAGCGTGCGCTCGCGTGAAATCCATTGCGGACTTTGCGGTGTGGCGTCTGCCGTAGGAAAATAAAGACTGTGTGAGGTAAAGGGCAAAAAAGAACGTAGTGCTTTGGCTAAATGGCTTTCTAGTTCCATGAGGTCAGCACGTTGTAATTGTACGGTATAAAGAGTATTCATGCGCGGAATATAACATGGTGTTTAGAAAAAGTCTAGAAAACATGCCAGAGCAAAGATTGCG
>CAYJHH010000126.1:0-8412 GCA_964369995.1 uncultured Desulfovibrionaceae bacterium
TTTACATTGTGATAAAAATGCTTTTCATAAAGATAAGGTGTTGATGCAATGAAAGTTTTTTGGAAAGGGGGTCTGGGGGAAGAACCTTTTCTTCAGAAAAGGTTTTCCCTCAGGATACTTTGTCAGCAATCTGACTGTTGTGATATATATCACAGCAGTAAATACTGACGACTTATACTATGTCTTGAAATGATGTTCCAAGGGGCTTATATGAAAGTAATTCAATCTTACATACAAGATATTGATTTATTAAAAGATGTTCAGATTTGTCATCAAAATGCCATTGTAAGTACTGCACAAGAAATGACTTTCTCTTCAAATGAAACGCTTTTTACGGAAGGAGAAGAAGCCTTAGGTATTTATATTCTTTTGCAAGGTTGCGTAAAACTTGTGCGTTTGACCTCCGATGGGCGTGAGTTGGTTCTGTTCATTGTGCGTTCTGGGCAAATGGTGGGAGAGGGCGCTGTATTTCAAAAAGGCACGCATCCCATAACAGCCATGGCCATGGAAAAAACCAAGATACTTTTTTTACCACGTAAACTTTGTTTTGAACTGGCTGCCAATGCGCCTTCTTTTGCCATGCGCTTACTCAGTGCTTTTGCTTTGCGCCAACGCATGCTCACGCAAAAACTGGCAGCGCAAGGGGAACGTAATGCTACGAGACGTGTGGCTGGTTATATTTTGCATAGATATTTTATGGAAGGTGCAGATAATCAAGTGCCTTTTAAGCTTTCACGCGAAGATATGGCAAATCTTTTAGGTCTTGCCAGAGAAACTCTTTCTCGTCAATTATCTTTACTTATTGAATGTGGCGCCATCAGTATAGAAGGACGCACTATTTTTATTGCAAATGAGCAAGTTTTACGCTCAAAAGCCAAAGGCAAATAAAATTTGACTATTAATATATGCATTATAAAGTTAATTTTTTTATTTAATTTGTTACTTTTAATCATAATGTGTGTAAATAATCTTTTAATAAAATAATTTTTAATTATTGTTGTAAAAATATAAGGAGGAAATTATGTTCTGTAATCAATGTGAACAAACTGCAAAAGGTACAGCATGTGAAAAAATTGGTGTTTGTGGTAAAAAACCTGAAACAGCAAAAATTCAAGATGAGTTAGTGTACGCTTTGCGCCTCTTATCGCAAACCAGTTTAAAAGCAGATAGTAAGGGAATAACGGAACCTTCTGTGGACGCTTTTATTGCTAAAGCTCTTTTTAAAACTCTTACCAATGTAAATTTTGATGAAGAAGATCTTTTGGCAGATGTACAAGAATGTATTGTTTTGCGTAAAAAACTTGCAGAAAAACTAGGCTGTACACCACAATTTGATGCAAAAGCCTGTGAACTGGCTTTGCTAGACATCAAAAAAAATGCATGGACCATGTCGCATATGGCGCAAGTGGCAGGAAAAGATGAAAACATTAATTCTGTCATGCAAATAGTGCTGTATGGTGTAAAAGGTGTGGCTGCCTATGCAGACCATGCGGCTCTTTTGGGCCAAGAAGATAAGGCCGTATATACCTATATTAAAAAAGCTTTGGCGGCGGGCATGCCGGATAAACAAGGGCAAGTGGAAGAGCGTTCTTTACAAAATTGGTTGGAGCTGGCTTTAGAATGTGGGCATACTAATTTGCGTGCCATGGAACTTTTGGAAAAAGGCAATACCGAACATTTTGGACATCCTGTACCTACACCTGTTTCTTTGGGGCAACGCCAAGGAAAGGCCATTTTGGTATCTGGGCATGATTTACTAGATTTATATCATTTGCTGCAGCAAACCGAAGGCAAGGGTATTTCGGTGTATACACATGGGGAAATGATTCCCGCTCATGGTTATCCTAAGTTAAAAGCTTTTTCGCATTTGGCAGGGCATTTTGGGACAGCATGGCAAAATCAACAAAAAGAAATGGCGGACTTTCCTGGAGCTGTGCTTTTTACTACGAACTGTATACAAAACCCCGGTGCGCATGGAGATAAAATTTTTACCACCGGCGCAGTGGGCTTTCCCGGCGTAGAGCACTGTCCACAGGGTGATTTTTCTAAGGTTATAGAAAAAGCACTGCTTATGGAAGGTTTTAGCGAAGACCAAGCAGGCGGGCAGGTGACAGTGGGCTTTGGGCGTCAAACCTTATTAGATGCCGCGCCGGCAGTGCTTGATGCCATAAAGTCCGGTGCTTTAAAGCATATTTTCTTAGTGGGCGGCTGTGATGGGGCGAAACCAGGGCGTAATTATTATACAGAATTTGTGGAAAAAAGCCCCAAAGATACGCTTATCCTCACCTTGGCTTGCGGTAAATTTAGATTTTTTGATAAAGATTTAGGCATGCTTGGTCCCTTTCCACGTCTTTTAGATGTGGGTCAATGTAATGATGCCTATGCCGCGGTACAAGTGGCCTTGGCCTTGGCTGAAGCTGTGCAATGCGATGTGAATGATTTGCCATTATCCTTGGTATTATCATGGTATGAACAAAAGGCCGTGTCTATTTTACTTACCTTATTGGCTTTGGGCATAAAAAATGTACGTCTTGGGCCTTCTTTGCCGGCTTTTATAACGCCTGCGGTGCTACAAGTGCTTGTGGATACATGGAACGTACAAGCCATTACCACGGCTGAAGCGGATTTGGCGGCTCTTTTACAAAGTAAATAGACCTCATATTTGATTAGAAGTAAGGGGAAATAGTAAAAAACTTACAAAGCTTTCCCCATATGTAATATCAAATTCATGAAATGAGCAAGGGAAAAGAAATTCTTTTTCCTTGCTCTGTATATATGGATAGAGTGAAATTATACCCCTTTTGTGGCAATGGCTTCGGCTGGGCATGTGGTGTAACAATTGCCGCATTCGTCGCATCGTTGCCCTTGAATGGCATAAGTATTTCCTTGCTGTATAATAGCGTTAAAGGAACAGACTTGCTGGCATTTTCCACAGGCTGTACAGCGTTCAGGATGAATTTTTAAGCCTGGATTGACGTATTTTTTTTCTCCAAAGCTAAACCGTTGCCTTTCTAATTTATGATCTCGATGTTCTTTGTTAAAATCGTAATCGTAGATTTCTCCAGAAAAATTATATAAACAAAAACCAGTAATTTGCGGGTATTTTTTATTGTCTTCTATAAGATATGTGAATCTTGTGTCATTTTTTTTCAATGCATCTTCTATGGTGAATTCACGTACATCCCCGCTTAAACGAATAAAATAGCCAGGAGCGCTATAGCAAACACCTTCTTCTATCCATGTTATTTGTGATTGAGCATGTAAACCGCAAGCACTTAATTTTTTGGTTTCTTTAAGCTGTTTATAAAAAGGCTTTGTAGTCATGGTTAAAAAATACAGGCCGTCATCATCATAAGTAAAAAAATGTGCAATTCTGCTTTCTGGGTAATCTTTATTTATGGTGGAAAAAGTCATGGAGCCAATGGTTTCTAAATGCTTGTAAATATGTTGTATTTTCATGTAAGTATCTCCTTTTATGAACTAAACTAGTCGATGCTTAAAAACGTATTTTCATACGTTTTTAAGAAAGGCACGCTCACTACAAATACCCCTTTCGGGGACGCCGGAAGTAAATTCCGGCTTATTTTACGTGGCGGCAAGCCATGCCGCAGGCATGACTTGTGTCGTCGACATCTGAAAAAAAGTATTTCAGTTGTCTAAACTTTGCCAGAAAACGTATTCCATACGTTAATTTCTGGCAAAGTTTATTACGACGTCAAAAGGTAAAAGTTTTATTTTTACGAGTAGTTAAGTTGTTTTTCAGTGTCGACTAAACTAGTTTTGCTTACCGCTACGTTATAAAAGTGCGTGTAAAAAAGCAAGTACGATCATATTTGATACTGCTATCTTTTTCTATCTTGATTCTCAAAGCATGTAGCTTTAATACTTGGATGATGCAAGTGGCGTGTTCCATGAAAGAGCTCAGCATTTATGCCCCAGTTTTTAAGGCATTGCAAAGCTAAATGCGCCATGGATGGAATACCATGATGGTGTGCCATGGAAGACAGCGGCGCGCCAAGGCTTAGGGTGCAAGGCTGCATGCCAATGAGTACACATTCTTGTGGGGCTTTATCTCGTAGGGAGGCCAAGGCCAAAACTTCTGAAAAAGAGCCTTGATGTACAGAATGTTTTTGGGCGCTGAGATACTTAGGCACTTCTTCTGCCTCTTTATACACCACTGTGCCTTTGGGTAGAGCAAAATCCACAGCGTCAAGCACAAGCAAGCGTTGCGCTTGTTCCACCACCCCGAGTAATGCCATTCCTTGTGTGCCTCCGTCCACAATGGGTACATGGGGGAAGAAGTCATAATTATTATAAAGAAATTCTGCCGTGCGCACACCAATGCCCTCATCGGCATAGAGAATGTTTCCAAGACCTAAAATAAGAGTGCTGTACATTATTTATCTGCCTTTCTTATATGTCTATAACCGCTAAACATGGTGGAAACGAGGGTGGTTTTCCCCATGATTTCTTCTCGAATAACCATATATAAATGCACTAGAACAAAGGCTAAAATACATTTCATGCCAAGACGATGGGCATTGTGTAAGTCAATGCCATTGCCACCCCATGTGTACACTAAATTCAGCACATGACGAAAAGGCGCCAAATACCAACCAATGCTTTCTTGAGCGTATAGGGTAAAGCCTGTGATACAGGTAAAAAAGAGGAAAATCATAAAGAAAAACATGCCCACTTGCGCTAGGGGATTGTGTCCCATATGGAGCGCTGGTTCTTTTTCAAGAAAAAGGTACCAACGTATATCGCACCATAAATCTTGCCACCAGGCTTTTTTCCATACAGGAAGGATGAAAATTTCTTTTGTATAGCTATTACCCCAAAAAGTATAAAAAAGGCGGGCAATAAGCCCTATAATAAGCACATAACCTGCTATAAAATGCGCCATGCGCGTATAGCCCATATAGAAAAGCACGCTGGGGTCTCCGGTGAGGGAGTGCCACGGTTTGCCTATGCTATAGCCTGTCACTGTAAGTACAGCAATGGCCAAAGCCATGGACCAATGCCACAGGCGCACGGGTACAGCATAAATATATGTTTTTTGCCGTGAGAATAGGGTACTTGTACTATGCTTTTGTGTATATTCCCTGGGCATGTTGCCTCCTTTGTCTTTTGACTGGATGCTGAGGGTGATTTATACAATGCGTACTTTTATAAGTTCTGAGCCATCAGGCCCTAAGAGATGTGTGGCGCAGGCAAGGCATGGGTCAAAACTGTGTAAAGTGCGTAAAACTTCCAAAGGTTGCATCGGCTTTGCCAAGGGGGTTCCAAGCAGTGAGGCTTCATAGGCACTGAGCATACCGTCTTGCGCTCTGGGGGCAGCATTCCAAGTGGTGGGCACCACGCATTGGTAATTTTTAATGCTTGTGTTTTCAATGGTAATCCAATGCCCTAAAGCGCCGCGTGGCGCTTCGGTAAAGCCCACGCCTTGGGCTTTTTGCGGCCAGGTATGCGGTTCCCATTTGCTGGTGTTCACCACAGTGCTTTGTCCATTTTTACAATTGGTTATAAGTTTATCATAAAATACTTGCATGGTGCGCGCTGCCCATGTGGCTTCATACGAGCGAGCTACCAAGCGTCCCATGGTGGATTGCATGGCAGAAAAAGGTACTTTCATGGCGGCGCAAATGTTATCCAGAGATTGCACCACTTCTGCATTTTTAAGGGCATACGCCACCAAAAGGCGAGCTAAAGGGCCCACTTCCATGGTATGCCCACGCCATCGCGGTGTTTTAATCCAGGAGTAGGGGCCTTGTTCATCCAATTGCTCAATGTTTGTGGCGCTTCCCTTGGTGTTTTTACCTAGGCGATAATGCGGCTGCGTTATGCCCTCAAAAGGGTGCAGAGCTTGCACATGGGGGGGATATGCATACCAAGAATGATGCACCGCTTCTTGAATTTCATCATGGGCTTGTAAGTCCACAGGGTGCACTTCGTCAAAATTTCCATTGATAATGGCGCCGCGCGGTACCAGTAAACTGGTATTGGAATGATCATTGGCAATACTTGGAAAGTCTCCATAGCTGAGCACATTGTGCTTTGAAAGGCCGCCACCGTAATGAAACCACTCAGGATAAAATAAGCCTAAGGCTATGGTGTCTGGCATAAGCACTTGTTCGGCAAAGTCTTTACAACGAGTGATAAGCTGCTGCACAAGTTGTAAACGCTCCATATTAATGACAGTATCGCCGCCCACGGCATTCAGATTTATGGCCGTGGGAACACCGCCCACAAGCCAATTGGGATGGGGATTTTTTCCGCCAAAGACAGTATGAATACCTATGGCATCTTTTTGAAAATCCAAAGCTTCCAAATAATGTGCCACCACCATAAGATTGGCCTCGGGAGAAAGTTTATACTCAGGATGCCCCCAATAGCCATTTTTGAAAATGCCCCATTGCCCCGATTGCACAAGATGGACGAGTTTTTCTTTAACGGAAGCAAAATACCCCGGCGAGCTCTGGGGCCAAGGGGAGAGGGATTGTGCCAAAGCGGACGTGGCCTTAGCATCTGCCTTGGCAGCGCTCACAATATCTACCCAATCAAGACCGGCCAAATGATAAAAATGCACCAAATGATCATGATACCAAAGGCAAAGTTGCATGAGGTTGCGAATGCAATTGGCATTGTCTGGTATATCAATTTGTAAGGCGTTTTCCACAGCGCGAACCGAGGCCAAGGCGTGAGTTCCGGTGCACACACCGCAAATGCGCTCAGTGAAGGCCCATGCATCGCGTGGGTCACGCCCTTGAAGGATAATTTCTAAACCGCGAAACATGGTACCCGAAGATACTGCATTGGTGATGATATTTTCTTCATTGATATTTACTTCACAGCGTAAATGCCCTTCAATGCGGGTAATGGGGTCAATGATGAGACGTTTTCCTGCGGTGCTGACTTGGTGTTCTTGGGTGGTATTTGACATGGGTATTCCTTTCATTCCTGCTCTTTTGTGATGTTTTGAGGCGATGCAGTATTTTGCTCCGAATCTTTTTTATTTTTGCGCACATGTGAAATGGTGCTGGCCACGGCATGGGCGCCCACAGCAACGCCCACGCCCGTGAGCAGGGCAGCTCCCACGGTATCGGCGGTGGCATGCACTCCTAGAGGAGGAATGCGGGTTATGCGTTCATAAAAACCGCCTCTGTCCCAAAAACCTTGTTCAGAACATCCAAGGCAACCATGCCCCGATTGAATGGGGTAAGAAATACCATTATTCCATCGTGTAATGGGGCAAGCATTGTAGGTTGTTGGGCCTTTACAGCCCATTTTATACAGGCATAACCCAAGGTTTGCTTGCGGGTCATCCCATGATTCCACAAATTGTCCGGCGTCAAAATGCGCTCGGCGTACGCATTGATCATGTACACGCTTGCCATAAAAAGCTTGGGGGCGCCCCTGAGCATCAAGGTTTGGTAAGGTGTCAAAGGTTATAAGATAGGCAAGCACAGCGCTCATGACATCCGGTATGGGCGGACAACCGGGAATGGTCACAATGGCTTTATTATGAATAAGCTCAGAAACAGCTTTGGACGTGGTGGGATTGGGGTGGGCATTATGCACACAACCCCATGAGGCGCAATTGCCCCAAGCCACTATGGCTTTGGCATGGGCGGCTCCTTGCTGAAACTTTTCTAAAAAAGGTTTACCACCATCTATGCAATACATGCCGTCGTATCCCAAAGGAATATTGCCTTCCACCGCTAAAATGTACTGCCCTTTGTAATCTTTTATGGTTTGTTCAAAAGCATCTTGGGCTTGTTCTCCAGAAGCTGCCATAAGCACATCTTGATAATCTAAGGATATCATGGAGAGCACTATGTCTTGTGCCAGTGGGTGAGATGTTCGAATAAATGACTCTGTACAACATGAGCAGGAAAGACCATTAATCCAAAGTACAGGAAGGCGAGGTTTTGTTTGCAGCGCATGGGCAATGCTTTCATGCCCTGTGGGGCCAAGCCCCAAGGCCACGGCAGTGATGGCGCAAAAACGTAGAAAGTCTCTACGTGAAATGCCGCGTTGTTGCACGCTTTCGTAAAACGAGGGTAAAGGTTTCATGCCTATATCCTTTTGTTAAATATTATACCCTAGGTATAAATGTAAAAAGATAATAAAAATAGACAAATAGTATGCAAAGCAAGAAGTTTTTTATGTTGAGAAAAGGATAAAAAAAACAGAAAAAGCACATTCCATGATAGAATGCGCTTACATTATGAATAAAAAAACTTTGAAAAAAGGATAAGAATAGAATGTCTTGGTGATTATTGAAGCTTTCAAAAAAAGAGTTTGAGGAAAAAACTTAAAGCTTTTTCCCCAGTGGAGTTTGCTAATTATTTAAGTAGTTAATGCTTAAAAACGTGTTTCCACTCGTTTTTAAGAAAGGCACGCCTGCTC
>CAYJHH010000127.1:0-8009 GCA_964369995.1 uncultured Desulfovibrionaceae bacterium
TAGGTGGCCACATAGGCAAAGGCTTGTACCACAAAGCCCACAGCGCCGCTGGTGGTAACATCATAACCGCTGCCTTTGCGGGCTAGCCAAACAAAAAGTCCTATGTAACCCGCCCAAATTGCGATGTCTAAAAGCATGTCCTCATCCTCTCCTGTTTTAAAGTGCAAAAAAAAACCGTCTCCTTGCGGAAACGGCTTGTTTATATTTCTCTTATTCTAGTGATGAAAGAATACTACAAAACCCCTTCCCGCGTGCTTGCAGGCTGGCTAAAAAAGCTCATAAAGCTAAAAAAGAAGTTTTGTGCATTACGCATGAGGTATTCCTTACTTGAATTGAAAATACCTTGGCGTATTCCTTTTGCCTTGTCAAGTCTTTTATGCATATTTTTCATGCTAGGCCTTGTGTTCTTAACAGCAATTTCTAGGTCAAAGTGGCACTTGCATGACAAAATAAAATTTGCTATGCACAGTACGATTGTTTTTGTTGGCCTCTTGTGCGCTTTGATGGTATGTTTGACAGTTCTCTGCCTTTTTTTACCAAATTTGTAAGAGAGGTTCCCTTGGTGAACCCATGCTCGCATGGTGCTATTACCCTACAAATATGTGTAGTCTTAGGTGGAGTTATCTATGTCTGGATTAATGTTATTCTTAGGAAGCGTAGCCTTGCTTGTGGGCGGCTATGCTCTTTATGGCGCTTTTGTAGAAAAAGTGTTCAATGCCAATGAAACGCGTAGTACGCCGGTGCAAAGCCGCGCAGACAATGTGGATTTCATGGAATTGCCCAATAAGAAAATTTTTCTTATTCAGCTTTTAAATATTGCCGGTCTTGGGCCTGTGCTTGGTCCCATCTTGGGCGCCATTTATGGCCCTGTGGCGCTGTTATGGGTGGTTTTTGGCTGTATTTTTGCCGGTGCTGTGCATGACTATTGCGCAGGCATGATCAGCTTACGCTATGGCGGTGCATCCTATCATGAAATCATTGGTCGTAACCTTGGCCAAAATGCACGACGCTTTATGCAAGCCTTTGCCATTGGCTTTCTTGTGCTGGTGGGAGCCGTATTCGTTCTCGGCCCTGCGGCATTGCTTGCCAATATGACCAGTGTCACCGTGCTTGTGTGGTCTTGCATTATTTTTGGTTATTATTTTTTAGCTACCATTTTGCCCATCAATGCCATCATTGGCCGTGTGTATCCTTTCTTTGCCATTTTACTCTTGGTCATGGCATTTGGTCTCATGGGTTCCTTAATCATTAATGGCTACACCATTATTCCCAATGCAGATATAACGGTGAACACCAATCCTTCCGGTTTATCCACCTGGCCATTGCTTTTCATTACCATTGCTTGTGGCGCCATTAGCGGCTTTCATGCCACGCAATCTCCCATGATGGCTCGCTGCTTAAAAAATGAAAAAACCGGTCGCCCCATCTTCTACGGTGCCATGATTGCCGAAGGTATATTGGCTCTTGTTTGGGTAACTCTTGGCCTATCTTTTTATGAAAATGCCGACTCCTTACAAGCCGTCATAGCCAAAGGCACACCCACATTGGTGGTGAAAGAAATCTCCATGGCTTTATTGGGGCCTGTGGGCGGCATCATGGCTGTGCTTGGCGTTATTGTTCTGCCCATTTCCACAGGCGACACGGCTTTCCGTAGTGCACGCCTTATGCTGGCTGAAATTTGCAATGTGGACCAAAAACCCATAGTAAATCGCTTGCTCATGGCTGCCCCCCTCTTTGCCGGTGGTATTGCTTTAACCTTTGTGGATTTTAGCGTTATTTGGCGCTATTTTGGCTGGGCTAACCAAACCATGGCAGGGGTTACCTTGTGGGCTGTGGCTGTCTATCTGATTCGCCGCGATCGCTTCCACTGGATTGCCTCCTTGCCCGCCACCTTCATGACCGTGGTATGTGTCACTTATTTGTGCAATAATAAGATAGGCTTTAGCATGGATTTAACCCTTTCCACCTGGATTGGCGCCGCCATAGGTTGCGCGATTTTAGTGGCCTTCCTCTTGCTTGGTAAAAAAATGCCCAGTAATATGCCTGCACAAGAAATGGAATGCTAGTTTTTGATGATTGACAAAGTCAAGGGTAAAATTAAATTTTGATTTTTATGAAATAATTTTCAAATTTTAGAATTTATATGGCGCCAAGAGGCTTTGATGGTGATAATGTTTTGTCGCCATGAAAGTTTTTTGGAAGGGGGGTCTGGGGGGATAACCTTTTCTTCAGAAAAGGTTTCCCACCAGAACGCTTTGTCAGCAATTTGAGCCCTGCACCTTGGTGCAGGGCTTTTTTCTAAGTTTTATAAAAAATCCCACACATATTTGCAGGCCGTAAAAAACATACTGGCGGCTAAAATGCCCTTGATGATGTTTTCTGGTACATATTTTTGGCACCTTGCCCCAAGGTACATACCCAAAAAACCACCGAAACCAAAAAATAAACCCAAGAGCCAATCCGGAGCCACGGAAAACTCAGGAAAAAAAGGCGCCATGGCCTGATAAAAGCCTACTCCTGCAATGGAGGTCACAAAGGTACCCATGAGGGTAGCTCCGGCCACAATATAGATGGGTAAATTAAAATAGGTTACGAAAAATGGCGCAATGATGGCGCCCCCGCCAATGCCATAGATACCGCCCACAATGCCCACCACAAAGCTTAAGGAAAAAATACCCCATAAAGGCACAGCATAGGTGTCGGCATAAAAACGAAAGCTCAATGTTTTAAGGTTTAAACTCAAAACTTCACAGGCTTTTTGGCCTTGCGGTGCGCGGTTCATTGCATCTTGTAAAGTGCCTTTGGTTGCACTTTCAGAAGAGGATTGATGCTGTTGTTTTTTGTGCAAAGCACAGCGTATGTCACGCAGCATTTTAAAGCTTAAATAGCAAAGCACAGCCGCGGCAAATAATTTAAAATGTGCCGGATCCGGTAAGTATTTCACGCGCACTACAGCCCCTATGAGTACTCCCGGCAGTGTGCCAATGACCACAATCCATACCAATGGCCACACAAGCCTACCTTCTTTCCAATAACGGTATACACCGCTAGGTATGGCAATAATATTAAAAACTTGATTGGTGGCGCTTACCGAAGGGTGGGTGTAACCTAAGAATGACATTTGAAAGGGCAATAGTAAAAATGCCCCAGAAATGCCTCCCATGGATGCAAAAAAGGCAATGACAAAGGCCACCAAGGGTGGGATTATGGGGGTTACTTCAATGCCGGCAATGGGAAAATACATACTGCACCTCACATGTATATCTTAAAAGGTAGCAAGGGTATGTGAGGGCGTCAAGTAGCTTAAACGTATAGTATGCAGCAAAAAAAAGCCCCTTCAAAGAAGGAGCTTATATTTTTATGGTGCGAGAAAAGAGAGTTGAACTCTTACGCCGTACGGCGCTGGATTCTAAGTCCAGTGCGTCTACCAATTCCGCCATTCTCGCTTACTGCGTTTCAGCAGTGAAAAAACTTTTATAGAGCTTTGCCCTTCTTGTCAAGAAGGATTTTCAAGCGCTTTAAACTTTGTGTTCTTGCGCGTTATGCAAGCCGATGCATAGGGAAGAAAAGCTGCTACTGAAGCCTTCTTCCCTTGTAAACATGTACTGCCTAGCCGTAGGTATGGTAAAGCACTTCAAAATGCGCCGTAGGGTGTGCACAGGCGCCGCAAAGATTGGCAGGCTCTTTACCTTCATGTAACCAGCCACAGTTCAAACAGCGCCAAATTACAGGCTGTGCTTGCTTAAACATGGTGGCTTCTTGTATTTCTTTGGCTAACATAAGAAAGCGTCTTTCATGAAATTCTTCGGCAATGGCAATGTTGCGCATGACGCAAGCAATTTCATTAAAGCCTTCTTTTTCAGCCATGGCAGCCATTTCTGGGTACATATGCTCGTATTCATGTTTTTCACCAGCGGCAGATGAAATAAGGTTCACTTCGGTGGCGCCAATGATGCCGGCAGGAAAAGCGCCCACGATTTCCACTTCGCCGCCTTCAAGGAACTTAAAGAGGCGTTTGGCATGTTCTTTTTCCTGGGAAGCTGTTTCAGCAAAAACTTCTTGAACTAAGCGAAAGCCGTCTTTTTTGGCTTGGGCAGAGAAGAAGTCGTAACGGTTACGAGCTTGAGACTCGCCAGAAAAAGCGGTGAGGATATTTTTTTCAGTTTGTGTGCCTTTCAAAGATTTCATATATGCTCCAACATGAGTTAAGGTTGAGGAGGTGCGCGTTTTGCGCCATCAATGAAACACTTCTAACAAAACTTTTTTCTTAATGCAAGTAATTCCTGATAAGAAACATTTGATCTGCCACTAACAAGAAATATAAGTCTGCATCTAGTGCGTGTAAAGGCACTTACTCTACAGTTTTAGTAGCTATATATGTTAGCACTTACGATACGTCATTTGAAGCTCTCAAATAGTCAATATATTAATTGGTTTTATCTTCGTCTTCACCACTCAATTTCTTTTTGAGCTTTTCAAGAGAATAGGACCATAGGCCTGCACCAAAAAAGCCAAAACCTAGTATGGCTACAATAGTCCCCAGTGTAGACCATTCGGACTCAACGGCAATGGTATACCCTAGTAAGGCATATATACCGACTATATAACCCCAAAATAAAAAAAAGCTTCTTTTGGATGCATGCTCTACGCGCTCTTGTGCTTTAGCAAGTAAGTAAACACCTAAACAGGTGAGGCCAATAAAGGTTACCAGTACAAAGATTACAAGTGTTGTTGATTCAAAGAAATTTACATAAAGCTCATGCCACAAAAAGGCTGTAATGAGCCATGCAGGGATAATGGCAGGCAAGTATTGAAAAAATGCTGCAAGGAGCTTGAAGGCTATGGGAGTCGGCGGTGGTGCTTTAGCACATTTACAACCCCCAAGATCATATGTACCGTGACATTTAGGGCAGTATGCTTTGCTATACGTGGCACCACCTGAGTAGCTTGAATCACTCATGTTGCCTCCTCTTTTTGGGTTTTCCATAAAAAAAAAAGGGGTGAACGTTCATTCACCCCTTTTTAATTATCTAGCCTTTGTACTCAAAGGTACCAGCTTCTTTTTTCACTTCAACGGCAATCTTCCATAAAAGAGAAAGAATTAACAGACCCACACCGTATACACCAAGTGCTATGGTGATTTCGGTAAGAGTAGGTGTGTACACGGTAACGCCCTTGAAGGGGTTAGGCGTGAAACCACCTACGATGAGGCCCATGCCTTTATCAATCCACGATGCAGCCACAAGCATGATAAGTGCAATGGGGAGCAGGGTGGGGTTTTCACGGTATTTAGGCGGTACAAGGATAGCAAGGGAGCCAAAGGCCATGACCACGGCAGCCCACATCCAATAGGTTACCCAGCTAATTTCGCCATAAAGACCTGCAAAGAGGAAGATCATGGGATATTGGTGACTGGTTAAGCCGCTGTAGAATACGGTGAAGATTTCAAGGAAGTAGAAGAACACGTTAATGCACATGGCATAAGTGATAATTACTACGAGGGTTTTCACAGCTTCTTTGCCTGGATCAAACTTCACAAGCTTTTTCATGAGGAACATGAGTAAAAGCAAGATAGCAGGACCGGAGCAGAAAGCAGAGGCCAAGAAGCGCGCTGCCATGATGGCAGAGAGCCAGTAGTAACGACCGGGGATACCGGCGTACAAGAAGGCCGTTACGGTGTGGATAGAGAAAGCCCAAAGGATGGACAAGTAAATCATGTACTTGATCCATTTTGGTGGGTCGATGTCCAAACGCTCAGCTTCTAAGGTAACCCAGCCGATAACAGCGTTGAGTACCAAGTAGCCAAAAAGTACCACCATGTCGTAGAACATGACGGAGTTAGGTGTTGGGTGTAAAATCACGTTCAACATACGTTGGGGTTGACCTAAGTCTACAACGATGAAGAGCATGCACATAACTACCGCAGAAATGGCCATAAATTCGCCAAAGATAATCATGCGTTTAAATTTCTTATAGTGGTGGAAATACGCTGGTAATACCAACATAACGGCAGAAGCCGCCACACCTACAAGATAGGTAAATTGCGAAATATACAATCCCCACGACACGTCGCGCTCAAGGCCGGTTACACCAAGGCCATTGACGGATTGATAGATGTAGGCACAAAAACCGGCGCCAATAACACCTAGCAAAAAGAGAAGCCAGATGTAGTAAGCACGGGAGCCTTGTAATAATTTTTCAACCATGACTCGTTCTCCCTAGATAAGATAGTAGACACCAGGTTCTGTGCCATACGTAGGTTTGCGGCGAATGTGGAAGTTTTCAGCAAGAGCTTTACGCACGCTGGAATTTGGATCTTCCAAGTCACCAAAGAGAATGGCGCCGCCGGATGCTTCTACGCAAGCGGGCAATTGACCAACGGCCAAACGCTCGGTGCAGAAGGTGCATTTTTCCACAACACCCAACATGCGTGTGGGGTATTTAGGATTAGGTACTGGATTGGGCAAGCTCTTGCGCGGATCAAAGAAGTTGAAGCTACGCGCGCCATAAGGGCAGCCTGTCATACAGAAACGGCAGCCAATGCAGCGGTGATAGTCCATGGCAACGGTGCCATCAGTCATCTTATAGGTGGCACCGGTTGGGCACACACGCACGCAAGGAGGATTGCTACAATGGTTACAAAGCAACAAAAATTGTTGTTTTTTCACGCGATCAGGCAACATGGAGTTGGCATCATCTGGGAAAGTAGCCTTATAGCTGTCATGCCAAAGCCATTTGATTTCCTTGGTACCGGAGGTCACGGGCACGTTATGCACGTCATGACAAGCTTTGGCAAGCTTTTCCATGTCAGCAACGTCGGTGATTTTACGGGTATCAATAACCATGGCCCAGCGCTTTGCTTTTAGGGCAGTGGCGTTTGGCTCATAAGAACCAATACCGGCACTGGCTTCAGTGGCTTGCAAGGTTGCAGCGCCAGCGCTGAAAGCAAATGCGGAAAGACCAGCAATTTTAAGGAATTTTCTTCTGCTGTTATTCATTACTTCTTCCCCTCCGGACGAATGTGGCATGTCCAGCAATATGGGTCTACGCTGTTAGAAGTGTGGCACTTTAAGCAGAAATCTTCGTAATCTGTGTGACACTTCAAGCAGGTATTTTGCAAGCTGATTTCCCACTTTTTGCCTGTGGAAGATACATAGGTGCGGTTTTCGTTACGCAGGGCTTCGTCGCGCCAATCGTTAAGCAATTGCATATGCTCAGCGCGCATGTATTCTACAGGCTCAATGCATTCTTTTTCGTTCTTTGGTAAAGTGATGTTAGGACGCTTGTATTCACCCTGATCACCAAAGTTCCCTACCCAGAAAGGCGCAGTGAACAATACCACAAAGACGAATATTCCTAATATAACATACTTTGCGTTATACATTATTCATCCTCCTCACTTACGGCATTGGGCAAGTCTTCTTGACGTAAGTCCATGGTACGAGGACTTTCACCCTTCATGACAAGGGCGTTGGCCACAAGCTCATGCAAGCCAGATACGCTTACGCCAGGTGCCCAGTAATTGGCCACAGGAGGTAAGGTAGCACGGTCAATGGCGCAAACACATGCCATGTGGTTTACGCCGTGTTTTTGTTGCACATAACGTAAGGCATTACCACGAGGCATACCGGCACGCATACGCAATTCCATAATTTCTTCTGTGTTAAGGCCAGAACCAGAACCGCAGCAGAAAGTTTCTTCGCGGATGGTACGATCAGGCATTTCCACAAAATTATTACACACAGCACGTAAAACTTCACGTGGCTCATCTAAGAGCCCCATGGCACGAGCAGGGTTACAAGAGTCATGCCAGGTAGTAACAAGATGGTCGTTACGGCTTGGGTCTAAGTTGAGCTTTTTGTGACGGATAAGGTCAGCGGTGAACTCAGCAATGTGAATCATCTTAGTGGACTTGGCGTTTTCAAACACAGTTCCGGTGATGGGGGACTTAGGCGTCTCCATGCAGGAAGGTGTAGGGCCGTTGAAGGTGTCCATGTATTGGTTAAGTA
>CAYJHH010000128.1:0-7983 GCA_964369995.1 uncultured Desulfovibrionaceae bacterium
GAAAGGGGAAGGGGGTGCAGGGGGAAGGGGAAAACTTTTTGGCGCTAGCAAAAGTTTTCCCCTTCCCCCTGCAAAAAATAAAAAAACATAAAAATATAAAAATAAAAAAAATTATTCCAAGCCTAAGCTTTTACAAATATTCACCACAGCTTCCATTTCCATATGACTGCGAGCTTCACGGGCATAGGAGGCGCTGTGCGGGCTGAGGATGATATTGTGGAGTGTGGCAAGGGGGCCGGTATAAGGTTCTTTGCTAAAAACATCTAGGGCGGCGCCGTCAAGGTGCTTACTTTCCAAAGCTGTAAAGAGCGCTGCTTCATCCACGAGTCCGCCGCGTGCGGCATTGATGAGCCATGATCCTTGCGGCATGAGGGACAGTTCTTGCTCACCTATAAGGGGGCTATCTTGGCTTTTACTACAATGCAAGGTGAGTATTTCCGCATGGGCTAAAAGTTCAGTTAAGTCCATTTTGGTATAGCGACCACCGTCTTCGGCGCTGACCTGAGGGTCATAAAAAGCTATGTCACAACCAAGGACAGCAAAAAGCGCCGCCACAGCGCGTCCCATGCGCCCAAAACCTATAATGCCAAGCTTTTTGCCGCGCAGTAAGGAACCCATGTGCTTGTTCCAAATTCCTTGGCGTAGATCTTCATGTTGCTTGGGTATGGAGCGCAACAGCGCCAAAGCAAGGCCGAGGGTATATTCAGCCACGGCGCGACCGAGAAGATCGGCTGAGGTTGGAGTCACCGCAATGCCGCGCTCTTGAGCAAAGGCAAGGTCCACATTGTCAAGCCCCACACCCACGCGAGAGATGGCCTTAAGCTGCGGACAAAATGTCATGACGGCGGCAGATAAGGGCTCGGTACCGGCAATGATACCTTGGCATTCTTTGGCTAAAGAGATGACCTCTTCGCCGGTGAGAGTGCGTCCGCGCGCGTTTTGAATGCAATGTACGCCTTTTTCAAAAAGGTAGGTCATGGGCGCCATGTCATACTTGGCAAAGGTGGTGGTTGTAATGGCGATTTTCATAATGCCTCTTTATATAAGTTTATACTAGGTTTTGTTGGGGGAAAGGGGTAGGTACTTTGCTTTCAAGGGATCATTTTCCATAAGCTTTACGACAAGTTCCAAATCACTTTGGCAATCTACTGCTTGGCTGTGATGCTCTGTGGGTACCATATGCACAGCCACACCATTTTGCAAGAGGCGCAGCATATCAATGGATTCTGCTTTTTCTAGGGAACTTTGTTCCATGGCAATGAAAGCTAAAAGCGCTTGCCGGCGAAAGGGCATAATACACACTTGTTTGTGGCCAAAGTCTTGCGCCTGTCCGTGGGCAGTATTTGGTATGGCCGCGCGCGAAAAGTATAAGGCTCTACCTTGGCTGTCGGTAACCACCTTTATGGTATTGGGCGAAAGTTTTTCTTCTTGGCTGGTAATGGGCGCCAGAAGGTTCACCACTTGCACTTGAGGATTTGTGTGTAAGGGGGCCAAAGCTGCGTCAATCATGTCAGGGTGCACCATGGGCTCATCCCCTTGCACAATGACAATGGCGTCGGCTTTTTTACCTTCAAGAGCTTCTATATAGGGCAAAGCTTCAGCACAGCGATCGGTACAACGTGTATGGTCATGGCGCGTCATGACCACTTTAATACCGTTTTCCTCGCAATACTTCTTAATGGCTGCATCACAGGTGGCTACGTAGGTGGCCGTGAGGTTTTGCGCCATTGCTGTACGCAAGGCCACATGAGCCACCATGGGCAGACCGTCAATGATCGCCAAGGGCTTACCGGGAAAACGCGTGGCTGCCATTCGCGCCGGAATGATAGCATAATTTATCATTATATATCCTTTTGTACAGTGTAGTTAGGACGGCTGGCATGTTGCCACAAAAAAACGGCATCAATACCATAAGCGATAAAGGTATAGCCTTTGTCTATGGCCTCTTGCACATGGGCAGGATTTGGGCTGATCACATGTGTACCCATGGTCATATGATGCTTGCGGCAAATATCTTGTATTTCTTGTAGTGCTTGTACAAAGAGAGGATGCTCAAATTGTCCCATAATTCCCAATGAAGCGGATAAGTCATAAGGCCCCACCATGATGGCATGTAAATGAGGGTGCGTCACCATGGCTTCGAGCTCTTCTAGGGCGTCAATATGTTCAATTTGCGCTATGAACACCAAATCTTGTGCTGTGTTTTTTTTGTAGGAATGAAATCTTTTACCATAAGCATTGGCAGGGGCGTAACCTACCCCGCGCGAGCCGTAATGCTTGCTGGGGTGCGGATACAGCGCCACATCTATGGCTGCATCAAGCTCGGCGCGGCTTTGCATCATGGGAAAAATAAGACCCGCGGCGCCGGCATCCAAAGCACGGCGAATGAACATTTTTTCCGCGGCTGGAACGCGCACCAGTGGCAAAGGCGTCATGGGGGCTAAGAAGTCAGACGTTTCAGTATTGAGGAGCTGTAGTGACGAACTGTCTGTTTCCTTGGAGTATGCCATGGTGTTATTACATTGCGCCATCATGCGGCTTTTTTGTTCCTGCCTATGCTGCACAGCGCCGCTGGCCAAAGCGCGGCATAGATCCGGGAGCTGGCTTATATCTATGCTGCCATGCTCCATATCAATGACAAGCCAGTCATAGCCCATTTGCGACATGAGTTCTGCTGTGTCTGTGGAGGGGAGTTGGAGCCAAGATCCTATGCTTACTTCGCCGCATTGTAAGCTTTTTGCCAAAGAATGTGTCATATGTAGCCTAAAATGAGAAAATTTTGCTATAAAAAAAGCCCCAACCGAAGCTGGGGCTTGATAATCAAACGATTTTGCAATTAGCCCATGAAGGGGTTAGCAAAGAGTAAGATGAAGCTTACAACCAAGGCGTAAATGGCCAAGGATTCGATGAATGCGAAGGCCAAAATCATGGTACCAGTGATTTTGCCGCTGGCATCTGGGTTACGAGCAACACCTTCACAAGCGCCTTTAAGACCAAGACCCATGCCGATACCGCAACCACAAGCTGCAATGCCGATACCAAGAACAGAAGCTAAGGAAGTGAAGCTAATGGCCATGGGGTCGCCGGCAGCGAAAGCAAGGGAAGCCATACCTACAAAAGCAACGGTGGTCAAAGCGATCATTAATAATTTACGCATGTTAAACTCCTTAAAGATGATTATATGTTTGGGTCCGTAGACCATTCCCCACAAAGTGAGCCTAGCGCCTTTGCAGGTGCTAGGCATGAATTTTAATGCGCGTGCTCTAAAGAACCCTTAATGTAGAACATGGTTAACATAAAGAACACAAAGGCTTGCATGCTCTTTCCAAGAAGGAAGAGGAAATAAATGGGCAAGCTACCAAGTATGGGAGCCATAACAAAGGCGAGAATAATAACGATTTCTTCCCCGCGGATGTTACCGAAAAGACGTAAGGAAAGCGAAAGGGGGCGCGATAAGTGCGACACCACTTCGAGTGGGAACATGAGCGGAATAAGTGCCTTGGATGGGCCAGTGAAGTGGTTCACATAATGGAAACCCCAACGCTGCATACCAAGGAAGTTGTAGTATACAAAAACCACAATGGCTAAAGATACAGTGGTATTTAAGTTTGCTGTGGGGGCGTCAAAGCCAGGCAACAGACCCATGAGGTTCATGGTCAAAATATAGATGAAAATGCCAGCTAAGAGGGGCACAAATTTTTTGCCATCTTCTTCGCCAAGGTTGGTACAGACAAAGTCATCGATGGTACCGATAACCACTTCAAAAAAGTTCTGTCCTTTTCCCGGCACCATGGTGATTTGGCGGCGCACTAAAAAGGCCACAAGAAATAAGAAAGCCATGCCTATCCATGTGAAAAAGACATGCTTAAACTCCATAAGTTGACCACCAATGGTGACATAATCCATGTCAGCAAGGGTCGAGAGTAAGACCGGATGCGGCAATCCACCTGCCATAATACGCTCCTTATTGCTTGTGCTTACTAAAATGATTGTAAGCAAAGGTTCCGAGGGCCAAGCCCATACTCGCCGTCACTCCGCACACAATGGCAAGAGCCGAGGCTTTAAATACCACAAAGGCCACATATAAAACTGCGGCGGCAAGCGCCAATCTCAAACCAGTTCGTATTAACAGGAGGAAAAGCAACCCCCCTGAGAACTTTGTAAGGGAAAGTCCTAGTATTTGTCCAGAAATTCCCCAAAAAATATTAGCAAAAATGGCCGCCCCTACGGCAAAAGTTAAGCCATGTGCTGTCCAAGGCAGGGCTATAAGCCCCAAAAAACACACAAAAAGAAAGAAAAGTATCTGCACTTTAAGCATAAAGCGCACTAGGGGATTATAAAATCCACGGCGCCATAGCCAGGCGTCTAAAGCATGTACAGCTTTAAACATGTGCGTGCTGTTTTCACTCTGCACGGTCTTTGTCCACCTTTGCATGGGCAAGGCCTAGGTCCAGGTCTGAATCAAGGTCTGAATTAAGTTTTTGGTCGCTGGTATTTTCTTTTTCCACAGTTTCGTTTGCGCTGGCTGCCTCTTGTGAAGCGCTTTGCCCCTTACCTGTGGGACCTTCCTTTTGCATTTTACGCAAAAGGTTTTGGCTGTCGCGATGCACATTTAAAAAACCTGCACCAATACCAATGAGAAAGAAAATCAGCTTAAACCAAGGGTCTGTTTCCAGCCATTTATCAAGGCCATAACCAATGCCAAAGCCCACAATGGGGCCGCTGACCATGTGCATACCAATGGTGCCTGCCGTGGCAAACACTTCCATGGTCTTACTTTTCTTTTTTACTCTGTCGCTTAAATTCATACGGGTGCCTTCAGTGTTGCGTATACTTTGCGAGCACATGCAGTTTGAAAGGTTGTCCCCCATTTCACAAAGCTTGTTATCTATAGCATAGAGGTGCTTTGGCGTCAATAATACTTGCACGGTCAGCGGCACTAAAATGCATTATGCCTCTTTTTTTACTAAAAGAGCCACGGATTCCACATGCGGCGTTTGAGGGAAAAAGTCCAAAGGAACAAGGGTTTTTAAGCTATATTGTTGCGATAAAAGCCCCATGTCCCGTGCCAAAGTGGCTGGATTGCACGAAATATAAATTATTTTTTCTGCGCCGCTTTTGGCTACAAGCTCCGTAACTTGCCCGTCTAAGCCCGTACGCGGAGGATCTATCACTATAAGTGTAGGCTGTGGCCAATCACGTATGATTTTTTTAGTGTCACCGGCATGGTAGTGAACTTGCGTAAGTCCCAAAGTTTTTGCGTTACTTTTTGCCATTTCAATGGCTTTAGGGTTAATTTCTACGCCATACACAGACACATCCTTATACCCTTGCTGCACAAGCTGTTTTACAAGGCTTAAGCCAGGGGCGCCCACGCCGCAATATAAATCCCACAGGCAAGGCGCCTCAGGTAAAGGCGTATCACAGGCCATATCATTAACTAAGGCACACATGGCCTCTGCCGCTTCGGTATTAATTTGAAAAAAGGCATTATGTGCCAAAGCATAGGGCATATGACCCAAGGTTTCAAAAAGCGTAGTTTCCCCAAGCTTTGTAATAATATGTTCACCTTGAGCAATCATGGCGGCACTGCGACGCTCTTCCAATACAAAACCCGTCACCGTGCGGCAATGTTGCATAAGCTCTTTACCAAGGCGCGCAAGGCTTAAGCGTTGCTCCTTAGAGGCCGGCGCGGTGATAAGATTCACAAGTAGTTGCGCAGAGCCATTTTCTTGCGCTGTATGGGGACGACGGATAATAAGGTGGCGCAAAATAGCATAAGGATTTGCATGGTTGCGCTGTCCCGTCCAGGCCTTTAATTTAGCCTCAGTACACCAGCTTTGTACTTGACGCACAATGTCCATACAGCCCTCTGGTAAAAGGCGACAGTGAGGTACCGCCAATACGGTGTGAGAAGCCTTGGCGCGTAAACCAAGCACCAAGGAGCCATCGCTATTTTCGCCAAAAGCAAATTCCATCTTATTTCTATAGCCCCATGCCTTGGGAGAGGGAATAATGGCTTGTAGGCGTGTTAATTCTTCAGGACTGAGCTTGGCAATGCGCGTCATAGCTTCTTGCACCATGCGTTCTTTCCAGTAAAGTTGCGTGTCGCTGGGCATACTTTGTAAGGCGCAACCGCCGCAGCTGTGACCTTCTGGCGTTGAGGCCGCATGAGGACAGGGGGCTTGTATGCTTTCAGGCGCCTGTTGCACAACCTCAAGGCATACGGCCTCGGCAAAACTTTTTTTACTCTTGGTAATGGCTGCGCGCACCACTTGTCCCGGTAAGGCTCCTTCCACAAAAACAACGCGGGCGCCACCTTCCAATGTTTGACGCCCCACGGCGCGCCCGTCATGGGAAAGGGAAGTAAGTTCGATTTGGCATATTTCTTTTGTCATAAGGGACTCTTGGGTGCTCTGCGAGCAGAGGTCAAAGGATGATTATTTTTTTAATAAGGCTTGAGCATAGCGCTCCACAGGAGCAAAGTCATCGCGCAGGGCAGGCACATCTTGCGGTACGCTGTGCTGTATACGAGAGGCTAAAATCTTTTGTATGGCAGCGGAGAAATGCTGCGCTTGTGCGCTGCCTTCTAAGATATTTTGTACAGCTTTATTTTCTTGCGCCAAGGCCAGTACCATGAAATTTTGTACTTCTGTCAAAGTATCTTGCGGCTGTACAGCAAAAATATACACATGCTTGAAAGCGCTTTGTAATGAGGCATATATACTTTGTAAAATATAACTATCTTCACCTTCAAAGGCAGAAATGATATTCATAAGCACAGCGCCGTCATCATTCACCGCACGGCGCATGGCCTGCGCGGCTTCCACTGTACCCATATGAAAGGGAACAGAATAGTGCGAATTAAACACATCCACCAAGACTAAATCATATTTTTCTGTATTGGTGGTGAGGTGACGGCGAGCATCTTCATGGAAAATACGCATGCGTGTATCTTGCGGCAATGCAAAGGCCTCCATGGCCAGCTGTGTCATGCCTGCGTCCAATTCCACCACATCAAGGCGCAAAGCTTCGCTATTCAGGCCGCCATGCCCTGCCAATAACCACTTGGGTACCGAGTAGCCACCGCCGCCCAGCATGAGCACTTTTTCTGCATGCGGAAAAAGCACCGTACCTAAGGCATAATATTTGGTATAATCAAAAAGCAATTCAGAAGGATTGTCCAAATACATACCTGATTGGGCATAGCCAGGGTCTGTGGCCATGAGCCTCACAGGGCGCTGCTCTTCATTATTGCCTTGCATAATGCGAATACTATTGTACGGGGTTTCCACCGGTGGCGGGGTACCCTTAGTGTACATGTCAAACTCCGCTTGCATATTCAAAAAAGCAATGGCCGGAATACAAGTGAGCAAAAGCATGGTTGATACATTTTGCGAGCGCGCCTGCTTACCGGAAAAACCCACCAAAAGAGCTAACAAAAGCATGGCTGTCGCCGTGCCCAATAAAATATGTGTGCTGGAAAAATAGGAAATAAGCACAAAACCGCCCAAAAATGTGCCGATAATACTACCCGTGGTGGACAAAGCGTACAGGCGACCCACCGTAGCACCGGAAGTGGAGATATCTGCCAAACGTAAACGAATAATGTAGGGCGAAACCATACCAAATGCCAGCGCCGGTAAAGCAAAAAGACATAGCGCCGCCACCACCGCCGAAAGATAAATATTATCAATACCTGTACCAATGGCTGTACCCACAAAGCGATGCCCCAAGGCCGTTAAAGCACAACCCAAACCCGCTCCCGATAAAATACGCGCAAGCATGGCTGTGGAAAGCTTTTTATCTGCCAAACGACCACCCAAAAAAGCACCCACCGCAAGGCAAGCCAACACCACACCTATAAGGCTGGTCCACACAATAACCGAGGTGCCAAGGTGCGGCGCCATGACACGCGCACCTACCATTTCTAATACCATTATTAAAGCACCAGATGCAAAAATAACAAATTCTAACATGAAA
>CAYJHH010000129.1:0-7825 GCA_964369995.1 uncultured Desulfovibrionaceae bacterium
TGCCAATGAGATAATTAAAAATAACCATGTCTAAAAAAGTTCTTTTATCAATACCGCTTATACCTGTTTCTTGCAAAAGATGAAAACAATCCTTAAGTGCAGGGCCGCCATCACTTTGATATTTAGCATCTGGAGCTATCCCCAAAACCTGGCAAAAATCTTCCTGATGCACTCTTAATATTTTTTCATTTTTAACTATTCTGTCATACCTAGTAACACAGTAAAATATTTTATCTTTCATATGCAACAATATCACATCAGGAGTGGGTAGACCTACGTCCTTTGCGAGTCGCATACAAAAATATTCATTGTGGCAGCTTTGGGATAAATCATTTATTTTAGGCTTAAAAATATGCGTTGAAGGTGTGCCATGCAAGGGCAAGGCAACTCGACCATCCACAAGGCAGGCAATGAGTTTATCCTGCGCACCTGCGCCTGACACTCTAAAGCCATCATCTCCAAAATATAAAGGACGTTGTTGTAAATTATTGAGTATTGCATAGGATTCTTCAAGGGTCTTGTGCTCAAATGAGTCCTGTTGAGACGAAAGAAAAGCCATTTCAGATGGATAAATCTCTATGGAACCGGCACAGTCGCCGCCAAGCTCTTCAAGCAAGGCATAGGTATTTTTACTACTTACCTTATGAGCTTTAGCAATGACATTTTTAGCATGGCCTTCTGGTAACAAACCTTGAAAAAAAGCCTCAGAAAGAGAGCTTGAAAAAGTATTTTCCTGTAAAGGCAATGAGCGAGAGAGAGGATAAGCATTTGTATTTACAATATAATCAGCATCATATTGAAATGATATCTTACCTCGCGCTGTGGTAATATACCCTGCAAGTATTTTTTCAAAATATACAAAAAGTTGTTTTTTCATTCTTTCTTATTCCAACTATTCAATATCGCAAAAGACAATCCTAAAGCACCAATGACAAGCAAGACCTTACCTAGCTGTACTGTCGGCTTACCCCCTTCAAGCTCGCTAATAAAACGCCGCCCAGTGCCTGATAGTCCAGCTAGGTCTTCTTGTGTTAAACCTTGTACCTTGCGTTCATTTTTTACTATAGTACCAATATCTTCTGTTTTATTAAGATTTGACATAATACCTCCTGATACCGGTCGGGAATAATATAAGCACTTTTTACTACCAGGTCAACAAATACTCCCGAACGGTAACACTTCTTGCTATGATAAGTAAAAAATAGACAAATGTTACCGCTCGGGATATTTTATAATGTATTAACCATATCCTTAGACGAAAATCAAAACTTGACTTTTTACTAACATATGCTGAGCAACGCCACTTTACCTCTTTCGCTACTACATTACTAACACATACCTAAGCATTTCAACAATTATATCTTATGTATTTTCTAAAGGTTAGAAAAACAAAATAAGCTTTCCTAACCCCAAAAAACAAAAAACTCTCACGTAAAATACACCCCCTTACCCCCCTCTACTTAGTTAATGCTTAAAAACGTGTTTCCACTCGTTTTTAAGAAAGGCACGCCTGCTCCAAATACCCCTTCGGGGCCGCCGGAAGTAAATTCCGGCTTATTTTACGCGCGGCAAGCCATGCCAAGGGCATGTCTTGAGTAGTCGACATCTGAAAAAAGCATTTCTTATGTCTAAACATTGCCAGAAAACGTATTCCATACGTTTATTTCCGGCAATCTTTATTACGTTATTTGATTTATAAGTTCTATTTTTACTGATAATTAAGTTGTTTTTCAGTGTCGACTACTTACGCACTGCCTTTTTGGCTTCTTCAATGGGCTCGGCAAAAAAATCTGCATAATCTTGTAACACCCTACCAAAGGCCGCACTTGGTAAATAATCCGGCGTGGCTCCAAAGTTTGCCAGCTTCTTTTGCACCTCTGGGTCATTCAGCGCTTGTGCAAAAAGCTCTTCAAGGCGTTGTACGATATGTGGCGGCGTCTTAGGTGGTGCCACGACGCCACAAGCGGAATTATATACATACTCAGCGCCCAATGTTTCTGCAAAGGTAGGCGCCTCGGCAAGTACGGGGTCACGCTGCGCTGAGCTGATGGCAAGAGTGCGTAAGTCCTTTTGATTAATATAGGCCACAAGGGGCATATAGCCCACAGACACATGTTTACCCAGCAAGGCCGCCACCACGGCGCCACTACCGTCATAGGCCACATAGGGTAAGTCTGCTTTAGGGAAATGCTGCATTACCTTGGCGTGAAAAAAACGTTGCGCTGTGAATGAGCCCGGGCTGGCTAAACTATACGTAGCCGGCGCATCCTGAGCTTTTTGCATAAGGCTTTCAAGGCTGTCTATACCAGAATCCTTATGCACGGCCCAGCCCATGGTCAATGTGATAACTTGGCACACGGGGCTTAAGCTCTTATGGGTAAAGCCCACATTTTTATACTGCGGTAATACCGTAAGCACATTGGCTGAGGGAAAACCAAGGGTATAGCCATCAGGGCGCGCGCGCAGCACATCTAACATGGCAGGGGCGCCACCGCCGATGGGCTTATTGACGATGACAAAGGTAATACCATGCTTTTTTTGTACATAGTCTGCCACAACACGCATGACAGGGTCCACAGCTCCCCCTGTATCAAAGGGAACAATCACCGTAATGGGACGCGAGGGAAATTCTTGTGCCAGCGCCTTACTATACATACCGGCGCCACAAAAACTCACAACCATACAACATATCACTATTACTTTTGTCATACAATGTCTCCTTAAGACGGCGATGCATGACGACGCCATGCATCACGAACACTTTTTACCATAATACATACCGTAAGTACCAAAAGAGCACATGAAAGAGGGCTTGTAAAAAATATGGAAAAATCATCGCGCGAAATCACAAGACTGCGGCGAAAATTGGACTCTGCCAAAGGCGCTAAAATCATGGCAAGCAACAATGGCGCTTGGGGCATATCAAGTTTAAGCATTATGTAGCCCAAAAGGCCAAAACCCCACATGATGATAAGGTCAAAGGCAGCATGATTGGCCGCATAGCTTCCAATACTACACAGTACCAAAACAAGGGGCATCAATATGGCAGTGGGCACAGTAACAATTTTCCCCATGAAGCGCACCGCCGCATAGCCCAGCACCAATATCAAAAAATTTGCTATGAAAAAGGCGGCAAAAATACCGCTTACGGTGGCGCTGTGCTCTTCAAAAAGCATAGGCCCCGGCGTAAGCCCTTGAATCATAAGTGCACCCAGCATAATAGCTGTGAGGGAATCCCCCGGCACGCCTAAGGTAAGCATGGGAATAAGCGCCCCGCCGGTGACGCCATTATTAGCGCTTTCTGTGGCGGCAATACCCTCGAGGGAGCCTTTACCAAAAAGCTCCGGTGTATGAGCAAATCGCTTGGCCTCCGCATAGGCTATAAAGGTGGCGGCACTGGGGCCTGTAGCAGGAATAATACCAATGATAGTACCAATAAAAGAGGAACGGAACAGATTGATTTTATTGCGCCAAATTTCCGGCCAAGTGAGTCCTTGTGCAGCAAGCTCCCCTTCCAGATCCCCTTGAGGTGCAAGTTTTTTTTGCCCGGCAAAATTTTTCTCTATGGAAAGGAGTACTTGCGATAAGGCAAACAAACCCACCAAGGTCGGCACCAAGGCTATACCGCTAAAAAGATGCGGCGTATCAAAAGTATTGCGAAAATCCCCCGACACAGGGTCTACACCTATGGTGGAAAGATACAAGCCCATACAGGTGGCGGCAAGTCCCTTAAGGGCATTGCCGCAAGAAAAGGTTGCCACCACAGATAAAGCCAATACCGCCAAGGCAAAATACTCCGGCGGTCCAAAAGAAGTGGCAGCAAGAGCCAATACAGGCGCGCAAATAACTAAAAATATCGCGCTGAATGTTCCCCCAAAAAAAGAAGCAAAAGTAGCCATTTCCAGGGCCTTGCGCGCTTGCCCCTTGGCTGTAAGATGCGGGCCTTCCATGAGCGTGGCGGCGGCAGCCACCGTGCCTGGCGTGCCCACCAAGATAGCAGAAATGGACCCGCCATAAATGGCACCGGCATACATGCCAAGCAACAGAGAAAAAGCCTGCACCGATGCCATACCAAAGCTTAAAGGAATAAGTAAAGCAATGCCCATGCTTGCTGTAAGTCCGGGCATACTCCCGAAAATAATACCCAAAGCCACTCCGGAAAAATTTGCCATGAGAGACTGCAGGCTCAAGGCCATATGTATACCGCTTACAATATCTTCCATGGACATTCCAATATGAGCTTAGGGCAAAAGTATAGTAAAGAATTTTCCGAAAACGAGCCAAAAAATGCCCGTGGCCATGAGGGAAATACTCCCCACTTCCACAAGGCTTTTCCGCCCCAAAAGGAATAAAGAGCACGCTAAAAAGAGTACTGTACTCAGGCAAAATCCAGCGCCGTGAGACATAAAAAGATCTACATCATCATGCATATATTCGCCTAAGAACACCATGCTTATGAGATAGAGGCCAAACAAACAAATATAGCTAAGAGTTTTATAAAAAGCTGTACTGCTGTTTGATACTTGTGGCGTTTTTTGCGATACTAGGCCTTGTATCATGAGAAGAAGGATACACAAAGCGCACCCGCCCAGCGCAAACCAAGGCAAGTGCATGGGGCCTACCAGAGCATCCTCCAAAGGTGCAGGCGTTGAAAGTGCGCCATAAAGCCCCACAGTGCAAAACACTGCGAGTAAAAGCATTGTATAACCATGACGCATTTTTTTCACGCTGCTACCCTATTTTTTAGCTGCACAAAGGATCTTTTCTGTCACTAAGGCTATAAAAAGCCCTCTTTGCGTAGGAATTCCTAACAAAATTCATAAGCTATGGCAAGATAAACACGGCATTAAGCGCGTGTTCTCACCTTGATGTGACAGCCAAAAGAGAAAAAACTCCTGATTCCTCAGAATACTTTCATTGTCTTTAGCTCTATGGCGAAGTATGAAGTATGAGATTAATTTAAACCATATGCCCATTTCCATACACAAAGTTTGAGCACAATATAAGACCATATTGATTTCCACGAGTTCAAATTTTATACTTATACCGTAAGCAAAAAATATACTTTACCTTGCGCTTGACTTTTCCTTCTGTGACCAAGGAAATGAGGCACCCTAACTACCCTTTAGAGCAAACAAAAATGCGTAAAGAGCACATATTTATGCTCATTGCTTAGAACTTTTGAGGTGATTTTATGTATTTTGAATATGGCGAAAAAGAAATAAGCTACCTGAAAAAGAAAGACAAAAAACTTGGAGAAGCCATTGATACCATCGGTATGGTTGAGCGAACTATAGATACGGATATATTTTCGGCAATCATCAGAGCCATACTAGGGCAACAAATATCACGGCAAGCAAGAGAAACGGTGTTTAAACGAATAAAAGACGCACTCGGAGATCTTACAGCAAAGCGCATGCACAGTTTAAGCGTTGAAGAAATACAGGCTTTTGGCACTACGTTTAAGAAAGCAGAATATATGAAAGACTTTTCAGAAAAAGTGTGTGCAGGCGAACTCAACCTTAATGCGCTAGGTAAAATGTCTGATAAAGAAGTCATAGAGACCTTGTGCAAGTTAAAGGGTATTGGTGTATGGACAGCAGAAATGCTTCTTGCCAGCGCTTTACAGCGTCATGACGTCTTCAGCTTCGGTGATATCGCCATTCATCGTGGTCTACGTATGCTTTACCGCCATGAGGAAATCACCAAAGAAAGATTTGAGCGCTTCCGTAAAAGATATTCCCCCTACGGAACGGTGGCTAGCGTGTATTTATGGGCCATTGCCGGGGGAGCCATACCAGAACTGAGTGACCCAAAAAACAAAAAGCGTACAATTAAGCAAGTCACAAAAACCATTGATTATTTTTAATAAAAATCATGTTTGCTTCAGAGCTGTTACATGCTAATGGACGGGCATATTATCTGCTTATTTGACATAGCCTGCACTTGAAAAAACTTGTAATTGCAGGTAAAAATGAATTATCACAACGAACATTTTGTGAATAGGCTATATTTTAAGAGAGAGTTATAATGAAAACACCTTGGGACATACATTACGAGGCTTTTTTACACGCCGGTGGCATATATTCAGAAAAGCATGCAAGACTTTACGCTGATTTAGCCCATGACCTCATGGCAGATGGGAGCTTTTCCATACTTTATGAAGGCGTAGCTCATGCCTGCTATACGCCCATGATTTTAGAAAAAGCACCACTCTTCAGCACTGGAAAATTTTAATATTTTGTTAAATCTTACCCCCTTGCAACAAGTAGCCTCTGCTGGATAGAGAAAATTCGTATTCATAATAGCTCCTCCTTTCAAGAATCAAATATTAACAACAATCACTTGAGTTTGAGGACAATCACAAGTACATGTGCAAGGTGTACCATTATCCATAGATAATTTGAATTTTTCCAAATTATCTTTTCTTTTTTGTACTAATTGTGGAGTATTGTAAGTGATTTTTATACCGTTTTGAGGTACTGTTGCACAGGCAAAGGCCTTTTTCCCATTCACCTCAATAATACAAGCCTTGCAACATCCATTGAATGATACATTGGTTTTTCTTTCCCAAAAACAAGGTGCTTCCATTTTAAGTCCGTTTTTGAGTGCAACTTCCACAATATTTTTTTCATTTCCTTCAAATTGAAAGATTTTTTCATCAAAATACATTTTCATCTGCTTTTCCTTTATGAGTTCAGGTTTATTTCTAGCAGACTTTCTTAAGTTTATGAACAAAAAGTTTTATTTCTTACCAGTAGTTAAATACTTTTTAGGGCCGCTTATTTACCGTGGGCCTGCACAAATCTCTCATTATGAGCACATGATTCTTCTTTTCACCTCCTATGAATGAACTGAGTTTCTCCATATTTGCCTATATGTTCATAAAAACCCGCTTGTGATTTCAGCTTGCGCGCACTACAGTATGTTGCATGCAAAAACTCGCATGCTCTTTTTTGATACTGTAAGTAGAAGGATATAGTTATGAAAACAAAAGATTTATTTGGCATTTGCCCCTATGTGACAGCACAAAAGCTTTTAGCGGGCAAATGGTCCATATATATTTTATATATTCTCTCAGAAGGTCCTGTACGTTTTAATGAATTGCTACGCCTCATGCCCGAAGAAATGACCCACACCACCCTATCTAGACAATTGAAATCCCTAGAAAAAGAAGGACTTATCATACGCAATGAATACAAAATCATTCCCCCCAAGGTAGAATACTCCCTCAGCCCTGTGGGGCAAGGCTTTAAAGAAGTATTAAAGGCACTAGAAGTATGGAGCAAAGAATATATTCAGCATTTGCATGAACAACAGCCCCAAAAATAGTAATTAGTTAATGCTTAAAAACGTGTTTCCACTCGTTTTTAAGAAAGGCACGCCTGCTCCAAATACCCCTTCGGGGCCGCCGGAAGTAAATTCCGGCTTATTTTACGCGCGGCAAGCCATGCCAAGGGCATGTCTTGAGTAGTCGACATCTGAAAAAAGCATTTCTTATGTCTAAAGATTGCCAGAAAACGTATTCCATACGTTTATTTCTGGCAATCTTTATTACGTTATTTGATTTATAAGTTCTATTTTTACTGATAGTTAAGTTGCTTTTCAGTGTCGACTAATTATCTTCTTGTCCATAGTATGTAGCGCAAAAAAAGACCTCATAAAAATATCATGAGGTCTCAGATTGATGACAAACCCTAGAATAAAAATTTGATTTTGATTTTTACGAATTAAACTTCATTTTTTTAATAAACACCTAAAATAAAATATAAATAAAGCATTATTTTAAAAATTGCATTGCGCCAAAAACTTACTTTCAAAGGTA
>CAYJHH010000130.1:0-7816 GCA_964369995.1 uncultured Desulfovibrionaceae bacterium
TCGGAAAAGGCTATAATCGCCGTCTCCGTGTGCAAAACATGGTTCCCGGTGTATTCTACTCTGCCAAAGGCGACAATGTAGCTGTGCAAATGCCAGCTCTTCCTTTGCAAAAAATGTATGAAGAAATGGGTCGCACCACTGTTTTCACCCTTGAAATTGACGACAACGGCGCTAAATCTACCCATCCAGTTATGATTTGGGAAGCTAAACGCCACCCTTACAAAAATGAATTTGTACACATCGATTTCTACGGTGTAGACCTTGAAAAGCCTGTAAAAGTACTTGTTAACATCGAGTTCATCGGTACTTCTAAGGGTGTGAAGCTCGGCGGCAAGCTCGAAACCTACCGCGAGCGTGTATACCTTGTGGGCAAGCCTCAAAATCTTCCTAAAAAGGTTATCATTGACGTTACCGAAATGGGCTTAAACGCTTCCCTTCGTGTGGCTGACCTTGAATTGCCTGCCGGTGTAACAGCAAGCTATGACCAAAACTTTGCCATTGTTTCTGTTATCTCCAAAGTTAAAGAAGAAGAAGACAACGAAGGCTAGTTTTTACGGCTTTTATGCAAATGTTATAAAGCGGCCGATTGCCTTAAGGGTGATCGGCCGCTTTTTCATAAAAAGAGCTTTTACACATCTAATTGCATAGCGAAAAAAGACCTTCACCATGCCAAGTTTACATCCCACCTATACTGTACGTATTCCCTCTCAGCGTGTGCCTGTAGTGCTCTCAGTGTGGGAAAATGACCCCAAGGCCGTGACCATACTTTTTTACCCCGGTACCATGGCTTCACCGCATATGTACCCCATTTTTTTGCAAGAGTTGCACCGCCTTGGTTGTAATGTAGTGGCTTTGCATCCTTTAAGCCATGGGGACAGTCCTGCCATAAAAAAAAGTTTCACTTTTCAAGATATTTTGCACAATGGTATGGATGCGCAGCGCTGGATTGAACATTTTTTCCACGGCCCCATGGTCATTTGCGGACATAGCCAAGGCGGCATTTTAACCCTGGCGCATGCCTTGGAAGCACAACACAGCCAGCGCCTTGCTGCTATTTTTCCCATAGGCACCTTGTTGCCCCATCAAGATGAGGCCGGCACCGTCACAAAGTTTAAAGACTTATTACGCTATAAAAAAAGATTTTTGCAATTTCTCTCTTTTTTTGCACAGCTTTTTCCGTGCTTGCCCATTCCCTTTTGCTTATATCTATCCATGAAGCGCGTGTTACGCGGCGCGTATAAATTGCGGCTCAGCACGCATGGCTTGCGCACAAGCTATCCCTTATGCTTTGTGGCAAGCCTTTTCACCAAAGATATGCGCAAAGCCGAGCAGGAAGGAAGCATATCCTGTCCTGTTTACCTTTATACGGCAAAAAATGACGATCTTTTTTCTTTACAGCTCATGCAAAAGACATTGAAGGCCATAAAAGCACCACACAAAGAATTAGTGCTGTTGCATGGCGGGGGGCATTTAAGCCCTTTAAGCGCCGTGTATGGAAAATATATGGCCGCACATATGGCCGCCACTTGTGCAAGCTTAGGTTTGCCACTACATGCAAAACAAAGGAAGCATTCATGCAATACAAAGGCTTAATTGTTGGTCTTGGAAACCCCGGAAATCAATACACAGATACAAGGCACAATATGGGCTTTATGCTTGTGGATTATTTATTGGAACGTGCGGCGCAACGTGGACGCCACGAAGAGCTGAATGGAAGCAAATTTAAATGTGAACTGTACCGCGCAAGCCTCGATAACTCTGGGGATTGGTGGCTTTTTGCCAAGCCGCAAACCTATATGAACTTAAGTGGACAAAGTGTACAGCCCTTATTGGCATGGCACAAACTCACACCCAAGGATTTAGTGGTCTTACATGATGAATTAGATATAAAGCCTGGGCAATTACGCTTTAAATTTGGCGGAGGTAATGCCGGACACAATGGTCTTAAATCCATTACACAAAGCCTTGGCACACCTGATTTTTATCGTTTACGCCTTGGCATTGGGCGCCCCACACAGCCCGAACACGGCGATGTGTCCTCTTTTGTGCTAGCGCGCCCCAAAGGCGAGGAAAAAGAAAACTTAGAAAATAGCCTCCCCCGTGCATGGGAAGTTTTAGACGTATTTGTAGAAGAAGGCCTTAAAGCCGCCACAGCCCATGCTTTATCTTTTAAATAATGTATAAAAAAAAATCCTCTTTTATGTGGCATAATTTTATGACGTTTTTGAGGCAGAAGAAGAACATCTGGCCCCTGATTTACCCACGCAAACTAGACAAATAAAAAAATATACTTATATTTATTACATCTCGGCTATTTGTTCTTCACTCACCTCCAAAAAACGCGAGGCCCACCTTGTTCCAAACAGATGAATTAGTCGTATACCCTGCCCAGGGTGTCGGCAAAATAGAGCGCATCGCCCATGATGAAATATCTGGTGTACAGTGTGAATTCTATATTGTTCGCATTGTTTCCAATAATATTACGCTCATGGTTCCGGTAAATAATGCGCTCAATGTTGGTCTTAGGCCCTTGAGTGATGATTCTAAAGCTCAAGAAATCTTACAATTACTCTGCACCGATGAAAAGCCTGCCGTGCATACAGGGCAAAACTGGAATAGAAGATTCAGAGAGTATTCCGAAAAGCTAAAAAGTGTAAACCTATTAGAAGTGGCCAAAGTGGTTCGAGAACTTTTACTTATTGGTCAAAATAAAGAATTGTCTTTTGGTGAAAGGCGTATGCTTGAGCAAGCCATGCTTCTTATTACTGGAGAACTTGCCGAAGTTTTAGGCATGGATGAACAAAGTGTAAAAGAAAAAATTCTGTCGCATTACCCTTCTAATATTGTCAAAGAGTAATTTTAACCACAATTCATTTTTTACTTGCTTTCCTTTGCAAATGCGGTTACGTTCCGCTTGCTTCGGTATTCCTCAGTAGCCTTATGCAATGGCATAGGTGCCCTTGATTTATCCTTGATTACACATTGTATTAAGACAAAGTTCTTCAAGCAAAAGGTTTACGTGCAATCGAAATACAATACCTAACGCAGAGTAGCCTCCTTATTTTACAAATAAGTGACATGCCTGTGTTAACCTATAAGCTTTAGGGTTTTTATCCGCTATACAGTGCCTTTCAGGCTGCAATAGGCTTGAACCCCCATGGCGTCCGCAATCTTACCCCTTGTTCAAAGCTTATGACCATGTTTCAAAAAGAATTTTATCGTATCAAAAAGTATTTAAGTAAAAACTAGCCTTCTTGTCTATCAGGGGCAAGACAAAAAACCACAATAATTGGATTTTTATGCGTAAGAAAAAAGTAAGCCCAGACGTGGCCGTGGAAAATGCTGAAAGCGTTTTAAACCTCTCAGAACTCAAAACAAAGACCATGCAAGACCTTATGGAACTTGCAGAGCAGTATAATTTAGAAAATGCTAGCTCCATGCGCAAACAAGAGCTTATATTCTCTTTGTTGCAATCGTGTTCTTCCCAAAATGGCGCCATTTATGGTGACGGGGTTCTTGAGATTTTGCCTGACGGCTTTGGTTTTTTACGGTCTCCACTTTGCAGCTATATGCCCGGTGCCGATGACATTTACGTATCCCCTTCGCAAATTCGACGTTTTTCCTTAAGAAAAGGGGATATAGTTTCCGGACAAATTCGCCCACCCAAAGATGGCGAACGCTACTTTGCTCTGCTCAAAGTGACTGAAATTGGCATGGAATCTCCAGAACATGCAAAAAATCTGGTACTCTTTGATAACTTAACCCCCATTTATCCTGATGAGCAGCTCACCATGGAAAATGGTGATAAAAATCTTTCCAATCGCATCATCGACCTTATGTCACCCATTGGCTGTGGACAGCGCGGCCTCATTGTGGCCCCTCCCCGTACTGGTAAAACCATTTTACTACAATCCTTAGCCAATGCCATCAATGCCAATAATCCTGACGTTTATTTAATTGTGCTGCTCATTGACGAGCGTCCCGAAGAAGTAACAGATATGGAACGCACTGTTAAAAATGCAGAAGTGGTAAGCTCCACCTTTGATGAGCCCCCACAGCGCCATGTGCAAGTGTGTGAAATGGTACTTGAGAAAGCTAAGCGCCTAGTGGAACGTAAACGTGATGTTGTCATTTTACTTGATTCCATAACTCGCCTTGGCCGTGCCTACAATGCCGTTACACCGCCTTCTGGTCGCGTCCTTTCTGGCGGCCTTGATGCCAATGCCTTACAACGCCCCAAACGCTTTTTCGGCGCAGCGCGTAATATTGAAGAGGGCGGCAGTCTTACCATCATTGCCTCTGCTCTTATTGATACTGGCTCGCGTATGGACGAAGTTATCTTTGAAGAATTCAAAGGTACCGGTAATATGGAAATATACCTTGATCGCCACTTATCTGATAAGCGCGTTTACCCTGCCATGGATATTAACCGTTCAGGTACACGTAAAGAAGACTTGCTTCTTGGCGATGATGTGCTTAATCGTGTATGGATTTTACGTAAGATTTTGGCACCCATGTCTCCCATTGATAGCATGGAATTCTTACTGGAAAAAATGCGCGTCACCAAGAGCAACAAAGACTTTTTAAACAGCATGGGAAAATAGCCTTATGTGGGATGTTATACTTTGTCTTCTCCTCGTGGGTATCGCCGCACTTATTCGTTGGCTCATGAAAAAAAACGACCTTGTATATATCTCCCCTTGTGGCTGAGGTGTAAAAGTTGTGCCTCGTGAGGCATTAGAGAAAAAAGAAGATAATACCACCATGCGTATGTCGTAATATTCAAATTATTGTTGTAAAAAAAGGGAAATGCCATGCATTTCCCTTTTTTTACAACGCTTCTTAAGCCTATCCATACAGCGTTCATAAAGAGTGTGGGGAAACATACAGTTTCCCCACCAAATTCTCATCAAAAACTATTCTTCCACTTCCATGGTATTCACAGCTTTAGCAAGACGCGAAATCTTACGAGCTACGGTTTTCCAGTGCATGGCGCCCTTGGTGGAAGCTTTATCTAAAATAGATGTGGCAAGAACCAAGGCTTCTTGAGCGGCTACTTTATCTTTTTTTAAGATGGCAGCACGAACACTTTTGATAACGGTTTTAACACGGGTACGAGCGGCGCGGTTACGCCCTGCACGCACAAGGCTTTGCTTGTGACGCTTTACTGCAGATTTATGATTAGCCATAATTTCCTCCGAAATTGTTTATAATACAAACTTTTTGTCTTTTAGACTTTAGACAAGGAAGTTTCCATTTTTATACTTATATATTTTATACTTGTAATGCAGCAAAATCTGCAAAGTTTTCCATACGTTTAGTGAGAGCTTTAAGCATATTTAAACGGTTAAGACGCACAGCCTCGTCCTCGCACATGACCATGACAGAATCAAAAAAAGCGTCAATGGCAGGGCGCACTTCTAAAAGAAGCGAAGGTATGGCCTCAAAATTATCTGCGCTCCATAAAGCATCAAAGCGTGGCAATAGCGCATCTAAACTCTGAATAAGCGCTTTTTCGGCATCTTCTTGTGCCAAGTCTAAGCTATATTGTCCAGACAAGGTATATTCTTGCCCCTGCTTACGAATGATATTGGCCACACGCTTAAATGTTTGTACCGATGCCGTATAATGCTCACTGGAGTGAAAAGCTTGTAAGGCTTGCAAACGCTTGGCAGCAGCCCACAAATCATGACTATCGGCGCCCAAAGCAGCATCCACCAATAAAGTATCTGCCCCTTGCCCTTGCAAGTAATTTTTCATACGAGCGGCAAAGAACTCTTCAAGCTTTTGCATGCAAGCTTCTTTATCGAGCTTCCAATTTTTCTCACCATACAGGGAAAGAGCGTATTCAAGGAAAGCACGCACATCAAAGCGCAAATTAAACTCTAAGATGCAACGGGTAATGCCAAGCACGCAGCGGCGCAATCCATTGGGGTCAGCGGTACCGGTGGGTACCATACCAAGCCCAAAGCATCCCACCAAAGTATCAGCCTTATCTGCCATGGAGAGTACGGCGCCCAGTAAAGAAGCAGGTACGGCTGTATCAGGGCCAGCAGGGAGATATTGCTCCTGCAAAGCTTTAGCTACCACAGCGCTTTCGCCTTTTTTCGTGGCATAGATGCCGCCCATAATGCCTTGTAAGGTATCAAACTCCCCTACCATACCGGACACTAAATCAGCCTTGGAAAGACGTCCAGCGCGGGCAGCGTCGGCTGCGCTTATGTCTTGCATGGCGCATTGCTCTTTAAGCCATACGCATAATTTCTCAAGACGACGCGTTTTATCTCCCATGGAACCCAAGGGGCCTAAGAAGATAACAGAATCAAGCTTTTCCAACCACGATTCCAAAGAGCTCTCAAGGTCAGAGTTCCAGAAAAAGCGTGCATCTTCAAGGCGAGCACGAAGCACACGCTCCCAGCCTTTTTGCACAATGGACATATCTTGCGGGGTCATATTCAACACGGTTAAAAAGTGCGGCAAAAGATTTCCGGCATTATCTTCCAAGCCAAAGCTTTTTTGATGGCTTTCCATGCTGGTGAGTAAAGCTTCGCGGGGTACTTCAAGGAAGGAAGGATCAAAATTCCCAATCATGGCCACGGGGTGTTCCACAAGACCTTGCACCTCATCCAGCAAAGCTTCTTTCCATAAAATGGTTCCGCCCAAAGCAACGGCGGCCTTATTGCCTCCATCAATGATGCTTTGGCGACGCAAAGCAGCATCAGGCTCTACACCACTGTGACGCGCCACTTCTAAATACGCGGCGGCAGAAGGTACTTCATGGCTAATACCTTGAGCATTCTTTCCATGAATACGATGCCCCCATGTGCATCTACCAGAACTTACGGGCCCCACGGTAAAAGGCACTACGGCTTCATCAAAAAGAGCTACAATCCAGCGCAAAGGGCGTGCATAAGCAAAGCTCTGCGCCCCCCAACGCATTTTTTTAGCAAAGGGCAAAGCCGTAATAATGCTTGGGCAAATTTCTTGTAAAAGATCCGCAGCCAAGGCGCCGCCGGTTTTTTTACGCACGGCAAGGTAATTTCCCTTGGGTGTTTCTTCAAGAAAAACATCTTCAAGGCTTACATTATTGGTGCGCAAAAAGCCTTCCAAAGCCTTGGTGGGCTTGCCTTCAGCATCATAGGCTATGCGCTCTGGCGGGCCTGAAACAAGCTCTTCTTTTTCCTGCTGCACAGGCTGTATATCATCCACAAAAACCACGGCGCGGCGCGGGCTTGAGAGCACGCGAATGCCTCCATGAGCAATGCCCGCTTCTTCAAAAGCCGTGCTAAAGCGCTTTTGCAATTCTGCTTCTTCTATGGATAAAAAGCGTGCGGGGATTTCTTCACTACCAATTTCAAGAACAAATAAAGACATATACCTTCCCCTACTTTTGTAACATGGGATAGCCAAGGGCTTCACGTTGCGCTGCGTACAATTTGGCCACACCGGAGGCTAAGGTACGAACACGGCCAATATAGCCTGTGCGCTCCGTGATGGAAATGGCGCCGCGAGCGTCGAGTAAGTTGAATGCATGGGAGCACTTTAAACAATAATCATAGGCCGGCCAAGGCAAGTCTAAATCAATGAGTTTCTTGCATTCGGCTTCATATTCATTAAAAAAAGCAAGTAGCATAGTGGCATTGCTTTCTTCAAAATTATACCGAGATTGCTCCACCTCATTTTGATGATAAATTTGCCCATAGGTCACATGTTCATTCCATTTAAGGTCATACACCGACTCTACCCCTTGCAAATACATGGCAAGGCGTTCAAGGCCATAGGTGAGCTCCACGCTGATGGGGTGCAAATCAATGCC
>CAYJHH010000131.1:0-7747 GCA_964369995.1 uncultured Desulfovibrionaceae bacterium
CACCCCAAGGAATTGCATTAGCAAGTTGCAAAAGAGGATGCTTTGGATTCAGCTGATCAAGTAAATCTGGGTACATCAAATTGCCTTGCTTGTGCTTCTGCGTTGGTTTTATGCTCATTTTTACAAGTCCTTCTCAACCAGTTTTTTTGTATTATAAGTCTATTTCTGGTTAAGAAGTTTATAATAATCTTTACATGTTTTCAATATATTTCAGTGTGATATGTACTTTTTAAGGGTAAACTAAACTACAGTGTTTCTGAGATTTTTAATACAGATCAAGGAAGTCAGTTTACAAGTACAGCTTTTACTGGAATTTTGAAAAATCATGGGATAAAAGGTCGAGGTGTAAACCTCCCCAAGTTAGTGCAAAGCTAAATTAGACATCTCTGTATGTTTAAGGGCAAATTCTTCAGGTGTCAGGTTGCCCAGAGATTGATGAGGCCGTTGTTCGTTATACTGGCTTATCCAACTATCAGTAATATCCCGAACCTCACTTAACCTTTTAAAAACATAAAAATTTAAAACTTCTTCTCGAAACGTACGGTTAAATCGTTCAATGTATGAATTTTGTGTAGGTTTCCCCGGTTGAGTAAATTTAAGCTCAACGCCATGTTCTTCAGCCCAAGCGGCCAACTTTATGGAGATAAACTCTGGACCATTATCCATCCGAAGTTTTAAAGGGTAACCTCTCCAAGCTGCTACACGGTCTAAAACACGTATAACTCGAGCTGCTGGCAGATTTGTATCCACCTCAATAGCCAGAACCTCACGGCTACAGTCATCAATTACATTAAACGTACGAAAGCGCTGTCCGCTAAAAAGAGCGTCACTCATAAAGTCTAGCGACCAACACCTATTAATTGTTAACTGTTTTTCAAGTGTCACTGGTGCCCTTGAAGGTAGCCGTTTTTTCCCTTACGACGTAAATGTAGAGCCAGCTGTTTGTATACACGATATACACGCTTGTGGTTCCATGTATGCCCTTCACGGCGCAGCACAGCAAAGCACTTTTCAAAGCCATACCGTGGAAATCGCTCAGCCAGATCAAGAAGCGCCTGTATTAACGGCATGTCATCCCTAGGTTTTGCCACATAACTGAAGGTTGTTCTGCTTAATTTTAAGGCTAAACAGCCCTTACTTGTTAAAAGCCCGAACTCTTCATGGGCAAAAAGAACAATGCTACGCTTCTCAGCTAGCTTTAAAGCTTTTTTTCGATAACAGCCTTTAATGCCATATTTTCAAGGCTTAAGTCGGCAAACATTTGCTTAAGGCGTGAATTTTCATGCTCTAGGTCACGAATTCGTTTTATATCAGAAGCTTCCATGCCACCATATTTACTTTTCCAATTGTAAAACGTCGCATTGCTTATACCATGTTCACGACATACATCTTTGGCGGTACGTCCGGCTTCTACCTCTTTCAAAATCTTAATAATTTTGTGTTCTGTAAAACGAGATTTCTTCATAGCTTCCTCCCACGGAGTAGTTTGCCAGAAATCTCTAATTTTGACTTGTACTATTTTACGGGAAGATTACAGAGGGGCTTGATAATGTTTTTATCGAGCGTCTTTGGCGTTCATTAAAGTATGAAAATATTAATAATTATGTATATAATGACGTAAGGTGCGCACAACAAGGGATAAATAAGTGGATGAAGTTTTATCGTCCACATAGTGCTCTTGGTGGCATGCACCTAATGAGTTTTATGCAACACAACTAAAGGTTGCATAAAATTCTCCCCCTTCTTCCCCATGGTCGGCTATAGCCGACCATGGGGAAGAAGGGGGAGTGACCGATGATGGTAGGTCTAACACGTACTCTTAATTTGCCCATCCCCCTGTACGAAGGACGGGGAGCACCTCTCATTACGTTATCAAACTTGCTTTTTGCTTCAATTACGTATGTCTTGATACGCGCCTTCCGCAAAAAAGCTAAGTCTTTCTCGCACTTTAAACTTTTTGAACAGCCTAGGATAGCTTCATAAAATAGATGGTCATAAACATTTTTAAAACATGAAATCTTTCAACAGGCTGCAATCTCAAATATTTTGTAACAAGCTGCTAGAGCTTTTTCAGCAATCTCAACGATAAGTCGTTACGTCAAACCCAATAGATGTTATTTATAAACAATAATCATTACAGCACCTGCTTCCTGAAACTGTATTACTTTAAAGTTTAGATTTTTGAGATTTTTAATAATAGATGCCGCATATTCCTTTTTGTAGTGAGACAAAAGAAGTATCGCCCTACTTTTAGTTTGCAATGATTTTTCAACCATTTGTACAATATTATTTTCTTCACGAAAAGTTTTATACTCAGGAAGATCACCCTTTGTATATACTTGATAAGCAAGCTCAGAGAAAGCATAAATAAATGTTTGAGAATCTTCGCTGATATTGTTGTTAATATATGAAACAAATTGTTCTGTTTGCTGAATTTTAAGTTTTTCATACTGTGCATAAAAAATATTAGAACTACATGATATCAGTACAGCAAAGCACAGTGCTCCTATGACAAGTTTTTCTGTTCTAAAAATAAGATGCATAAGATGAGTTAAAGAAACAGCCATGGGAATAAGAAACAAGGGATAAAGAAAAAGAATAAGGCGGCTACCTGTTCCACCATCATCGCCAAAAGGGTACATTTTGCAAGCCGAAACAATAAGCACGACTACGAGTGGAATAACAGAACAAAAGAACAAATCTTTATTTTTAACAAATAAAAGATAGCTACCATAAAGGAAAAACATGAAAAAGAAAATCCCTCCTAAACTGTAACCACCAGGATATAAAGGGATATAAGAAATATATTGAGTTGCACCAAGAAATACATTTTTAAACCATGGTATAAATTTTTCTGCATCTAATGGTAAAAAAGCAAACTCCCAGTATGCTTGCATTCCATCAATGGAGGTTTTTTTTAAGTACAAACTAAAATAAGAAAAGTAAAAGATGCAAAACAATGTAATTTTAAGTATATTTCGTTTCACATACTCTATACTATTTTTTATACTGCCAAGATTATACAAAACAGCTATTGCTACACCGCAAATGACAAAAGGAACAGTTGAAGAAAATAAATTCATAACAATAAGCATAAAGAGAAATTTATAACTTACTGTTTCGCATAGTTCTTTCTTATTTCTGATAAAATAATAGACAAGAATTAAAGATATCAAGGCTTCTGTCATATATTGTTTAAGCTCTGTTGAGTAAAATAGCAAAGCTATACTCATAACAAAAAAAGCCAAATATAATATGGTTTGCTTATGGCCAAAAACTTCATCCATAAATTTGTATGCCAAAAAAAGCAATGCTAAACCCGAAAGTGTCGGGAATAAATACAGCATATAAATGTTAAAACCAAATTGAGAAAAAAATTCTAATACCAGCATAAAGCCAAGTGGCGCGCTTTGTAGATGTGGGAGCGTTTGAGTAATAAGCTCCCAAAAATTCATAGTTTTTACTGCATATGCAATGGCAAGCTCGTCAAACCACATATCGGAATAAGAAAAATAAGAAAATATGCGTGAAAAGCAACCTACAGCCAGTAAAATAAAAATAAGAATCTTATAAATACTTTTATTATTTTTAACTTCATGTGGGGAAAAAGTATTATTACTCATATAAAATCTTCCTTATTGTCTTTTACTAAAAGTTCAGCTTTTCTTCAGCATATTAAAAAACAGTCCTAGTATCAAATGAAGAGTTTTCACGATATTTAATCATGGAAACAGTCAAAAATCATGTTTTTTTTTGCGTAGCAATACAACAGAATGCAGTATAAGCTGAATTATTAAAACGTGTTTAATATTGTGGTAAGCTGTTTTTTCGAATGGTATTTTCCATCTCAATTTCTCGTTGGTGTGCTAATGCATCTAAATTTAAACCTACAGAGAGCATGGTAGCCGCCAAAAGTTCAAGTGCTGCTGCCAAAACAGCTGAAGGGACTTTTGTAATGTAAGAAGTTTGCATAAACTCCCATATGACAGGTAAACCCAAAAGTACGCCTGAGATGCCGAAGATCCCTGCAAGACTTAAGAAAAATATCAAGGGTCTGTACAAACGTACAATGCGAAAAATCGTAGCTAGCACACGAAAGCCATCTTGAAAGGTATTTAATTTAGATTCACTACCTTCAGGTCTATCAATATAGCGTACAGGAACTTCTTCACAACGAAAGCGACCTTGTGCTGCAAAAAGACTCAAATCCGTTTCCAGTTGAAAACCTTCTACTAAAAGAGGATAAGAACGCACAAAAGAATGACTCATGGCACGATAACCTGTCATAACATCATTAAATTGCGTTTTGCCCACTATATTTACTAATTTTTGTACAAGCATATTTCCAAAATCGTGCATAGGGCGACTGTTTTCGCGCGAGTAATCCCCTTGTGAACGACGATCACCTATAACCATATCAGCACGCCCCTCTAGTACAGGCAATACTAATTCTGCTGCTTGTGCGGCAGGATAAGTACAATCAGCATCGGCCATAAGATAAACTTGCGCTTCTACGTCTATAAATGCGCGGCGTACAGCATTACCTTTACCTTTACGCTTTTCGAAAAGTACAGCTCCAGGAATATTTTTTTCTCGAAAAGCTTCTTGAGCTAGAGCAGCCGTAGCATCACTAGAATTATTATCTATGACAAAAATACGCGCAGCTGGTAAGGCAGCATGAAAATCATATATGGTTTGTACCACTGTAAGGGCTTCATTGTAAGCAGGTAGTATTATTGCTATATGAGCTTGTTTCTCTAAAGGTATAGAAACAGAAGTTGGTATCGTAACTGTAGCATTCATTAAAAAGTCCTGTAGTTTATGTTCACAATATTGTAAATTTTAGCATAACGTATCTTTAATTAGTAAGTTTTACAAGATAATATTTGTAACTTCTAACTGGAAACACTATAAAAAAACTTTTGACATAAAAAATTTACCATAAAAGAAGCACCATACGCCCCAAGCAAAGCAATATAGTCCCATTCTTTTGCATAGCTACCCGCACTTTCTGTATACCAAAGGTACATCCATGCAGTACGTATGCAGTAAACAAGAACGAGACCACCTGTAAAACTTATAATTCGTTGAGCCGAAAATGCATTTTTTCGTGTTGGAAAAACCCACAAAGTCAATAGGGTAAAGCCCAATCCACCCCCCATAAAAAGCCCCACAAGCAAAGCTATTTCATATGAAATACCTACTGCAAGGGTCATCACCACCACCAAATAGTCTACAATTAAACTAAGCACACTCATGATAAAATATTTAATAAATTCTTGCATATGCGGCATGCTAGCAAAACTTAAAACTCTCGTCAATAACTATATAAACCCATAACGAATTTCACAATTAAGCTTGCGCTGAACTATGTTATATCATTCTATTTTCGGATTAATTCAGCTTTTATTCCAATACCTTTTGTGAAGTTTTACTTCTGTTTGCAAAAAATTGAAAGTGCATTTGCCACACGTGTATGAAAAACGACTTGGAGAACTTTGCCTCAGCCACTTTTATACGCTCTAAGCAAGCTAAACTTGCCTCAAAAAGGCGTTGCAAGATTTCAATGAATGAAAATTATTACAGCCAACGTTTAAGGACACTACAACGTATTTTACCAAGGGTAACTATGCCACGCTCAATTCCGTCATGATGGCCTGTCGTGTTGCTTTGCACACCAATGGTATTTGGTCATTATCAACAGTTAATCCCATAAAGACCGTCCTTCAGAAGGGGCGGTCTTTATGTTTAAAAGAAAATGTCATAACTCAAAATCATATCAACGAAAAAGACCAAAACTTCTTGGCCTGTATCCAATACAGTGTGCAGATCTACGACGAGCAAAGCACCACCGCGCACCTTGGTGATTGCTAAAATAGTCGACACTGAAAAACAACTTAACTACTCGTAAAAATAAAACTTTTACTTTTTGACGCCGTACTAAACTTTGCCAGAAATTAACGTATGGAATACGTTTTCTGGCAAAGTTTAGACAACTGAAATACTTTTTTTCAGATGTCGACGACACAAGTCATGCCTGCGGCATGGCTTGCCGCCACGTAAAATAAGCCGGAATTTACTTCCGGCGTCCCCGAAAGGGGTATTTGTAGTGAGCGTGCCTTTCTTAAAAACGTATGAAAATACGTTTTTAAGCATCGACTAAAATACATTGGCCTGTCAGAATTACTTCTCTAGCTCATCCATGATGGCGGGCTTAATATCCAATAATTTTGTGCCACTTACGCAATCAAGGCCTTTCACTTCTAAAATATTTTCGGTGATACTTTCAATGCGTACCACGGCAGCGCCAATAGGGTTAGGTCGATGAGGAGATCGCAAAGAAAACACGCCCTTTTTGACTGTATCATCTGGAGAACTTTGTCCCATAGGTGCTTTCTCCGAGAGATTTAACCAATACAAAATAAGAATTTTATCTCCGGCCTTTAAGCCTTTGAGTCCATCTTGATATTCTTCATTAAGAACTAAAGTACATAATGGGCCATCCTTACTAATATTACGAGGGCAATCGTCTACGGTTTTATAAGGCGTTTTAATTTCCCCAATAAATTTTAACATAACTACCCCTATTACATCTTTCTATAGGATTGAATAGTCTTTTTCAGCTATAAAAGAGGATGCTTTGGATTCAGCTGATCAAGTAAATCTGGGTACATCAAATTGCCTTGCTTGTGCTTTTGCGTTGGTTTTATGCTCATTTTTACAAGTCCTTCTCAACCTGTTTTTTTGTATTATAAGTCTATTTCTGGTTAAGAAGTTTATAATATTCTTACATGTTTTCAATATATTTCAGTGTGATATATACTTTTTAAGGGTGGACTATTTAGACAAATTCACTTCTTCAGCTTGCGCTGTTGTAAGGGCTGCTGTGCTAAGTAATGCTCCACATAACATTGCTAATACTATTTTTTTCATAAATACACCTCTATTTATATATAAAAAACATTTACACACCTTCAATGGCATTTATAATTATTTCATCAGCATACTTTTTACCATTTCAAGAGATTGCTCTCTTGATACGCTGCCATATATACTATAGAAAAAATCATCCTTTTTCCATTCAACCAATTGCACCTCGCCGCCATGTCCCTTCAATATAACCTTAATATCATCAAGTATGACAGTTTCTACGGTGGGAAACTCTATATATACGCCACTGATATTTTCTATTTTACCTTTGCGAAAGCGCAGCCCATCATCAGCATTTTTATAAATAACTTCAATCATAGGTTTTTCACTGGTTAACACCCTATATTCCATGTCTGTATACGCGTTTGGAACAGCGTTTGGCAATGTAAAAGTAAAGCCTGCTAACTTTTCTGCATCCTTAAGAGTGGCCACATCTTCAAAAGGGTTGACCATTTGAGCACCTGTCGTTTCCATAGTAGCATTTTTGCTATCACTTTGGGTAATATATTCTGATTCTTGTTTAGAAGCACAAGCCATATGCATTGCAGATAAAACAACAACAAGGACTAACAATACTATTTTTTTCATTAAACAACTCCTAATCTAAATATTTTTGCTCAAACTCTTCCATGGGCATGGGGTGCGCAAAGAAGAATCCTTGCGCCAGTTCCAATTGATTAGCCTCTAAAGGCTCATATTGCTCCGAAAGCTCTATACCTTCTGCCACAATTTTCATACCCAGTTCGTGAGCCACAGCAGCAATACCATTCACCACAATATTGCCTCTTGTATCTTGTGTTGTGCCTTCAAAAAAGCT
>CAYJHH010000132.1:0-7744 GCA_964369995.1 uncultured Desulfovibrionaceae bacterium
AAGCAAAAAAGCTCATGCCCTCTTCACTTCTCTCATGAAGCTGTTTCGTAAAACTAAATTTTCTTTAAATCAGCATACCAAGCGCCGGCTTGCTCCATAAGCTTATTGGTACGGCTAGCCAAGGCATGAGGATCTTTTAAATAACCGTCCAAAAGCAAGCTAGTATCAAAAAGGGCTTCCACCATTTCTGTAAGCAAAGTATCTTGGCTATCATTTTTATGAATGCGTAATAAGTTACGCAAAATGGGGTGATCGCGGTTAACTTCTAAAACTTTTTGCGGAATGGTGTCGTCTTTTTGCATAACGCGCATGAGTTTTTCCATGGAGGACGTTAAGCCACCATCTGGCGCCACCAAGCATGCAGGGCTATCGGCAAGGCGATGCGACACACGCACTTCCTTCACCTTTGTGCCTAAGATTTCTTGCATACGCACCACAAGGGCATCAAAACTATTCACATCTTCTTCTGCCAAGGGGCTCGTTTTCGCGGTGCTTTCTTCGGTATCGGCAAAGTCTTTAAGGCTGTCATCACCAATTTGTTCCACAGCCTTTAAATCCCACTCTTTATATTTTCCAAGGCCTTCCATGACAAATTCGTCAATGGGCTCTGTAAGATACAACACTTCTAAGCCTTTTTTACGGAAAACTTCCAAATGAGGATTTAAACGTGCAGCTTCGCGACTGGCGCCAGACACATACCAAATGGTCTTTTGCCCGCTCTTGGCGCGTCCCATATAGGCATCTAAAGAGGTTAAGCCCTCGGCATCATCATGACTAGAAGCGTTAAAGCGTAGCAAAGCGGCAATACGATCTTTATGCATGAAATCATGATAACCCAATTTGAAAATGCGTCCATGTTTATGCCAGAAATTGGTATAATTTTCTGCATCGCCTTCGGCCATTTTTTCCAAATGACTAAGCGCTTGCTTCACCAGGGTTTGCTGAATTTTACGCAAGATGACATTTTCTTGTAAATTCTCACGAGAGATATTTAAGGGTAAATCTTCTGTATCTACCACGCCTTTGAAAAAGCTTAAGTACTCAGGCAATAGCTCTTTGTTTTCGCGCATAATAAGCACGCGTCTGGCATATAAATCCAGTCCCCAGCGCTCACGACCGGAGCCAAAAATATCCACACTTTGCGTGGGAATAAATAGTAAGGCATTAAATTGCACCGGCGCATCTACGGAAAAATGCAAGGACTCAAGCGGCGCTTCCATATCGTAGGTAAGGAATTTATAAAATTCGGCGTATTGCTCCTTGGTGATGGAGAATTTTGGCTCGCGCCACAAGGCCGGTGTGGTATTAATGTGCTCACCATCCACCAAAATGGTGAAAGGAATAAAGGCCGAATGCTTACGAATGATGGACTCTAAGCGATATTTTTCTAAAAACTCCGCGGCATCATCCTTAAGATAGGCTGTAATAACGGTACCGCGTGCAGGAGCATGGTCTGCTTTAGCCACGGTAAAGGCGCCGCAACCATCGCTCACCCAGGTAAAGCCTTCAGTATCTCCAAAGGCAGCGCGAGAGGTCACTTCTACCTTATCGGCCACCATAAATATGGCATAAAAGCCCACACCAAAGCGCCCAATGATATTAGAAGCATCGGCAGAAGCGGCAGAACTTTCCTCTCCATCCTTACTTTGCGCTTTTAAGTCTGCCAAAAACTGCTCAGAGCCAGATTTAGCAATGGTACCAAGGTTAGCAATGAGCTCTTCTTTACTCATGCCTATGCCTGTATCGGTAATGGTTAAGGTTTTTGCATCCTTATCAGCTGTAATGGCAATTTCAAAAGGTAAATCTGCGCCGGCAGGATTTTGGCCTGTATTTTGTTGAAAGCGTAATTTATCTAAAGCGTCTGAGGCATTAGACACAAGCTCGCGCAAAAATATTTCACGATTAGTATAGAGTGAGTGTGTAATAATATTGAGCACTTTGCGCACTTCAGCACGGAATTCATGCTGCGTTGCTTGCTCAGGGGTGGAATCATTTTCCTGTGTAGTGACCTGTTCGGACATAAAAACATCTCCTCAAAAAAATTTTCTACTCGCAATAAATAAAATACATTGGCATATAGTCAAGGGCTTTTGATGAAAAAATTCCTAAAAGGAACATTGTGCCACATCTTACTCTGGAACGGCTCTTGCATCAACATGAGTACATAGCCTTGCAAGGCAAAAACTGCTCTAAACCCGTCAGGAGTCACATATGAATACTATTTCCAATATTTCTGGTAGCATAAACACCATGCAATGGGAAACTGTGAAAAATGCGCAAGCTGAGCCTCGTCAAACTCAGTTAGCACAAGAGTACGATGTACCCGCCGATAGCGTGCAGGTAAATGCAAACTCGTATACCGAGCCCACCTTACTTGCCGATGAGGATGTAGAAGCCGTCATGGAACAAACCATGTCCATGATTACCGAAGATCCCTACGCTGCACTACATGTACACAGCGGCCTTGATGCCTCCCGCGTAGCAGCCTTATTGGCTTAATGCAAAGTTCTTTGCTCCCGTGTTTTGCTTACGCACCTTCATAAATAGGCGCCCCTAAGCGTGGTAAAGCATGGCCAAGAAAAGTTTTCCCCATAATGGAGTTCGTCAACTTCATTATGGGGAAATTTTAGCTTTCATTGAAAATCACTTTCAATGAATTTCAAAAAAGCAGAATGCTCAATGAGAACAATGAAAACTAGGCAAATTCTCCAAGCTTAAAAAAGCGTCTCGCATTTTCTCCGCATAGCTCCCACACCTTATTTGCCGGCATGTCCAACACTTGAGCCACCGTGTCCACCGTAAATACCGTATAGGCCGGTTCATTACGCTTTCCACGCCACTCTTGCGGCGAAAGATAAGGACAATCCGTTTCCAACATAAGTTTATCTTGGGGTATATGCAATAAAGCCTCGCGCACATCACTATTTTTAGGATAGGTCACAGGCCCAGGAATGGACACATGCCATCCATTATATACAATACGCTTAGCTTCCGTAGCAGTACCCCCAAAACAATGCCAAAGTAAGGGATAATCTTTAAAGCCTTCTTTTTCCAAAATGGCAATGCAAGCGTCCGTGGCATCGCGGCTATGAATAATTACTGGCTTAGAAAGCTCACGAGCCAAATGCAATTGTTCTACAAAAACATGAATTTGCACATCTTTTGGACAAGCGTCCCAATAAAAATCAAGCCCTATTTCCCCCAAGGCCTTCAGCCGTGGCTCACGTAAAAAATGCTCGCGCATGACAGCAATGGCTGCATCGTCACACTCTTCTCCATCACAAGGGTGTACCCCAAGAGCAAAAAACACCTCAGGATGCTCGGCAAAATACGCCGCCCTTTGTGTAAATTCATGCGGTTTTAAAAAAATATTACCCACATAGGCAATGCCGCATTCTTGAGCGCGCGCAAGCACTTCGTCTCGGTCGCGATCAAATTGCGAGGAGTCCAAGTGGGCATGACTATCCACACCACAAGGTGGTAAGGCCAAATTTTGCGCCATAAGCTGCGGCGCCATGGAAGTTTTTTTAGACATAGTTTAGGCCGTAAAAAAAGGTTCTAACCTTTGTATTTGTTCATATTGTTTTTCTAAAGTATAGCCTTGCACCGTCAGTGCCATGTGTTTACGCACCAAGGCTAAAGCTTCTCCGCCCTTGTGCACCAAAAGAGCCGCATGCTCCAAAGCCAAGGTGGCGGCCAGCACATGGGCATCTTCCACAAAAAAACCATTACCCACAGGCGAGTCAAACCCTGCAGATTGAGCAAGGGCCACATCTGCCGGTGTGGGCTGCAGGGTAAAAAAGGGCTTAGCTAAATAAGGTTCTTGCGCCGCTTGGCGCATATAGTCCCAGCCCCCAAGGCCTGTAAAGCCCACAGGAATACAGCCTGAGGCCATGGCTTCCAAAGGAGGCAAAGGGCATCCCTCGGGAAAACCCGTCAGTAAAAAAATATGGCAGGAGCGCAAGACTTCACCCACTTTTTCATGGGGAATTTTTACAATTTCTACCCACTCCACTTCCATATACGCATGGCTACGCGCACAGCGCTGCGTAAACGCATCTATAATCTGCGCACCTAAACCTTTATTTTTACGCGGCATCCAAGCAATGCGAATTTTACCTTGTGCAGCTGCGTCCATATCTCGCTGCGGGGGGTAAAACAGCGTCGTATCTATGCCGGGTCGCAAAATGGGGCCATCCTTACCGGTAATTTCCTTAAGGCACAAGCGTACCGGTTCTGACACATGCAAAAATTCCACTGGCAATTGATGCCAAGACACATTTTCTGGCAAGGCGCGTAAGCCAAAAGCCCAATTTTGCATATAAACAATGCAGCGCGCCCCCACTCTTAAGCCCAAAATAAGCGCATGCGTCCAGCCTTCAGGCACTATCCATACATGCTGATCAGTTATGCCGGCCTGCCCCCAAGACATTAAGGGAAGTGACGTTTTTTGCCGTATACTTGTATATAAAGGCAAAGCCGCGCCTTGCTCATGAATGACAAAAGACACCGCGTGGCCTAAGCGCGCAAGATGTTCCCCCACCTGCAACAGTACCCAAAGGCCGCCGCTCATGGAGGATAAGGGAGGAATAAAAATGGCTATGGCTTTTGACATGAATATGAGTATACGAAGGCGCAGCCCATTAGGCAAGGGGAAAGCAAGCATAGCGCCCTTTGCCAGTGAAAATACTATGGCCGTCGCTTGCCTAAAAAAGTAGCCAACACGTCATCACGCATCTGGCGCGAAGCCTGCGAACTTACTGCATCCAAATGAGCCCGCTCCACATATAAGATGGCACCGCAAGGACACATATCCACACATGCCGGCTCCATACCTTGCGCACGCCTTTGGGCGCAAAGGTCACACTTTCGGCTGCCCACGCCTTTATCAGATTCAAAAAAGCCGGCATAAGGGCATGCCAGCATACAGTTACGTGTTTCGCAACCGCGGCACAGCATGGTATCTAAAATCACAGCATTGTCCGCATCGCGGCTAATGGCACCATGGGGACAAATTTTCATGCAATAGGCTTGTTCACAGTGAATGCAATATACAGGCACTATTTGCCCTTCGGCACTGCGCGCCATGACAATGCGCGGCTGTTCATACAAAAACTTACACACCGCTTCGCAGGTTTCACAACCAATACATTTTTCATAATCTATGTATAAGGTTTTACCAGTCAAAGGTTTTTTATCTTTAATTTTTTGGCTCATAATTTTACCTCAACGCACGGGGGGCAATAATATCGGCGGCATAATTATATTCAGATTCACGATGTTGCGCTTTTAAATCCAGCCAATGCGCCAAAGAACGCGCCGCTCGCAAACCGCTATACACAGCCTTGCCTATTTTGCTAGGCCCTGTGAGCACATCCCCAGCCACAAAGACATTATCTATCTTGGTCATATGCAGCCAGCGAACCTCGCCCTTACGCACGTCGGTAAGGCCCAATTGTTCCTGAAAAGGTGGCGTGGGAATTTCCCCAATGGCAGAAACCACCATATCTGCGGCCAAAGTATAACTTTCACCTGTGGCTCTGTGCACATATTCCAAGCCCTGCACCTGCTCCTCTCCCACTATGCGCGTGGGTACGCACAGCTCTTGCCAAAAACAGCCGTCTTTCACCATACGTTCCAATTCAAAACGCCCCGCCGGCGCTTCTTGCATACTGCGCCGATACAGCATATGCACAGCTTTGGCTCCCATCTGTAAGGCACTATGCGCCACATCCACAGCAGAGTACCCCGCCCCAATGACCACAACAGTTTTATCTTTGACTTCAGGGGGCTGCACATTAACATTTCCATAACGCACAGCACGAATGGGAAAAAGAAATTCTAAACCTGAAAGTACACCGGTCAGTTTTTCTCCCTCAATGCCAAGGCGGCGCGATTTCCACGAGCCAGTACAAATGATAATAGCATCATGCTCTTCCACCAGCTCATCTAAGCTGCGCATATCTTGTGAAAAGTGATCCCCTTCTTCTTCGAATAAAGGGCTAGAACAGCAGACTTTTGTTTGATTATGAAAATGCACACCATAGGTACGCGCAAGATGGGTGGTGCCGCGCTGAATACGTGCAGAAGGGATGCGATGCCCTGGAATGCCAAAAAGCATCAGCCCACCAGGTTTGGGTAATTTATCGTACACATCAACTTGATAGCCCTGAGAAGCTAAAAAGCCACATGCCGCTAAACCCGAAGGCCCTGCCCCGATAATTCCCACACGCCTATTTTTAGGCTTGGGCGGCTCTTTACGTAAAAATGCGAAATTCATCATATCTTCTGCCATAAAGCACTCCTTTCAACGAATCTTCAGCATAGCAGCAATACAAAAATAATAATATGTAAACAGTGTACGCACTACCTTGTGTTATGTATACAAAATATAAGCCTTGCCAATGGTGGCGCCAATGAGATATTTTATATTGCCTTCCTACGCTTTCTTAGATAAAATATATTGTTATTTTTTGGAGGGCATATGCACTTACGTAAAAGAGTATTGGTAACAGGTGGCGCAGGCTTTGTGGGTTCGCATCTTTGTGAGCGCCTTTTAGCCGACGGTCATGAAGTGGTTTGTGTGGATAACTTTTTCACCAGCGCAAGACAAAATGTGGAGCACTTGCTTGACCACAAAAGCTTTGAACTATTGCGACACGATGTTACCTTTCCGCTTTACCTTGAAGTAGACGAAATTTACAACCTTGCCTGCCCTGCATCACCCATTCACTATCAGCATGACCCTGTGCAAACCATCAAAACTTGCGTGCACGGCGCCATTAATACCCTAGGCCTTGCCAAGCGCTTACGCGCGCGTATTTTTCAGGCCTCCACCTCTGAAGTATACGGCGACCCCAACATACATCCACAAACGGAAGATTATTGGGGACATGTAAACCCCATTGGCACCAGAGCTTGTTATGATGAAGGCAAGCGCTGTGCTGAAACTCTTTTCTTTTCTTACTATCGCCAGCACAACCTTCCCATAAAGGTAGGACGTCTTTTTAACACCTATGGGCCGCGCATGCACCCCAATGACGGACGTGTGGTGTCTAATTTTATCATGCAAGCCTTGCAAGGAAAAGACATTACCATTTACGGTGATGGATCCCAAACGCGCTCTTTTTGCTATGTGGATGACCTCATTGAACTTATGATACGCTTTATGGGCTCTGCCGATGATTTCACAGGCCCCATGAATATGGGCAACCCCGGTGAATTTACCATTAAAGAATTGGCAGAAACTGTGGTGGAAATGACGGGTACTTCTTCCAAAATTATTTATGAGCCCCTGCCACAAGATGACCCCAAGCAACGCCGCCCAGATATTAGCATGGCTAAAGAGCATTTGCAGTGGGAACCTACCATCACCTTGCGTGAAGGTCTGGTAAAAACCATTGACTACTTTCAAAACTTTGTACGCTAACACCCAACTTATATAAACAAAAAAGCCTGTCTTTTTACGGACAGGCTTTTTTGTTTACTTTTTTACATCTATTTAGTCGATGCTTAAAAACGTATTTTCATACGTTTTTAAGAAAGGCACGCTCACTACAAATACCCCTTTCGGGGACGCCGGAAGTAAATTCCGGCTTATTTTACGTGGCGGCAAGCCATGCCGCAGGCATGACTTGTGTCGTCGACATCTGAAAAAAAGTATTTCAGTTGTCTAAACTTTGCCAGAAAACGTATTCCATACGTTAATTTCTGGCAAAGTTTATTACGGCGTCAAAAGGTAAAA
>CAYJHH010000133.1:0-7655 GCA_964369995.1 uncultured Desulfovibrionaceae bacterium
AAAGTGCCTATATACGAAAAAAGGGCTTACAGTTTTTAGCTGTAAACCCTTGAAATTCTGGAGCCAACTGGGAGAATTGAACTCCCGACCTACTGATTACGAATCAGTTGCTCTACCAACTGAGCTAAGTTGGCTCGTGTGAAGAGTTTGTGCCTCAAATGTTTATCTTTGTCAAGAAGTCTGAGTTCTTATTTTTTGCTATTGCTTGCGTTGTAGCTTTTTTTATCGAGCGCGCGAGCTACTTTTGTGGAGGAATTGGGGCTAGCAAAGCCTGCCTCAAGGATTTTTGTGGCTTCAGCGTCGCGGATGGCGCGTGTGGGGCCACCCATGATGACGCCAAGTAATTGTACATCACCTCTTTTGGCTGTAAAAATAAGGTTAAAGCCCGAAGCATTAGTGTAGCCAGTTTTTAGGCCATAGACTCCGGGGACTTTTCCAAGTAATTTATTGGTGCTTTTGTGAAGTACATTGTTATGCTTAAAAGACCTTGTGTTATGGAATTTCATGGCTTTGGGGTGTGCATTAATATAACTGCGCGCCATTTTAAGCATATCATAAGCTGTGGTGAGTTGTCCTTCTGCAGGTAGGCCATGGGGTGTTTTGAAAGTACTGTTTTTCATGCCTATTTTCTTGGCCTTGCTATTCATCATTTTGATGAAGGCGTCACTGTCTTTGGCCACTGCTTCCGCCACTGCGTGGCTAGCATTATTTCCGGAAGAAACCGCCATGCCCAAAAGTAATTTTTCAATACTTACGCTTTCACCACGCCTTAAGCGCATTTTTGAGCCACCTGTTTTAATGGCTGCAGAGCTGATTTTCGTTTTCTTATTAAGGGAGACTTTTTTGGCTTTAGCAAGGTCAAGTGTGACATACATACTAAGAACTTTTGTGAGTGATGCTGGGGGAATAAGGTCGTAAGGATTATGCTTATAGAGGATGCGTCCATTGGACATATTCATTAAAATAGCAGCGCGAGAGGTAAGTTCAGCTAAGGCGTCAAAGGCGCAAATATGTAAAATACTTAAAGCAATAACGCAAACATATAAACGTTTTATCATAAGCAAACCAGTATCCTTATTCGGATTTTCGTATGGTGTAAAGGGTATCAGCTTCTTTGACAGCTTGTATGGCAAAGCTAATGAGAACAGGACCAATAATAATACCCACGGGACCGAACGATGCTAACCCACAGAGTATGGCAATGACAAGTAAAAAAAGCGGTGCGTTGATGTTTTGTTGTAAAAAAAGTGGTCGTAAAATGTTATCTATGCCGCCCACTGCCATCATGCACCACGCAAAGAGGCCAATGGCTTCCACGGTGGATCCGGTGAACCAAAGCATAAGGCAAAGCGGTACCCATACTAGCGCTGTGCCAACCACTGGGATGGGCGCTACCATGGTGGCTAAAAGACCCCAAAAGGCCGGCTGTTTAACGCCTGTTGCGGTGAATCCCACGCCACATAAAATACCTTGCGCCAGAGCAATCATAAGTACGCCTATGAAAACACTACGTAAAGCCCCGCGTAAGGCCTCAATGAAGCGGCTCAGCATGGCTTCAGGCATTCGAAGTAGGGTATAGCTTAGATTAAAAATGCGTGCGGCGTAGATGGAGCAAAAGACAGAAAGCATGGCAAAGAGAAAGATAAGCCACAAAGCCGTCATGGTACTACCCACCAGGCTCACTCCTTTGCCAATGATGACTGTGGTCATATCCGAAAGGCCGCTTTCAAAGTTGGTGGTGAACTCTTCCACCATGGTATCAAAACCGGGGATAATGGAAAGGCTCTCGCCTAGGTTTTCTATTCTTTGTACCCAATGTTCCGGTAGTTGGAAATTGTTATCCCGCAAATTTTTCAGCATATTTATGCCTGCAGCCACTTGAGGCGTCACAACACCTATGAATATGGAGAGAGGGATGAGAACGGCTAATATCATACCACAAGTGTACAAAACTATGCCGCGCCACCCAGGAAAGATGTTTTGTAAACGTTGAAAAAGTGGAAAAAAGGCGCAAGAAATACAAGCAGCCATGAAGACTGTGATGGGATAAGGCCACAGCAGCAGCGCCCAAGAGAGCACCGCTGCTGCGTAAAGACTTAAAGGCAAGATTCGTGATTGCATAAACCCCTAGGCTTAGACATCGAAAAGCATTTCCAAGTCTTCGCGTGTTAAAGATTGCATGGTATCTTGACCGGGTATAATGGCCTCTGCCACACCGCGTTTGGCTTCTTGCAATTTAAGAATTTTTTCTTCCACAGTGTTTTGGCAAATAAGCTTGTACGAAAAGACTTGCTTGGTTTGTCCAATACGGTGTGTACGGTCTGTGGCTTGATTTTCCACTGCAGGGTTCCACCATGGGTCATAGTGGATAACATAATCTGCAGAGGTGAGGTTAAGCCCTGTGCCCCCAGCTTTCAAAGAAATAAGGAAGATGGGGATATTTGGATCATTATTAAAGGTGTCTACTTGCTCAAAACGATTTTTGCTAGCTCCGTCTAAATAACAGAAGGGAATTTCTGAAGCTTGCAACCATTGGCGAATAATATGAAGCATTTGCACAAATTGAGAGAAGACTAATACCTTATGGCCTCCTTCCACAATGTCCGTGACCATGGTTTTAAAGGCATCAAACTTACCGGAAGGTAGGCTCGTGCTAAAGCCTGGCATATCAATTTTGAGTAAGCGTGGGTGACAACAAATTTGACGCAACTTAAGCAAGGCGTCCAAAATGGACATTTGGCTTTTACCAATGCCTTTTTCATCCACATCGGCCAGCACTTGCATTTTTAGCTTATGCGCCAAAGCAGCGTAAAGTTCGGCTTGGGCTTCTTCTAAAGCGCAACAGGTGACGCTTTCCACCTTAGGCGGCAAATCCTTAGCCACTTCGGACTTGGTACGGCGCAAAATAAAGGGACGAACGCGGGTGCGCAAATATTCCAAAGTTTCCACATCGCCATCTTTAATGGGTTTGACAATGCCACGCTGGAAAGAGTGTTGCGAGCCCAAAAAGCCCGGCATAAGAAATTCAAACAATGACCATAGTTCAAAGAGATTGTTCTCAATGGGCGTACCCGAAAGGCAAAGGCGCATTCTAGCATTAATATTACGCACAGAGCGCGCCGTGATGGTATTGGGGTTTTTAATATTTTGGGCTTCGTCCAAAATAATGGAGTTAAATTCATACTTTTCAAATTCTTCAAGGTCACGACGTAAAAGCGCATAGGTGGTGACCACAAGGTCAGAACTGTCAATTTGCTTAAACATATTCTCGCGGCGTGTACCGTAAATGATAAGACGACGCAAAGAAGGCACAAACTTTTCTGCTTCTCTGTCCCAGTTGGGTAGCACCGAGGTGGGGACGATGATAAGGTTTGGTCCATGGTAGTTGTTTTCTATCATATACTGAATAAAAGCAAGGGTTTGAATGGTCTTGCCCAGGCCCATTTCGTCGGCCAAAATACCGCCAAAACTGTATTCAGAAAGGAAGTTTAAGTAAGAAATACCTTGTTTTTGATAAAACCGTAAATCCGCATTAAGTCCCTTGGGTGTATCAATGGGGCGCACTTCTTGGAAATTACGGATTTTTTCACGTAATTTATTCCAGAAAGAGTCCGTATGCACCGTGGGGAAGTCCTCCAAAATATTATCCAAAATGGGGGCTTCGTATTGCTTAAATTGCTGTTGCGGCGGTTTGCTGGGGTCAAGACCCAAGGCGTGCAATTTGTGCGAAAGTTTTTCTAACCAAGACTCTGGCAAGCTTGTGTAAGAGCCGTCTTTAAGTTGCACATAGCGTTTGCCTTTAACCCAAGCCTTCCAAATTTTATCCAAGGCCACAGATTGGCCATCGTATTCAATATTAATATCCAGCGAGAACCATTTTTCATTTTCATCGCTTTCCACAGAAGCTGTAATGACCGATTGTGAGGTACGCACTTTATAGCGCGACAGGGCTTTTTCGCCATAAACGCGATAGTCTTCGAGCAATTTTGGATAGGAGTCGAGCAAGAAGGCAATGGCTTCTTCTGGCTCGAGAAACCATAATTTATTGCTTCTGTGCTGAAAGCCCATGCCGTGTAAGGTGTCTAGTAGCTCTCGCTCTTCGTCTTGATGTCTTTGTACCAAGAAAGTAGAAGAACCATAGGCATAGCTTCCCGTTTGGAAATCAGGATTGGGGCCGTTGAGCAAAAATTCGCCATGCACCGTTTCATAAATATTTTCAATTTCAAGGGTGAGTAAACTGCCTTCTTCATCCAAAAAGAGTTTGGGATTGTACGTGGCCGGCTGAAAAATGGGCGCCATGCGTTTTAAGAATTTTTGTGGCTCAAAAAGGTTAGTACTTGGTAAACGCGTCCACACGCGATCCAAAAATTCTGAAATCTCTTCATGAGGCACCACAGGGCGCGCGTACAAAAGATCGTACACAAGGGGTAAGTTCAGCCCCGTTTGCACAGGGAAGAAATTCTTATTGTGGCAAACCCAAATGGGTATTTGGCCATGAAAGGTGATTTCCTCTTCGCCTTGCGCTTGTTGCATAAGGGATATGGGAGGTCTGCCTTCGTGAATAAGTAGCACGGAGAAGAGCAAGCCATCGTCATTGATTTCCGGCTTTAATTTGAGCACAAAGGGCGTATTCTCAATGCGGCATTTATAGTCTGTATCACGCCAGTATAAATAATATTCATGGCTAATTGCCCAGAAAAACCAAGAGACAAGGCCTTCGGGAATTTCTACTTTATGCCCATAATAATCTTGATGCTGACCAATTTGCCTGGCCACGTCGGTGAGCTGCGGCGAAATTTCGCACCATTCCGGATTACGGATAATTTGCTCAAGGGTAATTTCTGCATGCACCGAGGAAATATCGGTTTTATTTTGGCGGCCGCGGAAAAAAGCCACAGAAAGACGCCCAGGCTCTGGGTAAAAGCGGAAAATAAGGTAGTGACGTCCGGCTTCTGGCTCCATTTCTGTGGAGAAGAAAGAACGAAAACTTTGTTTCCATTCAGCACGTTGAGGAGCAACTTCTTCTTGCAAGTCATCATCGCGCAAATCTGTCAGTAATTGTAAAGTGACGGCTGCACCGTGACGGCATACAGAAGTAAAGGAGTCGGAACAGTTGCATTGAACCTTGGTGGTATAGTCGGTAAGGCAAATGGTAAGAGTAGGGGTGTAGACTTGTAAGTCTTCCCCTTGCACAGTGCCTTGCACCTTCCAAAGATCCCCTTCGTGGGTGATATTGGTTCTTTGTAGGCCACCTTCAGCCAAAATATACTGCCCACTATCCCTAATATATTCGGGAATAGTATCTTGTGAAAAGGTTTGCACAAGAGACCTTACGGCGTTTTTTTCAGCTCTTGTCATGCTGAAGAACTCCCCGGTTCGCTTTTTCTTGCGAACGATAATGATTTCTAAAAATAAGACTGGACTGACTCTTCGACATTATATATACAAGTAAGGCTTTGTATTTGTTTGTGAATACTTAAGGCTACTTTTTATGTCAGGAATCCAAGGATAGCGTCATAAAACTCTTTGCTAAGAAAACTTTTGCAAGTTATTACATTGACGAATTGAGCAACTGTGTTCTGTAGAAAACATGGAATGTAAATGTCCTTAAATGCGATAAAATCAATATACCCCAAGGCGGAAGTATCATGTTAAAGAATACCTACCTATTTCCTAGGAAAAAGACAAGCATAAAATACGTACTCACACTCATTTTTTGGGGCGCTTTACTTATACATACGATAAGCATGGCTCAGGCGCAAGAGAAAATTGAAAAAAATATCACTGCTCCCACGGTGCATGATCGTGGCGGGCGCTTTGTGACGGGCAGTATTGGTGAGGCTTCTAATCTTATACCGTATTTGGCCACGGATTCTGCCTCCCATGAGGTGGCAGGGCAATTATATGTGTCGCTGTTGCGTTATGATAAAAATTTACGAGTGGAGCCTTTTGCGGCAGAGTGGTACAGCGTGGAAGAAGAGGGTACCTTGCTTCGCTTTCGCTTACGCCAAGGTATTTTGTGGGAAGATGGCACGGAGTTAACAGCAGATGATGTGGAATTTACCTGGAAAATCGTCACCGACCCTAAAACGGCTTCTCCGTATGCCGAAGATTTCATGGCGGTAAAAGAATTTACAAAAACAGGGAAATATAGTTTTGAAGTGCGCTATGAAAAATATTTTGCCAGAGCATTAAGCTCGTGGATGAGCGCCATTTTGCCCAAGCATATTTTAGAAGGGCAGGATTTACGTAATACGCCCTTTGCGCGCAAGCCTTTGGGGGCTGGCCCGTATCGATTGCATGCATGGGTGCCGGGAACGTCCATAACCCTTAAGGCTTCTCCCACATACTTTGATGGTGAGCCGTATATTCAAGAAGTGGTATATCGTATTATACCAGATATTTCCACCATGTTTTTGGAAACAAGAGCCGGAAAACTTGATATGATGGGGCTGACGCCACAGCAATACTTACGCCAAACCACAGGGCCAGCTTGGGATGAAAAATATCGCAAATATAGATATTTATCTTCCTCTTATGTTTTTATGGGCTTTAATATGTTGCATCCTTTTTTTAAGGATGTACGGGTACGCCGTGCCATATCTCACGCCATTGACCGTGAAGGTATTGTCAAAGGCGTGCTCATGGGACAGGGTATTACTTCTTTTGGTCCTTATAAACCAGGTACTTGGGCGTATCATGAAAAGTTACAACCTGTACAGCAAGACATAATAACATCCAAAAATCTTTTAGCTGAAGCAGGCTTTACAGATACTAATAATGACGGTATCTTGGAAAAAGACGGTAAGGATTTTGCTTTTACCCTGCTTACGAATCAGGGTAATGAGCAGCGCATTCTTACGGCCATTGTTATTCAAAGTCAGCTGAAAGCCATAGGCATAAAGGTGGAAATTCGCACCGTGGAATGGGCTGCATTTATAAAAGAATTTGTGGATAAAGCTCAATTTGATGCTGTGATTCTTGCTTGGACCATGGGGCAAGATCCCGATATTTATGAAGTATGGCACTCGTCTAAAGCCAAGTCTGGCGGGCTTAATTTTACGCGTTTTGTCAATGCAGAAGTGGATTCTTTGTTAGAAGCAGCTCGTGCCACACCGGATATGCAAAAACGTGCGGCTTTATATGCGCGCCTGCAAGAGGTTTTTCATGAGCAGCAACCTTATTGCTTTCTTTTTGTGCCTTATGCTTTGCCCATAGTGCAATCCCGTTTTCATGGCATAGAGGCGGCTTTGGCGGGCATTATGTATAACTTTGAAAAATGGTGGGTGCCTAAGAATGAACAGCACACCCAATTTATACCATAATGAGCTCTACGCAACGCTTGGGGCATAGGTTTTGATAATACTTTATATAAGGTAGATGTATGATACGAATTCAGGAAATTTTGGACAGCGCTCTTTCGCAAAATCCCGAAGCTAATCTTGAGCTTATACAAAAGGCCTATGTGTATGCTGCCACCGCGCATGCAGGGCAAACGCGCTTATCCGGGGAACCTTATTTATCTCACCCCTTGGCGGTGGCGCATACCTTGGCGGAGCTTGGCTTTGATGAGGCCACCGTGGTGGCGGGGCTTTTGCACGATACGGTGGAAGATACCAAGGCCACCATTGAAGAGCTAGATGAGCTTTTTGGGG
>CAYJHH010000134.1:0-7564 GCA_964369995.1 uncultured Desulfovibrionaceae bacterium
CAAAGCCTTCTAGTCCCACAAAATCTTGCTTTGTGGGGACAATGACGGCAATACCGGGTTTTTTGGGTGCCGGGGGGGTAGCTTTAGCCAGATCCGAAGGGGTGTTTTGTATTGCTGTTTGCGTGGTCGCCGATTGCTCTGCCTGTTGCTCTGCTGGTTGTGCTACCGGTTGCTGTTCTTTCTGTGGCTTCTCTGCCTGTGGTTGCTCTGCCTGTTGCGCTGTCGGTTGCGCTATGGATTGTTGCACCTTTGTCGGCGTAAGCTCTTGCGTCACTGTCTTTGTTTTTTCAGCCACAGGAGTAGGTGGCACGGCAGGTTTTTCTTGGCTAGCAGTATTTTTGGGCTCTTCGGTACTCTCTTTAGAAAGGGAGGCCATATAGTCATCAAGGATGCTAAGCGTGCGTGCATCATCCATGTCATAATCATAGAGCCTATTAAAGCGAAATTTCTTTTCTGCATAAAATAAAGCCGTGTGATTTTGCTTATTTTTCAATGTGATGTCTGGTTTTTTTTCTAAAATGGAAGAAACAAATGCGCTTGCGTACGAATCTGCATCGGCGGCATACATTAAGGCTGTATTTCCCCTTACATCTTGTATATTAACATCAGCTCCTTTTTCAATAAGTAACCTTGCCACAGAAAATCTTTCTGCAATAATGCTGAGCATAAGCGGTGTCTTACCGGACTTATCTTTAAAATTAATATCCGCTCCGGATGCTATAAGCCTTTCGACGGGCTCTGTTTCACGATTTTGCAAAAGCATGGTATACATGGCAGGGTGCGTGTGCATAATCTTGTCCACTGCTTCAAAATCTTCTTTGCGCGTACGCATTTCATTTTGAATATCTCTAGCTGCCCCCATGAAGTATATACGCATTTCATCCTGGGTCTTAGTAACATCAGCTCCATTGTCCAAAAGCAATTCAAGAATTTGAGGGCGGCCATGGGCTATACTTAAAACTATAGCATTGGGGGTTCCATGAAGGAAGGCATTGGCAGATATGCCTTTATCTAGCAAAGCCTTGAGTTTATCTGCGTGGCCTTGTTTGGCCGCTTCCAAAAAGCTTTTCACTTCTTCACTGCTAAAATATTTTCTTTTATTTCTTTCATTTATATGGTTAGCTTGCGCTGTGGACAATTTCTTCCCACTAGGGTCTAAAAGCTTTGTTATGGCAACATACCTTAGGTGCTCATCGTTATTCTTTGCTGTAAAGCTTTTTTCTATGGCCATGTCAAGGGCCGTTTTTCCTGCGGTATTGGCCTTGTCCATAGGCGCACCTAAATCCAAAAGAGCCTTTACGCATTTTTCAGAACTTTTGGCAGCGGCATAATAAAGAGCCGTATTCCCCCATGTGTCTTTGGCATGAATATCTGCACCGGCTTGGTGGAGTAAAGGGACAAAGCGCACGTCATCATCACGTTCTATCATGGCGTGCATAAGGGCTGTTTTTCCTGTATTGTCACGTACATTTACATCTATGCCGTGGGCAATTAAGATTTGTGCTCTATCAATGTGACCCTTGGTAGCAAGCATGAGCAATGTTGTGCCATCCTTATCTTGCGCCGTAATATCAGCTCCCTTTGCTAAAAGTCTTTGTATTGGGATATCGTGATAGCCTTGACGCACGGCCATAAAAAGCGCCGTTTCACCAAATCTATTTTTTGCTTCTATATTCTGGGTGTTATTGAGTATGGTGTCAAATATTTCTTCATCCTTTATGTCGCCATACTTCATGGAAGCTATCATAAGGGGCGTATAGCCAAAGCGATCTTGTACACTCACATTTGCCCCTTTTTCTAGTAGCAACTTGAGCACATTTTTTATGATGTCGCGTCTTGAAAGAGCGTAAAGCAGGGGAGTATAGCCTTGATTATCTTGTGCATTCACATGGGCGCCATTTTCAAGTAAAAGCTTTACTTTTTTAACACCGCCAGATGCGGCAAGCATAAGAGGCGTTTGTCCCAGGGAATTTTTATGATTTATTTGTGCCTCTTTTTCAATGGCAAGAGCATTTTGTGCAAAAAACAAGCTGCAAAGCAAGAGGCAACACGTACTCACTTTAGACAAAAAATTCATATTGCTCTCCTTAGGCATATAGGGGGTATGGCAAGTGAAAAAATCTCATAAAGTTGATTATTTTTTCTCTTTGGGTGGTGTTGATATTTTCATATCCTTTAATTTTAATGTTCTGGTACGAAAGTGGAAAATACCTTCAAGCAAAGCATTGATATCTCCAAGCATTTTCACATTAAAATGAGCATCTTCACCGGCAATATACATATCTGCCGCGCCATGGTTCCAGCGCACGGGGCCGCCGCGTCCTGAAGAAAGATCAATGTTGGCTGTAAAAATTTGATAATCCTTAGGTGGCGTGTATTCCATTTTTCGCTTAAGTGCTTCGCGCAAATTACCAATGGATAGCCCCACAGTATCTGCCAAAGCGTGCACATTTTTACTTTCCGTTTTGCCCATGGTGTTACGCACCATAAATTGTGTGGCGTCCACACGATCTGCTTTAAACACGGTATTCATATACTGTGCTGGCCGTCCTGTTTCATCCAGAAAAGATTTAAAAGACGATGCAAATTCAATGTTATCAATTTGCATGGGGCTATCAAATAAACGCTCAAAAAATATCCAATCTGTCATTTTAAACGAGAAGTTACCATCTATCCATGGCCAACGTCTTTTGGTTCTAGGAAGGGCATAGGCAAAGGACATATCAGATTCACTGGAAATACCAGGAAGTGTAATGATATTATCTCTTATTCTTGCTTGGAAAACATCTGAATCATCATGCGCACCACCCACAAACCAGGTGTTTTTATAGGTACCGCTCCCTAATCCTAAAATATCGCCCAAACGTAAAAATGTTGTCCCTACCAAACCACGCGGCAAGCCACTGTCTGTAAAGTCTGACATGACTGCAGGCTGTTCTTTACGCGGGTAGTTGGTTCCGGCCGGTGCAGTGGTAGCATCCGCAGACGTTCCATGTATGGTGAAAAATGCTTCTTTTATGTTTCCTTGCCCTATTTGAAGATTCGGAATTTCAATTTTTAAACGAAAGCGTAACCCTTCTTCACCTTTAGAGGGCTGTGGCATGGGTAATTGCTTAATGGTTTCTACTTGATCTTTAAGTGTTGCCACAGGTGTTGCCAAGGGCGTTGCCTGAATTTGCGCTGAAGCCTTTGCATTATCCTTGGCGGCTGTGCTCGCTTGAGCTTTTTGCACAGGCTGAGGAGATGGGGATACATGTGCTTGTACAGATTTTACCGTTGCAAGAATGGTTTTTGTATACTGTTGTACACTTTTAGCAATTTGCGAATAATCATGCGGGTTGGCGTGAAAGCCCGGTAAACTGCGCTCTTTTTGAAAATCTGGCAGGGGTTTGGCCCACCATAGCATGTGTTTTCCGCCGCGAGAAGCATAAAAATCGCTCGTAACTTTTCCCTTTAAAGGAAGTTCTTTTTCTTCCACGCCTAACACCGCTGCTAACATCTTAATCTTTTCTATGGAAATTTGAAACTGTGTTCCGAAACCGTCCACAGGGGTATAGCCGGCGCTGCCCTTAGCTTCAATGTTCGTGTTTTTTACAGGGCTACGCAATTCCACATCGCGTAAAACCCAAGTGGTTCCATCCCAAAAGGCTTGTCCTGAGGCCAAAGAAGCTTTGATATTTTGCTTTGCCTGATCCAATCGTATGCCAAAGCGGCTGACAAAGCGCACTTGTGCCGGATGTTCTGGATTGGGTGGCCACATGGAAAAATGGGCCTGAAAACGTGCTCTTGACCAAATGCTTTTGGCGCCTGTGAGGTAGAGAGGGGTGAAAAAGGAGTCATTACATTGCCAGCGTAAATCCACATCACCATTATCATAATCTAAAGAGGCCAAGCTAAGAATATGTTTGGCATCGTATTTGTTTTCACGTCTTTGTTTTAAATTTTCTGAAAAATCTTGCGAAAGTTTACTTAATTGGCGCAAATTTAGCGTAACGTCAGAGGGTAATTCTTGCACAGGAGGTAAAATCCAATGGGCTGAGATTTCAGACGCTGCCAAAAGCGTGGTGCGCAAGCGCAATTTTTTTTCGCTGATTTGTCCATGCAAGCGAGTGGAAATGGTGATGGATTTGCCCTTGGGACCCAATTGGAACTCAACGAGTTCAATTTCCCCAATATCCAAGGCAAACCAAGAAGGTAAAAAAGTAATGGGTGTCTGTTTCTCCTCAGGTGTTTGTATTTCTTCTGTGGTATACTTAGGAAAACGCGGCATATGCACACCCACCAGTGTACCTAGTTTTAAACCAATAACAACTTTATTTTTTAGTACTTTTTCAGCAGTAAGTAGAGAATCCACAATGTCATGTTCCTCTTGTGGATTTTCAATGGAGGCAGTGGCTACATTTTCTACCTCTTGACTAGTAAGGCTATCTTCATCTTGTATAAAAGTGTTCTCATGATTTTGTGGTAGTGTAGAAAGAGGCGCAGCTTGTGAGCGTAAGGAATCATTAATTTTGTTTTCGCGGCGGTATTGCCACGTGGCTAAAGAGCCCTTTGCAAGGCTAGACCATTGCGGATGTAGGGTGCCTTCCTCAATACGCAACCAAGGGCCGTAAGCATCATACACGCGTAAATCATAAATTTGTATTTTTCCGTCCCAAAAACCTCGAATGCTTGTTAAGTGAATACGCAAACCCATGGGTTTACCCACATAGTTCACTCCTTTTTGCACCAAGGCTGTGAGATTTTTTTCACCCAGCGGCGAGGTGAGGTAAGCAAGGCTTGCACCCACAAGCAGTATAAGGGCAAAGAATATGCCTACGCTCCATAAACTGAAGCGCTTTATGCGTTCTAAAGCAGGTTTGGGTTTTTTTTGAGGAGGTTTTTGATTAATGTGTTGTGTCTGTTGCAGTAAGTTTTTTTCTTTAAGCTCTTTTAAAGAGTGGAGGCGACGCCCTTTTTTTGACGAAGAAGGGGCGTGTATGGTGTGTAGGCTGTCCCGTGTCATGATAATTTAGTTACCCAAAGAGTTTTAATTCTGTCTTAACCTATTTTAAAGTTTATAAAAAAATAAATGAATAATTCGTACCTAGGTGCCATATTCCATGGGAATCTGCAAGTGGAAAAATGCTAAGGAAATTATGAAGCCTCATGGGGTATTTCTTGCTTTATGAATAAAATTGTCGTACATTTCACACGCTATAATTGTAAGTAATTTTTAGACTTTTTTGTATATAAAAAGTTTTTTATACTAAGTTCACAAATAGAGTAGCGTATTTTTAAGAACTTTTCAGCGGAGATTTTATGTTTACAAAGATTAAAGAGCATACAAATATAAGAAAAGTTATTTTATTTATGTGTCTCATGCCAGTGCTTATGGCGGCGATGGGGCTTTATTATATGTGGCGTCTTGAGGCCGTCCTTTATGATACAGTGCAAAAATCCATGCATGAAGTGGGGGCTCATGCTTCATCGGTGGTAGAGGAATGTTTGGGGCAAACCATAGAGGATTTAATCCATGCTGCTCATAATCCCTTACTTGCCGATGTGCAGAATAACCGCCAAGAAGCCTTTCATTATTTACGTGAAGTTCTGAAAAAAAATAATTGGTATGATATACTCATTGCCAATATGCAAGGAGAGGCCATAAGCATTAATGGTTTGCGCATGCATATTGGTGAGCGTGATTACTTTCAAAAAGCCCTCCAAGGTATCCCCTGTAGCTCTCCTCGTATTGAGAAGGTAGACTATGCTGCCCCTGTGCTTGCTCACGGCGCGCCCATTTTTGATGAAAAAGGAGACGTGGCCGGTGTGCTTGTGGTTTTGGAAGATGTTAACAGACCGCATTTTCTCCATGGCATAACGTATGAAAGTACTAATGATGCTGAATTGGTTTTTGTAGATGCGCATGGCAGCTGGATACATCGTTCCAAAGTGAATACGGACTCTTTTTGGAAAAAGATTCTTACAGAAAATAATTTACCCATTACAGAAGAAAGCTATGCTTTAATTGAAAAATATGAAAAGGAGGCCACACCTTTACTTTTTGAAGGGCAAGAAAGCTTAATTACTTTGGATCCCATAGGCAACACGGGGTGGAAAGTGGTAAGTATTTCTCCCAGAAAAAATGTTGCGGATAATGTTGACGACATTATAGAAATGTCCATGTTTTTTGTGGTGTGTTTGTTTGTGGCACTGTTTTTTTGTATGCTCTACCTTTTACAAGTGAGCAATGCCTATAGACGCTATAAAAACTTTGCCTTAGCTGTATCCAATACCAATGGTATTTTTTATTTTTATGTGGATGATCAAGGCTTTGTACATAGTGCCAATGACTATTTTTATAAGCAGCTAGGTTGGAAAAATCCCGAACAATCCATGCAACTTTTCGATTATGTAGAAGGGTTGAGCATGGAGCAATTGCATGATTTTTTACAAGAGCGGGTACCCTTTGTGCTCACCATGGTTCCTCCTGAAGGACAACCATTCCACATGCAATGCACCACCATGCCACATGTGCGGGAAGGAAAAATGCACCTACTGCTTGGTACAGATATATCTGTGTACAAGGCCAACCGCGAAGTGGAAATTATAAAAACGCAACATGATGAATTGCAACAAATTATTAATGCTTTGCCAAATACCCTTATGGTGCATTCTGCTGAAGGGGTACGCCTTGCCAATAAAGCAGCTTTAGATGTGCTCGGCGTCAATTCTTTAAAGGAGTTACGTGCAGGCATCTTATATGGCATGGATTCTAAAACCTTTGAAAAGCAAGTGCAAATGGTGGCTGGCGTGCTTAAAGATGGCATGCCGCGCAATAGCACCTTTGATTTTGTGGATCCCAATGGTAAGGAATTTGTGTTTCAAAATATGCAATCCCCTGTGTATGATGATGATGGTAAAGTAAAGTATGCTGTTAACCTTTGTGTTGATATTACAGATACTTTGCGATTGCAGAAACAATTGGAAGGAGAGCTACAACGCTTACATGAAATTTTAGATTCTTCTCCTTCGGGCTTCTTTTATACGCAAGCACAGAACGTGGAATATTGTAACCCGGCCATTCAAGATATGATGGGAATAGAAGTGGGTAAACCCTTCCCCATGGAAGAACTCAATCTTTGCCAAGAAGTCACTGCTGTGCGTGCGCAATTGGAAAATGGCATTAATGTGTATGATTTACCCATATCTGTGGTAGACCCCCATAATCACGAACGTCATCTTTCTGTCACGGTTCTTGGAACCACATGGTATGGAAAATGGCATCATATGGTTTGGGCGCATGATGTGACTACTATTCATCAGGTGCAAAAAGAGCTCATAGGTGCAAAAGATGCAGCTGAAGCTGCCGCCAGAGCCAAAAGTGATTTTCTTGCCACCATGAGCCACGAAATTCGCACTCCCATGAATGCTGTGCTCGGCTTTTTACAAGTATTTGATAAGAGCAATTTGCATCAAACCCAATTGGATTATATTGAAAAAATTACCATTTCTGCCAAAGGGCTATTACGCATTATTAATGATATTTTAGATTTTTCTAAAATTGAAGCCAATAAAATGGATT
>CAYJHH010000135.1:0-7418 GCA_964369995.1 uncultured Desulfovibrionaceae bacterium
TGAAAATACGTTTTTAAGCATCGACTACGTAGAGTTTTTTAATCTTATACTTTGTTAATGGTAAAAAGCCTCTGCATAGCGAATATACAGAGGCTTGATATATGAAGGCAAATGTGCACCTAAAAAAGGTAGTATTCTAGCCTAGGGCTGCGTCTTCATCCACAATCCAAATAAGATCCCCAAAGGTGGGGCGCACTTTTTGTGCGGGTAGGGTGGGGGGCTCGAGCAAGTCAAGAGATCTTCTAAGGGCCGCATGTTTTTCTTTGCCAGAAACTAAGAACATACAGCAACGTGTATTGTTAAGTACAGGTAAGGTTAAGGTAATGCGATCGGCCTTGCGCTCTGGCACATATTGGTCAATGCAAAGGCGCTTTGTTTCCACCAAGGCAGGGGAGCCGGGGAAAATAGAACCGGTGTGACCGTCTTCTGCCATACCAAGAAGAATAAAATCAAAACGCGGAATGTCCTGAGGCGTTTTAAAATGTTCGCGAAGCATATCTTCATATTGTAAGGCGGCTTGTTCGGGATTATTTTCGCCGCGCATACGATAGTAGTGCATGGCTGATACATGCGTGAGCAGTTCACGACGTGCCATACCATAATTGCTGTCTTTGTGTTCGGGGCCAACGCAGCGCTCATCCACCCAATAAATATTAATTTTATCCCAGGGTAAACGCTCGGCCCAGTCAGGGCTGCTTAAAAGTTGGAATAAAGGAATGGGGGTAAGTCCACCGGAAAGAGCCACGTTAAAAACGCCGCGTTCTGCCACGGCGTCTTCGCAATGTTCTGCAAAAATATGTGCGGCGCGCTCGGCCATGGCGGCTTCGTCTTTATGCACGTGAACAGAAATATGGGTAGAGCGGCTAAGCTGTGTCATATATTCTCCTAGCTATACTTGGGGTTAAACCGTTAAACAATATATATAACCATGGTGACACCCAAGTGGCGCCATGGTGACTTTTTGCGACCCATCATGTTGCCATAAGCTGTATCATAAGGGAAGAGCTAAAAAAGGCTTTTTCTCACATGCGCATATCTTATTTTTTGGGTAAGGGTTTGGTAATGGTGCTTTCATCTGCCGGAGCTTTGAGCATGGTACCATTGTCCAAAGTCATAAAATGTACCGTGGCAGTACAGGTAAGCTTTTTGGCGCCTAATAAAATTTTAGCTTCGCGGCTTTCTGTTTCGAGCTCTAAAGAATAAGAGTCTTCTAAATTAGTACCCACATTTAACCTGGCTGCCGTATTGATTTTGTGTTCAAAGGCCAGTTCTGCTTCTTCATTTTGCACATTAACTGTGGTGTCAAAAGTCATATTACGAATAACAAAGGGGCCTTTATTATAGCCGGCAATACGCACCATAAGCAGTGGAACTGTTTGTCCGCGCGGGCTATGAATAAAAGCAGTACATTCTTCCACATGAAATTGTGCTTCAATGCGCTTTAAGTCCTGAGCTCTTTGTTTATCATACACTTTTTTACGCCCTGCTTCTACTACAGTTTCTTCTGCCACATAGGTTTTGAGCAATTCTTCGGCATTGGCTAGGCGTGTTAAGCGCCATTCAGGGTTTTGTTTAATGAAAAAATAAAAAGGATACTCTTTATCTAGGCGTGGGTAATGCATTTTTACCGAGAGAATGGCACCATTATTGACCTTTGTTTCCACTATAAAGTTACCTGCTATTTGCTTTATAAAGTCCACAGGTAAGGGAAATATGGGGTCTAAAGGATCCACTTCATAATCATCTGTGGGCGCATCTTTAGGTTCTTTAATATTTGCCAGAAAAAAGTTTTGTATTTGCTCTGCCAAAAGAGGCACTTCTTGCTGGTTTGGAGTGCTAAATGCAGAAGGCATGGGCTGGGCTAAAATTCGTGTGGCTATATCTTCGGTAAGTTCTCGAAAATCCACCAATGTGGCGAGGCTTTCCAAATCTTTGGCAGCTAAGGCTGCATTAAGTTTTTCTGCGTAAGCCTCGGGACTTTGAGCATGGGTGTATTTTTGCCAGCCATACCAAGCTCCGCTGCTCAGTGCCAACACCACTGCAGCAGCTAATAGTTGGATTTTCCATTTCATGACAAATTCTTTTGCATTTTGCGCAAAGGCCATAGTATCCTCTCGGCGATAAAAAGTAATAAAGGTTTGTTACGTGCGGGATGTGGGCGTGGGAACCCTTGGGCGCACGCTTTCAACTACGGGTAGAGTTTGCAAGGGCTTATGGGTCAGTGGCCTCACATAAAGAGGCATACTGGTCATGGCACCCTGATCTTGTAGGGTTAGGCGTACTTGCATAAGGGCGCCCAGGGGTATGGATAATTTCCAATGATGTGTTTTTTCAAAGCGTCCGGAGCCTGTCCAATATGGTATGGGACTTATAAGTGATGTTTTGGTGCTTATACTGCTTCTGGCCCCTGTATCCCCTTTGGGCGCCAGTGCGCGTAAGGTGCTATACACATGGCGCCAAGTATGCCATGTGCCTTCTTGTAAATATAAAGGTAAGGCCTTTTTTTTCCATGTATAGTGCAAGCCTGCCAAAGAACATATATTCCACCCCTGAAAAAGGATACCCTTGGCAGCTATGCGTAAGGCTTCACCCACCATGCTTTGTAAAGAAGGGTAGGGCTTTTCCTGTGCTGTGGGAGGTAGGCTTATGACCACATAATCAAAGCTTTTGTCGGCATAAGGCAATGTATCAAGCCCTGCCGGAGCGCGATATTGAATATCCACACATTGGCGTAAAGGCGCTTCCAAATGTTCTAACAAACTGGGTGAGGTGCACACAGCGCTTACATCAAAGCCACTTTGCCATAAAAGCTCTAAGGTTTTGGCATGGTCAAAGCCCATTTGCAAAATGCAATGGCCACGTCTATGCCAAGGCGAAAGTATCTCCTTGGTAAGGCGTAAGGTGCAGTCTAGGGCAAGGGCGCCTTGCGGGCTTTGGTACCATTGGTCATAGAGAGTAAAAAGATCTTTTTCCACTGTCATATGGCGATTATAGAAGATAAGTCAGATAAATGGCAAGCCTAAAAAACTTGTTTTCCTCTAAGAAAAAGAGACCAAGAGTTGACAATTGTGCGCTGTGTTCGTACCAATAGGCACAGCATTTGAGTTGCATTCTATATATGAGGCCGTCACAGCATGTTTGCTGTAGGACATGGCTCTGCTTATACAAAGCTTTTGCATAAAAACTCGTAAATTTTTTACATACAGCTTTAGAAAAAGAGAAAGGGCTTAGAAAGGATGTTTTTCTTTCTTCATAAGCACTCTCTTAACAATTTATATGGAGAAAAAATGTCTAAGGTAAAAACCAGATTTGCCCCTAGTCCCACAGGGCATTTGCATATTGGCGGAGCGCGTACGGCGCTTTTTTGTTGGCTGCTTGCGCGTCACAATGACGGAGAATTTTATTTACGCATTGAAGATACTGACCTTGAGCGTTCCAAGCAAGAATATACCGATTCCATTTTAGCTTCCATGCGCTGGCTTGGGCTAGATTGGAATGAGGAACCCGTGTATCAAACACAGCGCACGGAACATTATAATAAAGCAGTAGATGCCTTGCTGGCCGCAGGGCATGCTTATTGGTGCTCGTGTACGCCGGAAGAAGTGGACGCCATGCGTGAGGAAGCCAGAGCCAAAGGTGAGAAACCGCGCTATAATGGCTGTTGCCGCGAAAAAAACGTAGGCCCCGGCGAAGGGCATTGCGTGCGCTTAAAACTGCCTGCCGCGGGCAAAGTAAGCTTTGACGATATGGTGAAAGGGCTCATGGTGGTGGATATTACGGAACTGGACGATATGATTGTTCGCCGTTCCGATGGCATGCCCACCTACAATATGGCTGTGGTGGTGGACGATAATGATATGGGTATTACCCATGTTATGCGCGGTGATGATCATGTTTCCAATACTTTTCGCCAGATATTAATTTATAATGCTCTAGGCTTGGAATTGCCACGCTTTGGGCATGTACCCATGATCTTGGGGCCAGATCGTCAAAAACTTTCCAAGCGTCACGGCGCCCGTGCCACCATCGAATACGAACAAGATGGACTTTTGCCAGAGGCCTTGGTGAACTACTTGGTGCGCCTTGGCTGGTCCCATGGCGATCAAGAAATATTTACCTTGGAAGAATTGGTACAGCTTTTTGACGGCACCAGTTTAAATGCTGCAGCCTCTGCCTTTGACCCCGATAAATTACAATGGCTCAACGCCCACTATTTACGCGCGTTATCGGCGCAAGACTTAGCCGGCAGAACCTTGCCTTTTGTACATAAGCTTGGTTTTACAGCGGTGACGGTGGATCAACTCAGCGCCATGGTACCGCTTTTTGCAGAGCGCGCTGCCAACTTGGTGGAACTGGCAGAAGCCTTACGCCCCTTACTCGTTTCGGCCGAAACCCTAGAATTTGCAGAAGCTGCCTTGAAAAAAGCCCACACAGCCGAAAGCAGCGCCCTCATGGAAAAGATAGCGGATGCTTTTGCCACCCTTGATGATTTCAGCGCCGAAGCCACGGAAAAAGCCCTCAATGCCTTTGTGGAAGAACACGGACTGAAATTTAAGCAGGTGGGGCCGCCACTACGTGTGGCCTTGCTCGGCTATATGGGCGGGCCGCATTTACCGGAAATTATGGGCGTGCTTGGTAAGGAAGAAAGCCTTGCCAGAATGCGTAAGTTTGCGAGTTTATAATTTTACTTTTTTATGTGGGGGGAGGAAACCCCTTTTGCTAACGCCAAAAAGTGGTTTCCTTCCCCCACACCCCCATCCTTCCCCAAAACGCGTTTTATATGTGCACATATGAAAAGCGCGTTTTGGTAGAGGATATGGGGAGGGGAGAGCCCGCTTTAAATGGGCTTTTTGGTGCTAGCAAAAGTTTTCCTCTCCCCTCCCCAAAAAGTTATTGACTCTCGCAAAAACTCGCCTTATAGTGCAGGCCTACCTCAGAGTAGGAGCGTAGCTCAGGTGGCTAGAGCACTTCCTTGACATGGAAGGGGTCAGCAGTTCAAGTCTGCTCGTTCCTACCAATATTACTTATACAGAGGGGAGGTTTAACCTCCCCTTTCTTTGTATATAGGAGTTTTGTGTGATAGTGCGCATGGATGAGACTGTTTTGGAAGTGCCAGCAGAAAGCTGCGGCGCCGCTGCCAATATTTTTGAGGTGCTTAAATCTGTTTTAAGCGGTAAAAAAATGAAAAGCGTGGTGGCTTGCAAAGCCGGTGATGAGCTTTTGGATTTGTCTGCAACGCTTCCCGAGGGGCTTACTGAAATAGAACCCATACTTATGGATTCTGCTGAAGGCCTAGAAATTATACGTCACTCAGCGGCTCATATTATGGCTGCTGCGGTGCAAAAACTCTTCCCTGCCGTCAAGGTTACCATAGGCCCTGCCATTGACACGGGCTTTTACTATGACTTTGACGTGGAGCGCCCTTTCACCCCAGAAGATTTAACTGCCATTGAAGCAGAAATGCAAAGCATGATTAAAGCGGCGTTGCCTTTTACGCGCACTGTCATGCAAAAGGCGGCCGCCATTGAGCATTTTACCAAACTTGGTGAAAGCTATAAGGTGGAAATCATCAGTGATATTGAAGCTGAAGAGCTGTCTTTTTATCAATGCGGTGACTTTTTGGACATGTGCCGCGGGCCGCATTTGCCAAGCACAGCTTTAGTAAAAGCTGTAAAGCTTTTATCAGTTGCCGGCGCTTATTGGCGCGGTGATGAAAAGAATAAAATGCTTTCACGTATTTATGGCACAGCCTTTGCGGATGAAAAAGCTCTTAAAGAATATTTACATCGTTTGGAAGAAGCTAAAAAACGCGACCATCGCAAGCTTGGGCGTGAGTTAGAGTTTTTTACCTTCCATGAAGAAGTGGCTCCCGGCATGGTTTTTTGGTTACCAAGAGGCATGCTGTTGCGCACTATTTTAGAAGATTTTTGGCGTAAAGAACATTTAAAGCGCAAGTATGACATTGTTCAAGGCCCGCAGCTTTTACGCGTGGAAACGTGGCAAAAGTCCGGTCACTATGACAATTACCGTGAAAATATGTACTTTACCAGCATTGAGGAAGATCAATACGGCGTAAAGCCCATGAACTGCATTTCTCATATGCTTATATTTAAGAATTCTTTGCGTTCGTATCGTGAATTGCCCCAGCGTTATTTTGAATTGGGCTTGGTACACAGACATGAAAAGTCCGGCGCTTTGCACGGTCTTATGCGTGTACGTCAATTTACGCAAGATGATGCGCATATTATTTGTATGCCTGAGCAATTGGAAGATGAAATCATCTCTATTATTGCGATTATTCGCGACCTTATGGGTCTTTTCGGCTTTGATTATAAAGTGGCTGTTTCCACACGCCCCGAAAAGAGCATAGGTACCGACGAAGCGTGGGAGCTTGCTACCAATGCTTTAATTAAAGCGGTGGAACGCGAAGGCATTGATTATTATATTAATGAAGGTGACGGTGCCTTTTACGGTCCTAAGATAGATGTGAAATTACTTGATTCCATCGGCCGTGAGTGGCAGTGTTCCACCATTCAATGCGACTTTACCTTGCCAGAGCGCTTTGAACTAGAATATGTGGGCGGGGACGGCGAAAGACACAGACCTGTCATGGTGCACCGCGCCATTATGGGTTCTTTGGAGCGCTTTATTGGTATTTTGATTGAGCACTTTGCGGGCGCTTTACCCACGTGGCTTGCCCCTGAACAGGTACGCGTTCTTACCGTTACCGATGCTCAAAATGAATTTGCTTTGCAAGTGGAAAAAACACTGAACGAAGCAGGTATACGAGCCACCGCTGACACGCGCAATGAAAAGCTTGGCTTTAAGGTGCGTGAGGCTCAATTGGCAAAAGTGCAATACATTCTTGTTGTGGGAGATAAGGAAGTAGAAGCACAAAGCGTTAATGTACGTTTGCGCTCTGGGGAAAACCTTGGAGTGATGACCCTTGAGGGGGTACGTGAGCTTGTCATTGCCGATTGTGAAAAACCCTTTAAAGAGAGAGGTATGTGTTATAGCTTCGCCTAATACAAGACCGCGGCGAGAAGTGCCGCAAGATAGCGTGCGTCGTAATGAGATGATTCGTGCTCGTGAAGTACGCGTCATTGGTGCCGAAGGGGATCAATTGGGTATTTTGTCCCGTAATGATGCCATTTTGGCTGCCAAAGAGGCCGGTATGGACCTTGTGGAAGTGGCTTCCAATGTGGAGCCGCCTGTATGCCGTATTATGGACTATGGTAAGTTCAAATATGAGCAACAAAAGAAAAAACAAGAAGCCAAAAAACGCCAAACTGTGGTGCAAATTAAAGAAATTAAAGTGCGCCCCAAAACGGACGATCACGACTATGAAACCAAGGTGCGCCACATCCGCCGCTTCTTAGAAGCAGGGGACCGTTGTAAAGTTACGGTGTTTTTCCGTG
>CAYJHH010000136.1:0-7369 GCA_964369995.1 uncultured Desulfovibrionaceae bacterium
CGCCGCGGCGTATAAAAAGTATGGGCTCACCCTGCAAAGGGAGCCAAAAAACGCCTGCGGCATAACTGCCAGTTAAATAATAAAGGGCAAGACGTGAAAAAAAGAGCATTCCGCCGGCTTTAGGTTGTATGGTATGACACAGTTGGCGGCAAAGGGTGTGACGTCTTTGCATTTCTTCCAAGGGGAGTTTTTCTATACAAAGGGGGGAGAGGGTCATGGTGTTAAACATTCCTTACGCAGTGTGAAATGGATGCATTATGCTTGCTCTTTGCGTAATGGCGAGGGCAGAGAGTGTATGCAGGCATAAGCTAGGAAAACACTATAGTTTTTATGTACGCTTGACAAGTGGTCTGAAAAGGGGTGAGCTTATTTTATACCATAAGGTGGTAAATTGGGCTTGTAAAAAAAATTGCACTTCTTGTAAGAGCAGAGTATAGTTGGGGCTTTGGAGGCGGTATGTTTCTTGATACATCATTAAAACATCTTTTAGCACAAGCAAAAACCATTGCAATTATAGGGGCTAAGGATAAACCTGGGCAGCCGGTGGACGGTGTTGGCCGCTATCTTATGGCGGCGGGCTATACCATTGTTCCTGTGCATCCTCAGAGAAGTAATGTCTGGGGGCTCACCACGTATAAAAGTCTTGCAGATATACCCTATAATGTAGATATTATAAATCTTTTTAGAGCTTCTGCCCATTGCGCGACTCATGCTCAAGAGGTGCTTGCTTGTGGGCAGCAGCCACAATGTTTTTGGATGCAAGAAGGTATTTTTTCGCCAGAAGTCGTTGCTCTTTTTTCGGGAAAGCCCATTCGTATTGTGGAAAATTTGTGCATTAAAATTGTGCATCAACAGTTATTTGGAGTGTAAGCGGTGGCGGAGACGGTTTTTCATTGCACCCAGTGTGGGCAATGTTGCGAAGGGCAAGGCGGTATAGTGGTCAGTCCCACAGACTTAGTGCGCCTTTGTGCTCATTTACAGCTTTGCGAAGCCGAATTTCAAGAGAAATATGGCTGTGTGCATAATGGTAAGTTAAAGGTGCGCAATGCAGAAAATAATTTTTGCATCTTCTTTAAGGAAGGCGTGGGCTGCGCCGTGCACGTGGCGCGTCCGGATATTTGTCGCGCGTGGCCATTTTTTCGTGGAAATATGGTGGACGCAGAAAGTTATTTTATGGCTAAGGAATACTGCCCAGGTTTATTGCCCAAAGCCAGTCATGCGGATTTTGTGGCAGAAGGGCTTCAATATTTAGATGATAATGGCCTTGGTGCTTGCGATGCCAAAACGGAAGCACATGCTCTTTTTTCCATTAAATAGGATTGCTTAATTACTGCTATGAGAAAAACGCGCCACATTAGCCTGAAAGAATGCTATGCCATTTTGCAATTGCCTAAAGATGCCACTTTAGATGATGTAAAAAGGGCTTATCGTCGTAGGGCTTTTGAATTACATCCGGATTTAAATCCCGATACGCCCAATGCAGGGTATCAGTTTCAGGATTTGAACGAGGCCTATGTGGCGTTAACTCGCGTACTTGAAACAGAAGAAGAAAGACAAAAAGCCGCCGCCGCCGCCGAAGAAAGGCGCCAAAAAGATCGCGCAGAAGCGGAAGCGAAGCGCCAAAAAGAAAGAGCAGAAGCTGAAGCTAGGCGGCAAAGAGAAAAAGCAGAAGCTGAACAAAAACGTGAAGCTGAGCGCCGCGCTTCGCAAGAGGAAAAAGTTCGTCAGCGCGAAGAAAAAGAAAGAATACGTCAAGAAAAAGCCCGTGAGCGCGAAGAAGCCAGAGCAAAGGCTGAACAAGAAGCGCGCGAGCAAGCCCAAGCACGTGCTGAGGCGCGTGAACAAGCAGATTGGCAAAAACAGCGTGAAGAATGGGCAGAAAAGGTGCATGCTGAGCGTCAGCGTGCCTCTCAAGCCTATGAGCAAGAAGATGTGTTGCGTGATCTTTTAGATGACCCCTTTGCACGGCGCGTTTTTGAAGATATTTATAGTGCCGTCAATAAACAAGGCGGTAAAAAACAAAGCACGCAAGAGGCTACATCGCAAAGTTCTGATGCAAGCAAGACCGATCCCTCGCAAGATTCTGCCGGCGGTGAGAGACAAAAAGAGTACATTCGCCCGCAAAGTGAAAGCGCCGCAGGGCAAAGTCAGGCGAAAGCTGACCCACGTGTTACCAAGGTAGAAGCTACCACCACGCCGCCCACGGCTGAGGTGACCTTCAGCGATACCAAGGGCTCTTTGCAAGCAGGAAATTCTTTTTCCGGCAAGATTATGGGCTGGTTTAAGCATCAAATAGACGAAGAACAGACTATTAAATTACCTGCCAGATGCCTTTTTGTGGGCGCACGCATACGTTTACAAATTCGCCGTGGGCTTTCTGAAGAGCTCTCCACGGTGGAAATTACCCTGCCCAAAGAATTTGTGGTGGGAAAGCCTTTACGTCTTAAAGGTTTAGGAAAAAAAGTGGGAAAATGGCAAGGCGATCTGTATTTGACCATAGAAAGTAAATGATTGCCTTTGTGCTTTTTATAGTATATAGCGTACAGCTAAATTCAATTGTATCGAGGATTTCTCATGAGTGATAACACCCCATCAAATTTGCAAGATTCTGAAAACACTAACGAAGATTTTGCAAGCCTTCTTGAAACATATAACTCACCTTCTGTGCGTTTGCAGCCCGGCCAAAAGGTTAGCGGTACCATCATTGCCATGACCGGTGAAAATATCTTTCTGGATATTGGCATCAAAGTAGATGGCATTATGGACCGTAAAGATATCCTCGATGCCAATGGTGAAACCACCTTGGCCGTGGGCGATACTTTAGAATCTTGGGTAACTTCTGTCAGTGCTCAAGAAATTCGCTTGTCCCGTAGCGGCAGCGGCGTGTCTGCCTTAGAAGATGCCAAAGAAGCCGGCATCCCTGTGGATGGTAAAGTGCTTGGCACCTGTAATGGTGGCTACAATGTAGAAATCATGCAAAAGCGTGCTTTCTGTCCCGGTAGCCAAATTGGCCGCACTTCTTTTGATGATCCCAATTCCGTGGTAGGCAAAACCTTGCCCTTCATCATCACCCGCGTGGAAAGCCAAGGCCGCAACATTGTTGTGTCTCATCGTGCATTCCTTGAGCGTGAACGCCAAGAATCTTTGGCAAAGCTTTTGGAAAGCATCAAAGAAGGCGATACCGTTGAAGGCCGCATCACACGTTTGGCTCCCTTTGGCGCTTTCATGGAAATTGCCCCTAGCGTAGAAGGCATGATACATATTTCTGAACTTACTTGGTCGCGCGTAAGCAGCTCTGATGAAGCTGTGAGCGAAGGCGATATGGTTCGCGCTAAAGTGCTTTCCATCACTAAAGATGCCAAGGGCAATGTGCGCATTTCCCTATCTCGCAAGCAAGCTGAAGGTGATCCTTGGGCCGATGTGCAAGGACGCATTGAAGTGGGTAGCATTGTGAGCGGCCGTGTGGTTCGTTTGACAAGCTTTGGTGTTTTTGTGGAAGTACTTCCCGGCATCGACGGCCTTGTGCACATTTCTGAAATGTCCTGGACCAAGCGTGTGCATAAGCCAGAAGACTTTGTGGCTGTGGGCGATACCGTAAGCGTAAAAGTAAAGGAACTTTCCTTAGAAAGCCGCCGCTTGTCCTTATCCATGCGTGATGCAGAAAGCGATCCTTGGAGCACCGTGGCTGAGCAATTCCCCGTGGGAACCTTAGTACAAGGTACTGTGGAAAGCCGTGCTCAATTTGGTGTGTTTGTAAATATTGCTCCCGGCGTTACTGGTCTTTTACCTAACGCAGCCGCTAAAGATGCAAAAAATGCCAAAGAATTAAGCGCATTAACTAAAGGACAAGAAGTTACCCTAAAAGTAATTTCCTTAGATGTAGAAAAACGCCGCATCAGCCTTGGCGCTGAAGAAAGCGAAGAGCGTGAAGATACATCTTGGAGAGAGCATACCAAATCCGAAGCTCCTCGCGGCAAGAAGAACGCTTCTGCCTCTGCTTCTGGTGCCAGTTCTTCCAGCGAAGGCGCCTTTGGTAACTTAGGTCTTGCTTTTGCCGCCGCCATGGACAAAAAGAGCAAGAATAAATAAGTTTTTCTAGCTAGTAATACTAAAGCTCCATGGCTAAGGCTGTGGAGCTTTTTTTATATTTATTTTTGTTCTATTTTTTTGAGAGGGAAAGGGGCTCGCCTAGGCGTAACATATCCGTAAGCCGAGTAAGCGCGGCAAAGACTACACCAACGGTGCCCTTTGGGTCGGTTTTCCGGAATTCAAAACCGCCCCTTTTTCCGCTGAAACTCCACCCACCCTCGTAAATCGCTTTTTATGGCAAAACGCGTTTTAAATGGGGCAGTTCATCATTATTGCTTTTGTATAATTGCCTATGTGCTCAGCGTTTTAATACATTTACCGATTAACGCGGGCGTAGGGCAGGGGGGAGTTTTCGCCCTTGGGGTTGATGTATTTTTTGCGTGAGATACAGTTCAAGTTCCAAGAGGTTATGAAATACCCTTACAGGTTTAAGGGCTTTTTCCGCAGTGTTTTCTTCATTATTTTTTTCTCTATCCTCGTACTGAGCACGTTCTGTCTGGGCATATTCTTTCTGGGCATGTTCTTTTTCCAAAGGGCCAAACACTTCAAAATGTCCTTGCCCGTAAACGGTTTTGCCTGTAGATCGCAAGCTTTTTTTATTTTCTTTATATTCAATATAAAAATAATATTTTTCCAAAGAAAGTGTCACTCGTTGTGCGCTTTCTTCCACACTGGCCATGGCAGTGCTTTGCGAAGCATGGATGTTTTGAAGATGATGCGGCAGGCTAATGGCTTCACGTAATGCTGTGGCCACAATATGCAATTGTTCTTCCCTTTGCATGGTTTTGTTAAGCTCTTCCACATCATGCGCTGTTTGTTTAATTCGCGCATCCATCACATTATGCCGCTGGCTAAAGGACAAACGCTCCTTTCTGCTTAAGCGCAAAAGCACGGCAAATCCCACCAAGGCCGGAATGCCAAGCACAGCATATACCACATTGGTCACAGTCAAATAAGGTAAGAGAAAGTCCATGGCGGCCTCTTTTGGGTGAGCCTCTTTTAAAAGGCAGAAATGTTCATGATATTTTGTTACAAATAGCCCTTTTATTCAAGATATTTTTCGTAGGAGTCTTGTGCAAGTCATGGCCGCGAGTGCCATAATAGGGAGAGCATGAAAAAGCCTTTGAGACATAACGCACATTCTTTCTGTATACAGTGTAGACATTTTTGCATTCTTAGTGCACAGTGAAGACAAAGGTTTATGGAAACAGTTTTTCTGGAGTGTGTGCAATGCATTGCCCTCCTTCACTTTGCAGCTACGGGAGAACAGAATGGCCAAATCTATAGATAGCCAGCGCACTTATGCCCTTGTGGGTACAGGTGGGTGTGGTAAAACCTCTTTAGCAGAAATGCTCCTTTATCAAACAGGCGTTATTAATCGCCTTGGCGCCATTGAAGATGGCACCACCAGCCTTGATTACGAACCAGAAGAAATCCGCCGTCGTGGTTCCATTCAGCCTGGTTTTGCAACCTATCTTTGGGACAATAATCGTCATTATCTTGTGGATATTCCCGGTGCCGGTGGCTTTGTGGGTGATATTTCTTGCCTTTTACAAGGTAGTGATGCTGTGGTTTTTGTTCTGGATGCTGTGGATGGTGTGCGCCCTCTCACCAAGAAAATGTGGGGCTATGTACGCGAAAAAAATCTACCATCCATAGTTTTTGTTAATAAAATTGACAGAGATAGAGCCGATTTTCAAATGGCATATGATGGCATAGCCACCATGCTTGGCGCAAAACCTGTCACGCTCTTCATGCCCATAGTGGCTGGCGAAACCTTTTTAGGTTTGGTAGATGTTTTTGCCGGAAAAGCACTCATGTTTGGCGAAAATGGCGCCACCATTGAAGCGCCTGTGCCTGTGGATTTAGAAGATGAAGTAGCGCTTATTCATGACGTGGCCGTGGAAAATATTGCAGAATCCCACGAAGAGCTCATGGAAAAATACCTCGAAGAAGGTATGCTCAGCGCCGAAGATATTGAAATGGGTCTGCGTGTCGGTGTGGCTTCCGGTGCCTTAATACCAGTAGTAGCTGGCGCCGCCCTAGAAAATAAAGGTGGCGTGCAACTCTTACAAGCCATTCAAAAGCTTTTCCCCTCTCCCTTAGAGCGCCCTGCCTTTTTGGATAGCGAAGGAAATGCTCGCGCAAGTACCGAAGATGGCCCAGCAGCTTGCTTTATTTTTAAAACCATTGTGGATCCCTTTGCCGGGCAGCTTTCCATGGCACGCGTGCTTTCAGGAACCATTGCCGGCGATAGTGTGCTCAAAAACTCTCGTGCGCAAGAAACAGAGCGTTTGTCTTCCCTAGCCTATCTTACAGGCAAAAACCAAAGCCCCTGCAAAGAAGCATTGGGCCCAGGTTCCATCATAGCCATTGGTAAGCTTAAAAATACTGCCACCGGCGATACTTTGCATGATGACAAAGAACCCTTTGTTTTACCCATGCCTTGCTTGCCGCCGCAGCTCATTACCTATGCGCTGGAGCCCAAAGAAAAAGGCGACGAAGAAAAAGTCTTTAATTCCATACAAAAGATTTTGGAAGAAGATATTACCCTTAAGCTGTCGCGTGACCCTGAGTCCGGTTGCATTCTCCTAGCCGGTATGGGGCAATTGCACATTGAACTTTCTGTGGAAAAAGCCATGCGCCGCTATAAAACAGAAATTATTCTGAAAACACCCAAAGTACCGTATCGCGAAACCGTACGCGGCAAATGCCAAGTGCAAGGGCGCCATAAAAAACAATCGGGTGGACGCGGTCAATTTGGCGATTGCTGGATTGAGCTCGAAGGCTTACCGCGCGGTAGTGGCTATCAATTTGAAGATGCCATTGTGGGCGGTGTCATTCCACGCACGTATATTCCCGCCATTGATAAAGGCGTACAAGAAGCAGCTGCACGCGGTTTCTTAGCCGGATGCCAAGTGGTAGATTTTCGTGTAAAGGTATACGACGGCTCCTACCATAACGTAGACTCCTCAGAAATGGCCTTTAAAATTGCCGGCTCTTTGGCCTTCAAAAAAGCTTTGGAAAGCCTAAAGCCCGTATTGCTTGAACCCATTGTGCTCATGGCCGTATCGGTACCCGATGAAAATATGGGTGATGTCATTGGAGATTTATCCTCACGCCGCGGTAAGGTTTTAGGATCAGACTCCATGGCCGGTATTACGGAAATTAAAGCCCATGTTCCCATGAGCGAAGTATTGCGCTATGCGCCAGATCTTCGTTCCATGACCGGCGGGCAAGGCGTCTTCACCATGGAATTTGCCCATTACGAAGAAGCACC
>CAYJHH010000137.1:0-7293 GCA_964369995.1 uncultured Desulfovibrionaceae bacterium
TCTTCTAATGGCTATGATGAAGTTTTAGGCGAAAAGGGACTTTTGCAACGGGCTGCTATAGCTCTAATGCCATAGAAGGAAATACGTTAACGATAGGGGAAACTACCCTTGTCTTGCAAGGTCTGACCATTAACCAAAAGCCTCTTAAAGATCACCTAGAAGCTGTAGGCCATAAAGACACTTTTAAGTATATACTGGGTATAGCGCAATATACTGTTGAAATTTCGGAATCTGTTATCAAAGACATTCACTCTCTTGTTCTTATCAATCGCCCGGGCGACACGGGCAGAGGTAGAAGAGTTCCTGTAACTATTGCTGGTGCATATGTGAACCCTGTAGAGCCACACTTTATTGAAGAAAGGATACAAGCATTACTTGCTAATCACAAACAGAGAGAACTACACTACACATCCTTGTTAAAGTTGCTCTATGTCATCTTAAGTTTGAAGGTATTCATCTATTCATTGATGATAATCTTCTTGCCAACTTAGAACTACTTCAGAAGCTCTATCCACCTATTAATATCAAATTTACTAATAGAGTTCGTTATTACAACGCTTTTAACGCCTTCTATCGTGATAAGGATATAAATCCTATGTTTGAAATATTTGCTGATGCTACAGAAGAAGCTCTTAACGTGTACCTTGCTTGTACAGAAGAAGTGTAACGAAAAGAGCCTCTCAAGCTACGCCTACTACAGTTTATTTCTTAGGGAGTCGCGTTCCTGTAACTTTCCAAGAACCTTTAGGGTTGTTATCCTTATCACGTGTTTTAGCCAAGTAAGATGCCTGATGTGAACAAGCGTTTATTTGCTGTTCAAAGTCAGTGCTGTTACGATTTACCATGAGGCCATTGTCTCCTTGGTGATCGCAATAATGCACAAGCCCAGATTGACTACTTTGAATAGCGATACCCCATGTTTTTTCAATTTGCTTCAGTATTCCCATAGAGTTTTGTTTGGCATTACCGTTTACAAGGATGACTCCATGTATGTGCGGGTGAGAGTTGTTAGAAGCTTGCTCAGTAACTGTAATGAGGCGCGGATCTACTTTGTGTCCCCCAGTAACTTTTTCCCTAGAGAGCTTACGGGTAAGATTATAAGTAAAATCTTGGAGCTGTGTTCTATTAGGGGTAACGCTTCCATCTGCAGGGTAATGCAGGTCAAATCTGGTTTGTAGTACTTTGGAGTGTTTATCTGTCATGTCAGAAAGATGTGCATGATGCCTGTCTACAATGTCAGTGTATACCCCTTGTCCTTTTTCCTTGTTGGTGTTGATGGATAGGCCATTGTACTTCTCGTCGAATGTAATACTCTTGTTCATATTTATTTCCTCATGGTTATATGTTGGCATTCTAGGATGTATATATTTAATATATTAAATTTTATGTGCTATATATTGAATAAGGTATTACCAATAACCTAGATGCGAAAATGCAAGTTACTCGTGATGAACGGATCTTAAACCTCTGAGTACTTGTCCTTTGTCGCTATACTATAGTGGCGGAAAAGTTATGAAGCTGGTCTGTTAGGTTATGCATAGCAAACAGTACGAGCTAATGTTTAGAATTGTTACTGTAGTAATATGGCTGAAGTTATTTGTGAGGCGTATAATTGTACTATGGTGTATTGTATTATACTGTTCGATAAGTGCGTCACTTTATTCCGGTAGGTCAATATTTCCGTATACATATTTAAAATGCCATACAAACAGTACTTAGTTTAATGGTGTATTAAATCTGCCTGTCATAACCTTGTAATACACAATAGGATAGATGGCTTTATCTGAGAACTTCGCATAATACCTATAAAACGATAGGATTTACCGCAAATAACATAAAAACCCTGCTGCATTGGCTATGTAGCAGGGTTTAGAAAGTTTAAAAGGAGTTTTTATGCAATATTGATGGCTTTAAAATATGGATGTAGCATAACAATGTTTGTGACATCTCTAACATCAAGCTTGCGCACAACTTAACACTATTTATGGAAGCGATGCAAAACAGGCATATCCTCATGTTACAATGGGTAAGCAGTAGCATAGCTCAGTTTATATGCTTTTTAGTTTATGTGATAAGCCTTAAAGTGTGGATGGAGTACAGCGATATTGCTCTGTTTGCCATTATCAATAATACGTAACCAACCATGTCGTTCAAGTAGCTGTAGAGCATTATTAACCTGTTCAGCTTTAATATGTGTGCGCTGCTGAATAGTACGAGATGTAATATATCCTTTTAGTAACTCTTTGTTTCCTAAAGACGTGTTGATATTTTGTAAGTTAGTAATAATTTTAATAGCATTGCCGTGCGCTTGTAATTCACGTGGATCATATGCATACCTAATATGAGGTAGTAGGTATCGGCAAATATTGATGGCTTGTGCAGCTTCTTCTGTTGTAATGGGATACTGGTGTGGAATATCATAATTCCATGCGTGTATCGCCCAAGCAATACGTACTGCTTGCCCATGTAACTTGCGTAAGCCTGGGTGAGCTTGGTTTGGCATATTGGGGATAATGCTACTGCTAACTTCATTCTCAAACTGCCTTATTAAGGATACTGCATCACGTTCTAGTAAAACTGTATGGCGTTTAGCGTTACCATCTTGCGTGTAATACAGATTCAATAGTTTTTTTATTTTTTTATTAATCTCAGCTGTATACTGTTGTTCTGTTATGGCATTGCAAGTATGTTTAGGTGGTACATGAGAGAAAAATGGGAGAAAACGCCCAGTCACACCAAGATTGTTAAGCTTATCGCAGCTAAATAGCTTATAGGCAATACTAAGTTGAACAAAGTTCACCATAGATAATGATGGGTGATTAAGGGCTTGATGTTCCCGTGTTGAAGATACTACGTAGGGTTCTTGGGTATATAGTTTATTGAAAAACTTTGAGTCACCTGACGTTTTTAATAGTATTTTATCTAAAAAATCACTTTCAGCTGTTATAACTCCACAGGCTTCTCCTTGCGTAAGTAATATTTTACGAAGCCCAGCGGGACTTACGCTATCAACAATAACTTCAAACTTATTATGCTTAGGAATATCAAAGCTTGAAATTTTTTCGCCCTGTTCTAGAGCCATGTTCTTCATTTTTTGCAAGGAATCAGGGTTTATTCCATTTTTATTTATTATTTCAAGTAATTGCTTGTCTAAAGCTTTATTTGTAATTTTTTTCACTTTTTGAAGAGCTTTAATTTCTGATGTTTTTTCATCTAGTAGAGTGTTGAAATGTCTTGCATACTCTTCAAAAGGGCTACGCAAAAAAGAAATTACAGAGCTTTTTCTTGTACCAGCTTCGGCAAAATGAACGATATGTAATGCTGTTGACTCTGACCAAGTGCCGCAGTCAATTATAATTCGACCATGCGTTGCAATAGCAGTTACACCTAAAATTTGTAATAAGATGCCAATTTGATCAAAATTTGTGCTATTTGTAAGTTGTTTTGATAAATTAGCGAGTATTACTGGCGCTTTTACTTTAGCATCACTCATGGGTGGAGTAGTAGCCATTAGAAAAATAGGGTGGGCGCTCAACGCACATTGAACCTGGGCTATTATATCCTTAAGTTGTTGTTCTTGGATATTTTTATCATATTTATTCGCAATTTTTATTGCTTTATTGTATTCTTCCATCGCTTGTAGTGGCGACGAAGGGTAGGGTCGCATGTGAATATTCTGTGGCTGTGAATGATATGGGATTCCTGTTGGTATATTGGCATTGGGTGTGTGTGCAGGCATATTATGCGGCTGTTGTTCATATGAAACCGCCGCATTTGCGATATAGTCTTGTGGTATAACTTGAAGCTGCGTATGAGTTGGGGATTGTACTGCTGTAGTGTCCACGATTGTTTTTTCTTGGTTCCCATTTACTTCTTTCTTTACACTTGGCAAAAAAATCCTTTGCTGCTCTAGAGTTGGTGATAGGCGTTCAAATTGCTCTCTGGTTGGAGTGAAAAGGTTGCTTTTGGGGGTGAACATATGGTTTTGCATCTTTTTTTATCCTAATAAAATTGTACTATGTAGCCTGTAACTACAGTTACAGGCTACATAGTGTGTTTGGTGTGTCTTGGAAAAATAAATAGGTTATACACCAATCTATGGATGTGCCGTTACGCAGAAAAACTGTGTCTCATTGGATATGACATGCTCAAGCATTCCGTGTGGCTTTGGTAGCTTGCCTAGATAGGCTTTTGCTATTTGAGTAACTTTATAGTCCACACTCACAGTATTTAGGCTGAACATAATCCCATTTTTAGATTGGAGTATTTAGTGAGTGAATAGGCTACTGTTTGAACGATATACTAGCGCTAGCCTTTATCTGTCTCCCATGTTCATCAGTCACAGAAAAACTTGTCGATACTGCAGATGCTTGATTGCTAACGTCTAATTTAGTAGTCCTTTGAGATAAAGAGATAGCTTGATTTTCCGCCATTGCAGCGACGTAACTAGCAATTTCATCTGAAATTGGTAAAGGCATAACCTCAACCTCTGTAGCTTTCCTAACTTGGTTGTTGACATAATCACTATTCATTCTCATTCTCCGTGATGTCAAAAGGTTTAATAAGTACACCATTTGGGTGACGTTCAACTTTAAAAAAATCAGCATCAGTTGAATCAAGAAATGGTAAATCCTTTATCTTTACTCCGCTTTTGACAACTTCGTACTTTGGAGTAGTTATTTGCTCTTGATTGCCACCTTGGATAAGCTTTACAAAAACTTTTCTTGTAACATCTAAAGAAATTTTAAGCCTTAACGCTATAGCTTGAATGGGATGTCCATGTTGTAGCTCTTGTGTCACCGCATTCTCAAGGCTACGTTGTTCTTGAATAGTGCGTTTTTTCAGACGCCCTGTTGTCGCTACTTGTTTTTTGTTAGCATTATAGTCTTCAGCTTGGCTGTCATCCATTCTACTTTTTGCGGAAACATCGTTTAGAGAATGAACGGTAGTAACATCTTCTGCTTTTAGACTTACTACCTCACCGAGTTCACTTTGAGTTTGATCGTAAGAACTCATAAAACCTCCAATTTACTTCTATGTATTTTACATAAAAGCTCATTTGTTATTTTTTCAATTTCAAACACTTCGCCTAGGTTTAAATTGCGTTAAATTTAGACAAGCATATTTTTTACAGCGTACTATTTTCAGAGTAAGATTCTTTTATGGCTTTTAAACCGCCTTTTAAATAAACCTTGAACCATTCGAGAAACGACTCTTTTTCATAGATGGTGTTGCGTCCATTTCGAATACAAGGAGGGCCATAGCCAGCGCTTGTAGCATTTGCCAATGTTCCAATGCTAATAGACTTGCCTAAATATTTAGGGATGTCTTTTCGTGCAAATATTAAAGGTAACTCTCTTGAGAGTTTTTCAAAAATATAATCTATTTCTATGACTTGTAATGGAATCATAAATGAGCCTACTTCTTTTAAAATTATGCTGTTTCTTTTATGTCCCATACAATTCGCCAAATAACATTTTATTTCTTTATTTTTTAATTTTTGAAGCAAAAAAGGCACCTCAACTATGAGGTGCCTTTTTAATTGTCTGGTATGATTAAAGTTATTCTCTCCAGAGGGCATGCTTGAGGCAATTGTTAATTTTTTCATTAAAAGATGCGTAATTGCGATGAAGGGCTGTGCGGTTCATGTCACAATTTAAGAGGGCAAGTTCTTTTTTGATTGAATAAAAAGGATGGTGTAGGTTCTCTAGGTTAAAGGTCGATAACTTATTAATAACTTTATCTTGTTGGCGAGTATCATTTGCTAAAAGTGCTTCAATGATAGTGTGTGGAACTCCATGTATGTGCTCTAAATCCCAAATATACATCCCGCACGCTAATACTGCATCGTTAAATCTCGACATATAACCTCCTAGCATGATATTATTTTTTTGGGCAACTAATCGTTCAAGTTTTGCATTGAGTGCGTTTCTTTCTTTGCTAGGTTCTTTCTTATTCACTGACGCTAGATGCTGAAGGGATAAAGATTTTTTTAAGTAAAGCATAGCTGAAACGAGTTCAAATTTAACGTGTGTGATAGCTGTTTTTTCTGAATAATGTTTATCTTCAATATCTATGCAGATTTGTACTGATTTATCGGTATATTTTTGAGGACGAAATGGAATGTACTCTTCATCTTTTTTTGAAAAAAGATGAAGAGTTTGTTTTATATTTTTTACGATTTTGTCAACATCTTTATCAATATCAATTTCATGATAATAATAGAATTTATTTGGAAGCTCTTTTTCAAAAAAACACTCTTTTTGCGTACAGTAGTTAAATATAACTGGTGGATTAATTTCAGGGATATGAAGGAAAAAGCAATTTTCATGTTTATATATTGTTGTTTTTCTCAAATTTAAGATGACATCCTCTGCATTTATTTTCTCAAATCTATGTGGGTAAAGACCGTATTTCAAACAGAATTCTTTTAGTATCAATAGGTGTTTTTCAATTTTTTCCAAGTAAAAATCGTCACATTTTGTATACAGACTAAGTTTGTTTGCTGGGTTTGTCTCTGTCAAATTTAAAAAACTGTCCATAATAGAGCAAATTTTATTATCGATTGGTTCTTCATTATAAATTTTATGTATCATGTCATTAAGTATATTGTCATATTTTTCGATACTTTCTTTATCACTGTACCTATTCAAAGCCGATTTTAGAAATAAATCAAACGATTCTGTTCCCTCATAAAATTTTTTGTAATATATCGCAAAATATAAGGCTTCTTGGGCTATGTAAAATTTTTCAAAATTATCTTTATTGTCTATGTAGAATCTACGTACTAAGAATTGTTTACTCCAAAACTGATATTTGTTAGCGTTTTTTAGCTGACGTAAAGCATTTTCATCTTGTTGACTTTTCTTCCCAGAAAGTGGTCGTGCCATAATCATCTCTCCAAATTTTACTGTTATTTCTAAATCCGCAGAGCAGGTCATAGAAAAATTAGTATTCCTTATAACTCTTTTTATTTTCTACCGGTTTACGCAATTTTCAGCATGCCGTGAAACAAGTTAGAGGGGTAGAATACAGGGTAAGATTTTTGATACCTTGGTTAAAAGACTTATCGGCTTATTTTATTAATGCATTATGTTCTTTTACTTTATATATGTGCTTAGAAAGATTCATATAAGTGAAGATGCTTTGTATAACTTCCTCAAAATTAGTTCTCTATACAGAAAAAAATTGCAAAAATAAATATTTTTTTCTATAAACATCTATGAGGTGCTCTATGGTAGAAAGAAAATCCTATTTACAGAAATTACTTTCCTTTAAAGATAAAGATGTCAT
>CAYJHH010000138.1:0-7181 GCA_964369995.1 uncultured Desulfovibrionaceae bacterium
AGGCGTGCCTTTCTTAAAAACGAGTGGAAACACGTTTTTAAGCATTAACTAACTAGATAAAAAAGCCGCTTTTTCTTCTGAGAAAGCGGCTTTTTTGTGGAAAACAAAAATTAAGCTATCGTTTAACGCGCGGCATTTTCTTATACAAAAGCGCTAAAGCCACAAAGAAGGTGATTCCCTCACTTAAGGGTAATGCCAAGGCCACACCGTCAACGCCAAGATACGGGGGCAAAAACCATAAAAAGAATACGGGCAAAAGCAATGTTCGTAATAATGCTATGAGGGCAGAGGCGCCGGCAGCCAAAAGGCCGGTAAAAAAGGCGGTGATAATAATATTTAAGCCGCAGAAAAAGAACATAAAGCGGGAAATATACATAAAATCTTCCGCAAATTGTACAGTTTGGGATTGTCCCTGCACAAAGGCTGCAATGAGCGTAGATGGGTAGATCGTCATGGCTAAAAAGCATACAAGGCATATGGAAAATACCGAAGCCGCACCGGCCCAAAGAAGGGAGCGTGTACGCCTGTGCAAGCGGCAGGCATGATTAGCGCTTACCAGTGGGCTTAGGGAATCGCTAAAGCCATAGGCCAGCATTAGGCAAAACCAATTTACATAAGAAATAATGGTAAAAGCCGCCACACCTAAAGGCCCCATAAGGCGCATCACAGTAATATTTATAATAATAATCACAAATCCTGTGGACATTTCATTAATCATTTCAGAAATGCCATTCCAAATGCTTTGGAAAACTTCAAGCCATGATCCGGTCTTGCGCGTAAAGTAGAGCCGACGCGGGTTTTTAGAAAACCAATATCCCATGGCGTATAAAATGATAACGCTGGTATTGCTTATGCCTGTGGCAAGGGCAGCTCCAAAAATCCCCCAAGAAAAACGCGCCACCAAAAGATAATCTAAGATAATATTAAGTATGGCCGCCAGAACAAAACCCCATGAAGCCAAATTGGGGCGCTCATCCACGCGTAAAAAATACGATAGCACATAGGCCATAATCATGGCAGGGAAGAAAAAGGCAATGGTTTTTAAATACAGCACCGTATTGCCCACAAGGGTGTCATCTGCCCCCAAAAGGCGCGAAACTTCTTCGGCAAAAAGGTAACAAAATAGAGAAATGGCAAGGGCAAAACAAAAGCCTGCCGTGAGAATTTTGGTGTAAATACCTTGGGCTTCTTGGAGTTTTCCTTTGCCCAAATACGCAGCGCAACGCACCCCGCCGCCGGAGGCTAAAGCAATGGTAACGCCTATGACCAAAGAAAAAACAGGCCAAATGATATTGAGCGAGGCCAGCGCCAATTCGCCCACATAATGCCCCACAAAAATACCATCCACAATACCTGCTGAGGAGATAAGCAAAAAGGAAATAGTCCACGGCAGACTATAGCGGAAAAACATGCTCACCACGGGGGCGTGCAACATATCGGTATTGGAAGAGCTACTCATATACAGCCTTTTACAAACAAAAAAACGGAGCGCCATGCACCCCGTTTTATGTGTAATATATTTGTATTTTTAATATACTTTTATATACTCATCTAAGCATTCAACAGAGCAATTTTTGCTTACCCAAAATGCAGAAGCCCATACCATAAGTGCCGTGGCTTGGGTGTCGTCAAGGCGCTTAATCTTAGCTTCCAAGGCCGCCTTAGCCGCGCCATGCTTTAAATGTGCACTGCCCACATCACAAGCATCCATCACGCGCAAATGCAAATAGGAAAGACGTGTGTGGTCGGGCAATAGTTTTAAATCCTTGTGGGATTCAATAATGGTTTTAAGCTCAGCAGGCGTAAAGGTGTTTTTTATGCTGCCAATAGCTCTAAAAAAAGTATCCACAGCCCAAGGCAAAATAAATTCTGCTCCGGCGCTTTTTGTACGGAAATAATCTTTTAGCCAACGCTCTTGATCGTTGCTGATACGAGCTGCTACTTGCGGCATGGTTTACCTCATTTAAAAGCATGTCTAGCAAAGACATGGATGCACAAAATATACTATCCGCCAGAAAAAAGGCGAACAAAAAAGCCATTTGCGAAAAAAGGCTATGGCAATTAAGGACAGTGTTCTTTATGTATCCTATACAAAAGGAAAATAATTTTCAAGAAAAAATCTAGAAAATATCTTGCATGGTGTAGAGCTTGCCGGCACTTTGCCCATGTAGCCACTTGGCAGCACGCACCGCTCCTTGCGCAAAAGTCTCACGCGAATGCGCCTGATGCGTCACTTCAATACGCTCCCCAGGTCCCATAAAATACATGGTGTGCACGCCCACCACATCACCACCGCGAATGGTCTGTATACCCATTTCTTTTTTGGGGCGCTCACCAATAATACCCTCACGATGATAGCACGCCACATCATCAAGCGCCCACTTACGCGCTTCAGCAAGGCATTCTGCAAGCTTTAAGGCCGTACCACTGGGGGAATCCTTCTTCTTATTATGATGCAATTCCACCATTTCCATATCGTACTCTTCACCGAGCATTTGCACCAATTGTGGCAGTACCTTTAATAGTACATTAACGCCAATGCTCATATTAGGTGCCCAAAAAATCTTGGTTTGGCTAGCAAATTCCTGAAGAGCACTTTTTTGCGCTTCGTTTAAGCCGGTGGTGCCAATAACTAAGCCATTACCATACTTAGCCGCCACCTCAGCCAAGGCCACCGTGGCCTCAGGCGCCGTAAAATCAATGATAACAGCCGTGGGATTTGCTTGCAAAAGAGCATCGGCATCACTAGTAATGGGGCAGGGGGCATTACTGGCAAGATGGACATAGTCCTTATGCTCCAAAAGGCCTACCAATTGGCACTGATCATCTGCTTGCACCAATTCCACAAGGCTTTTGCCCATGCGTCCGCAGGCACCGGTAATAATAATGGGTGTTTTCATAATGTGTATCCTTTAGTAAGGTTGTATTTTTCTTTTTTTATTTATGGGTTTTTATTTTATTTTATTTATTTATTTATTTTATTTATTTATTTTATTTTTATTTTTTGGGGAAACCTTTTTGAAAAAAGGTTCTCCCCAAACCCCTTCCAAAAACTTTTTATGGCGACGAAAAAAAAGCTCCGTATAACAAATGTGGCGCAACCCTACTTTTTAAAAAAGGCTTCCTTGTTGATTCGTTGTGCTCTTCTGAGGCGCTTTTGTAACTTTTGCACTCTCTGTAAGGCTGCGTTCTTCTTGCGGTAGGTGATCTGTGTCAGCAGTCTTTTTCGAAGTTTGGCATTTTTCCAAAAATTCCCCTTCGCTTAAAATAGTAATACCCAGTTTCTGCGCTTTTTCAAGCTTAGATCCGGCATTTTCTCCCGCCACCAAATAATCTAATTTCTTGCTCACACTGCCAAGCACTTCCGCTCCCGCAGCTTCTGCCTTACTCGTCGCATCATGGCGCGCCATACTAAGAGTACCTGTGAAAAGTACTTTCTTTCCCGACAGTGGAGAAAGGGCGCCATGACTCGCATTGACAGTGGCATTTTGAGGGTCAAGACCCAAGGATTTAAAGCGCGCCAAAAGATGTATATTACTCTCACTTTGAAAATATTTTTCCAAAGAAGCCGCCATCTCCGGCCCAATGTCCGGTAAAGCCATAAGCTCTTCGGCCTTAGCCTTTGCCAAATCATCCATATGGGCATAATGCTTAGCTAGCAGCTTGGCCGTTTGTGCTCCAATATGACGTATGCCAAGGGCATTAATAAGCTTGGCTAGCGTGGCTTTTTCCTTAGCTTCGGCAAAGGATGCCACCATCTTTTCCGCCAAGACTTCACCCATACGATCAAATTTGAGTAAATGATTTTCATCTAAACTAAAAAGATCTGCCGGACTTTTTACCAAGCCCGTTTGCACCCATTGTTCAATCCACTTTTGCCCAATACCCTGCACGTCCAATCCGGCCTTGCTCACAAAATGCTTAATGCTTTGCAATAACACCGCAGGGCAAGAGCTATTATTACAGCGCCACGCCGCCTGTCCAGCTTCTCGGGTAACCGCTTCACCGCACATGGGGCATATACGCGGAAATACATAAGGCGCGCCATCTTGTGGGCGCAACTCCAGCACAGGAGCAAGCACCTCAGGGATAACATCGCCTGCACGCTGAATAAGCACCGTATCGCCCACCCGCACATCTTTTGCGGCAATTTCATCTTCATTATGTAAGGTGGCACGGCTCACCATAACTCCGCCCACTAAAACAGGCTCCAGCACAGCCACCGGCGTAAGCACGCCCGTTCGTCCTACCTGAATTTCTATGGAAAGTAGCTTAGTTTGTACTTTTTCCGCCGGAAATTTAAAAGCCACGGCAAAACGCGGCGCCCTAGCAGTAAAGCCCAAGGCCTCCTGCGCTTCAAGGCTATTGACTTTTACCACAGCGCCGTCAATATCCATGGGATACTGCGGTCTGTGCTCTCGCACATGCTGTGTCATGGCGAGCACTTCTGCGCTAGAATGACACAGCCTGCCTTGTGGCGGGGTAGAAAATCCCCAAGCCAAAAGCGCTTGCATAAGCTCACCATGCTCTTGCCACGCTGTTTGCCCTTCCCACAGCACCTGCCCAACGCCATATGCAAAAAAACGTAAAGGGCGCTTGGCGGTGACGCTGGTATCAAGTTGTCGCACCGAGCCCGCCGCCGCATTGCGCGGGTTGGCAAAAACCTTACCGCCTGCTTCTTCCTGAGCTTCATTGAGTTTGGCAAAATCCTTTTTATACATGACCACTTCGCCGCGCACTTCTACTCGTGGGGGTATGGGATGTTGTGCTGTAGGCTTTAAACGTAAAGGGACGTTTTTTATGGTACGCACTTGCTCCGTGACCACTTCACCTATTTCACCATCGCCGCGCGTGAGTGCGCTAACCAAGTTCCCATTTTCATAAATGAGCTCCATGGCAAGGCCATCCAATTTAGGATCTACCCAAAATACCTCCAAGCCTTTTTTTTCTTCAGCAGCAACTTCCGGCAGGGCGCGATGCATACGTGTAAGCCAATCTTGCCATTCTTCCTCAGTAAAAACGTTATCAAGGCCATACATGGTAAGGCTATGCTTTTGCTTAGTAAGTTCCGACAAAACAGCGCCACCCACACGTCCCGTGGGGGAATGTGCAAGGCGTAGTTCAGGATGCGCTTTTTCTAAGCTTTGCAACTCTTTATATAAAGCGTCATATGCATCATCTGTAATACTTGGCGCATCAAGGCTGTGATACTTGTAATTATGCTCTTCTAAAGCCTGTACAAGTTCATAGATTCTTTGTTTAATAGCGTTGTTTTCTTTCATAAGTTTTTGGTATGTTAGGATATTGTATGTTATGTGATATGTTGCTTGAAAGCCTACCTTAGGGCTGTGCGAAAAAAAATGCAAGAAAGAAGAGGTTATTTTGAAATTGAACTTGACAGTTATATTCAAAATAGATATCTTCTCTTCACCTACTCAACAACACAACGAGGTTATTTATGCAACAAGCTTCCCCATCTTTTCACTATGCTTTCCGTCAAAGTATTACTGGTTTACATGTAAAACTTTCTGGAACATTACAGCAAGCAGACATAGTAAAACTTTCTCGTTTAATTCAAGCTTCCTTATTGCCAGAACAGCGTATTTTTTTAGATGTACGTACTTTTGCTGTGGCTGGTGAAGCAGAGCGCGTAGCTTTTAAGGCTTGCATAGCGCATATTGAGCCTAAAAAAGTTTTCTTTAAAGGTGAGCAAGGTGTTTCATTGGGGCATCAAGGTAATCGTGTGCTTTTCTTAAAAGATAGTCCCTGTAAATGTGCAGGTGCTTGTAAATCTTGCGCTTGCGATAGCCGTGTAAAAGATAGAAATTCCAAATTTGTCTTTAAAAATGGACAAGCATTGGCAGTATAGTTTGAAATAAAATCTCACATATATAGCTACATATCCCGAAGGCAGTCTCTAAAAAATGTACGTATGAGTCGCGCCCCGTACAGAGGAAATTTTTGGAGAATGTCTTCGGAATATGTAGCTATATGCTTTTGTAGGCTCATGGTAAAACTTTTAAGACATACTTGGGCATGGTAAAGTGAAAATTTTTACCGGTAGTAAAAATCCTTCACTTTCTATACAAAAAAAGCCTCTGCATTTTCACATGCAGAGGCTTTTTTCATGTAAAAAACTATTTTTCCCACAAAGGTTTACTGAGTGCACCATAGGTTTTTTCATAGCGCTGCATGAAGTCCATGGGCGTAAAGGTATGCAATTGTGTACCAAAGTGCTCAATGGCATAACTGGCGCAAGTGGAGGCAATTTGAGCAGACTCTTGTATGGAATACCCTGCACTTAGGCCTTTAAGTAAACCGCTTCTGTAAGAGTCTCCGGCGCCTGTGGGGTCTGCCACTGTATCAACGTGCACAGCAGCAATGTCAAACTTTTGCCCTTCTCCCACCAAGGAGGCTCCATTTTCACCCAAGGTAGTAATGCACCATGTGGTGAGGGCCTGTATTTCTTCCACGCTTTTATTGGTCTTTTTACAAATCATTTCCAACTCATAATCATTGGTGGTAAGTGCAAAAGAGCCGCTAATGCCTTGTAATAAATCCTCTGCACTAAGCACAGGCAATTGCTGGCCTGGATCATAAATATAGCGCACGCCTTTATCCTTAAAGTACTCAGGCAAGGCACGCATATCATTGAGATTTCCAGGAGATATTATGGCAATATCACTTTGCGCATCCAATGTATGAAAGCCATAGCGGCAGGGCAAGGTCATGGCGCCGGGATAAAAACCAGTGATTTGGTTATTGTCTAAGTCTGTAGTAATATAGCATAAAGCTGTAAAAAGTTCATCATCTTGGCTAATACCATCAAGCGGTAATTCCATGTCTGCCAAATGCTTGGCATAAGGAGCAAAATCGCGCCCTGCACTGGATAAAATAATAGGAGCATCCCCTAGCAATGCCATGGTATACGCAATATTACCCGCACAGCCGCCAAATTTTTCTTCCATACGATCAACCATAAAACTTACGTTCATCATATGCACTTTATCTTGAATAATACTATCTTTAAATTTACCCTGAAAAGTCATAATACGGTCAAATGCCAAAGAGCCAGAAATATAAATTGCCATGGTATGGTTGTCCTTTATTTCTATTTTTTTGTGGGGGGAAGGAGACCCCTTTTGCTAACGCCAAAAAGGGGTCTCCTTCCCCCCACACCC
>CAYJHH010000139.1:0-7169 GCA_964369995.1 uncultured Desulfovibrionaceae bacterium
GGAATACCCAGTCCTTATGACGGAAAGTATGGTTAAAATAATATTATTATTTATTTGGTAACTGACTCATGCTAAAATTTCTATGACCATGATGAAAAACCTTAGTGTTTGTCTTAGCAAGGTATGAAATTTGCTTATAAACAGCTTGTATTTGTTCCTGCATTTTTTCTGGTCCATCACAGCGCCTTATACATAAGCCATTTCTGAGTATGTCAAGACTACCATCTGCCAGTTTATTGCAATGATGTACGCAGCCATGAACATCACATTTTAAAGTGTTACTCCAAACCTCTTGTACAGTAGCCATTACATGTGCATAGTCCCGTACCTTTTGACCATTTAAGAAGAGTACTACATGATAATGATGGTGGTGACTTCTGTCCTGCTCTCTTACCCAAAAGTACATGGGGTCAAGGTTCCATCTGCTGTATTTCTTCACCAAATACGCTATGGCTGTGGAGATATGTTTATTGTCTGCTCTTGCAGGAAAGTTTTGTGGAAAGTGTAGGTCAAAACGTATGACCACGGTCTTACTGTGGCATTGTACGTAGTGGTGCAATAATTGCGTTAAATCGTCTAATATATCAGGGCAATAAGTATGCCTATCTTGTGTGTAGATATTTGGTAAATATGAAGTCATATTTTTATCCTTTTAGTTGTATGCATATTAAAGTGGGTAATACGCTTTATGTATTGTAAATCTTCCTTGTCTTTAGAAGTTATGATAGTGAATTATATTCTTTAGTTATGTATTACATACATCCTAACCTATTGGGTACATGATGATTGCCAATCTTTAAACCATATACTGCGAAAAGGTTGTATTTTTTACATAATATATTGTCCGAGTTATTTTTTACAGAAGGGGAGAAATTTTAAGAGTGAAGCTTATTACTGACACAGCTAGAGGGTTATCATATCAAGGGAACTACCTAGTCTTCCTACGAGATATTACATGTTACTTGGCATTGCATCAAAAGCATCCGCACTAATTGAAATAATCAGTCTCTCTTAAGAGTATTGACCAGTATTTGATGCCCCAGATTTAAAGTATATTTACTAAAAATTTCAACTGCAAATGATAAAAAGTTCGGCCGGCCGAAGATTTTTTGGGTATGCTTATTTTGAATGATGTTTATGGTGTGAATCTTTGATATTATACGTGTGCCGCTGTGCGGCTGTGCGAGCTCGGTGATGATTTTTGGGGAGTATCATTTTAGATGTTATACGCATGGAACAGTCATCTAGCAGTGTGCGTAGGGAAAATAACCCTACGCACACTCGCACACGTGCACAGACGTTTTATTTCATTTTATTAATCGAAGATATCATCTTCTGAAGAACAACTCTTTTTTCTGGGTGAGCTGTCGTACTCATCATTAAAATGCAATGTTGCATCTTCATCTTTTGGGTCATCTAAGTATAAATTGTCCATTATGATAAATAGCCCTCGCGTACGTGGACGTTTTGGGCCATGATAATCTTGCTCCTTTATATTGCCATTTTTATCTAAGGCCAACAAATGTTGTTCCTTTAGGTGTGTTTTTAATTCTTGTATTTGATCCGCCCTGCACAATTTTTCTTTTATTAAGTATTGGTTTGCAATAAAGGCACAATTTTTATCATCTATCTTAGTTCTGTAAAAAGGTTTACCTTCATTATTTATGGGGCTTCCCAGTGGACTGTACATACTGTCGCTGCATCTATGTTTTATAAAATTCAAAATCTTTTCTTCCACGGCTTTAATTTCATATTGAACGCTACTGCCATTTTCCTTCCTCCATTGCTCAAAACAAAAAATAGCTGCATTTATTGCAGAATTTGGCATCCACGGAAGAAGCTTGTGATGAATACAAAATTCACCCACCGCAGCCAAAAATGCAAAATGTCGCACAACACGTCCAGCTTGAGATGAGAGTTCTGCATCAATTGAATTCAAGAAAGACTTGGTGCTTTCAGTGAAAAAATCTAGCATTTGTGTACGATATATCTTAATAATTTTGACAGCTTCTTGTAATGCCACCCCTTTGAGTGCAGAGCTCTTTTCGACAAGCACGTTGGAGAAATCTGCAGGGCTTGTGTCTGCAGGAATTTTACTGAAAACACCGTGATTTTTCTTACCATCGGCGAGGATATTGATGCAACGCACCTCTTGGCCAGCCATGGGGGTTTTATTAAAACCTTGTCTTATTTTCTCAGCAATAGGCAGTTCTCCGGTAGACAAATAAACCAGCAGCCAAGAGGCAGCAGGTCTAGCGATGACAGCCTTAGTTAGTCTCGCTTTACCCTGTCCATTGGAAAGCATGTATGTTGTGTGGTCTACCACTTCCGGTGTGCATTGTCCAATTTCGTCCAAAAATAGGCAATTATCATTGTGGTCATTGGCTGTGCTTTCCAATGCATTATCCGTTGTGCGCCATGTCTTTACTTCGCCCCCAGTAACAGACGCTGCTACCTTCAGGCATGTTGTTTTTCCTGATGAAGAGTTTCCATAGAGATGTATTCCGAAACCGTGATGTCGTGTGGGTTTAAGGAATGGCCCTGATAGAGCCGTCAGTATGGCCAGTTGCAAGAGTGGGTTACCTTCGCACGGTTCGGCAATATGTTCTTGCCACTCTTCGAGGGTACCTTTTTGTTCAAAAGGATTTTTTGCTATTGATGTTTGCGAATGTATAATGTCTCCATTTTCTTGTACGCCGGCATCTAAGGGATAGAACTTTGGCATATTTCCAATCCAGCCATTTTGTGCCACGAGTAAGGCGCGTTCTTGAGGAGCAGTAGAGCGTAAGTACTGTAAAAGCAGCTTTTTTTCTTTGGGGTTCGCATTATAATCTAAGCCTAAATTTGACAAAATTGTTAATGCTTGATCTCCGGAACCATTGAGCTCGGCGTTGGAAATGGTGCAATAGTGTGTAACGTTGTCCGGGTCTTTTATTTCAACATATTTTGCCCATCCCCTACTGTCTTTGTCACGGGCTAGAGCAATGATTTTTATGTGAGAGGCCAGTAGAATTTTTTGCGTGAGATTATCTTTGAAAGGATAATAGCATAATCCATCAGCATCAACCTCAAAAAAGCCTTCAGTATAACGTTCAGAGTGCTTTTTTTGATACATGTCTATGGGGGATTTTATGCCACACTGTTTATGGCAATATTCTTTGTCTCGAATATTTTGACAGGTTACCATGCCATAATTTTTAGCATTTTCTAGTTTTTTCTGGGTTTCTGAATAGTTATAGCGTTTTTGATCAAGGCTGCTTAGGGCGTGAAACAAGTCTGACCCCATCTTACCTGCATACGCAAGCACTTTTGCCAGCATAAACCATCGAGGTTCATCTACTTCATGAGGCTTTTCCTTAAAGAAGTTTATAAATTCACAACCATTTTGAATTACATCAGCGGCATTAATTCTATTTTTGTCTAGCTGAAAATTGTTGATACGCGTGTTTTCTAAAAAAAGGCTTTCAAAGCCAGGCGATACTGTAAGGTTTGGCTCTTTGAAATTTGCATTTAACTCTCTATCTTGCAAAACCAGTTTGCAGAAGTCCTCTTCGCTGTATCTACAAATTTCGTCGTATGTAACCGGTATCTTATATTTGCCATCAGCACGCTTAATGTTTGGTAGGCGTAAAAGTTGGCCTTTACCACCCTTGAAAAAGTTATCATCAATACACATAGTTTTATCAAAATAGGCCGTGTCTTTGAGCGGTAGGAGGACCTCACTTACTTGACTGAGGTCAAGAGCTCTTTGAATGTGCTCTGTCATTGGTTTATGGCGCAAAATCATCGAAATAATTTTTTTCACCATCTGGGCATAGATTTCATGTAAATGTATATTTCCATGCTCTCCACCAAATAACTCCGCCGGGATGATGACGTGAAAACCTTTTCCTCCACTGGCATAATAGCGCAAATTGTCTGGAGCAACACTGAATTCTTGCCGTAAGTGTTCTGTGAACACTATCACTGCCAAGCGTGCTTTTTCAATGTCGCCTTGGTGAGTGATTGTTCCGTCCGCAGTAGTAATGATTTTCTTGGCGTCGAAGTCTAAAATGAGATCACCATAGCGTATAGGCTGGGGGTCACTTTTATTGTTGGGCACTTGATGACTAAATTCAAAGGCCGACACTGCCGTATACCCTTCGCTTCGGGCTTGCTTGTATCCCTTGTCAGTGGCAGGAAATACTTTCCATGTGGTATCCTTTCCATGTTTTTTCGCATCTTCATGATCTGCGTAGCCTGCGTAAAATATTCTATTATTATCTTCTTTTTTTTCAGTTTGTATGGTATCGAGCATAACGATATCTCCTTAATATAATGTTACAGCATTTTGTGGCTTACTCATCAGACTAGGATGCAGTGGGCCGCTGAGTGTTTCTGTGCATACAATGTATGGATGTTTTTTTTTACGCCCAAAAGTCATTACGTATGAATGTAAATGTTAAGGGGGGGATTTCTGCTAATAAGGTAGTGTCAATCAAAACGTGTTTGTAAAACCTTGAGGTTGTGCACAATCATATCTTCCATACGGCTGTAATAGTATCCAAGGTGTCAATCATGACGCCTTGGGTAAAACACGGGAAAGACCTTTGGTGTAAAAAATTGGTATACAAAGCTTCCCTATGACATGAAAATGTACAAAGATAAGGTTACGCACATACTGCTAAATACTCATCTCTCATAAAAGCGCACTAGTTAACTGTTTAATATGACTAAAAAACATTTTTTAAACCCTCCCACATTTTCCCAATGGGAGCTTTTTACGTTCAAATTGGGCGTGTTTTCAACGAATAATGGTAGCATTTCAGCGAATACTGGGAAGGGTAGGGAGCAGTAATTGCTCCCTACCATGATTCATAGTTCTACTTTGGGAGAGTATATTTTATATTTTTTCCGCTGCCGATTTTATGCAGACGCCCAGTATTTACCAAATCCGTAAGAACATTTCCTGCGGTGGATTTCCCAAGCTGAAGTTTTTCTCCGATTTCTTTTCTCCCCAATGGTTGTCCTGCCTGGAAGCACTGCAGCACCTCACGCTCACGTTCACTTAACTCTTCAAAACGCTCATCGTGCACAGGGTCAACAGCAGGTGCGTCTGTAGAGGATATAGCGGCATCTTCAACGGTCACGTCTTCGTCCGCAGCTTCTTGAATACCAAGTGCTTCAATGTACGGCGTGCCTTCTATATATTGCCACCCTGCATCTTCTGTGAGCTTGTAAGTGGCACTTTCTCCCGTAAGCTCTTGGGGTAATTTGCACTTTTCGCATGTTAAACGCAGTACAGAAATCTTTTCTTCCAAAGCTTTTTCGACAGCTTTGCTCAATCCTTTTTCGCCTTTAAGCTGAACGTTACCTTCAACTTTAAAAACATTTTGGCTTTTACTTATAAGGTTTGACGACCCCATTGCTTCACCTTTTTTATTGGCATGACTCACAAAAATTACAGATACGCCTAACGATTCTAATTTGTTAAAAAATTTAAAAAGCTCCTCGGCGCTCCCTTTAACAGCATTGGGCGCGAGTGTGATTAAGTTATCAAAAATAATGACTTTTATTTGTTCAGCATCAATTAAGGCAATAAGTTCACTTTGAACGTTTGGATCCAGTAATGAAATGTATTCATTTCTCAACGGCATATGACGAAAATTCTTATGCAATAGGTCTTTGTGTGGATTATTTTGTTTCGCAATCTTGAGTATGGCTGCCATTTGAATCCCAGATGTTTCACCATTAACTATGAGAACTTTTCGTGGGGCTTGACCTGCACCGAAGTAAAAAATACCTGTCCCAGATGATATGGCGGCCCCAATTACAAAGGCAACATTAGTTTTTCCACCATGTGTACCGCCCCATATGAACGTAGTATTATCAGTTGTTACTAGAGATGAAAGATCTGGGGATATAGCCTCATCCTGTAAAGCTTCCAGGTCATCGATTTGATATATAGGAAGCTGCATTTGAGGCTTCTGTTCTTGTTCATCCTGAAGTTCACGTAAACCCAATTCGAATAAGAGAATTTTAAACTCCTCTGGCGATAACGCGTCTGTAAGTATTCGCTTAAAGAGCGGTGAAATCACTTCGATTTCGTATAAATTGGTACCTCTTTTCGCCATGGTCATTTTCCATGGTGACCCTGCACTGTTTTCTGCCGCTGCACGGGCGGCAGAACGTCTGAATATGGGCCAAGGGTAAATGCTTACGTCGCACCCATACTTTTTAAGTCTTATTGCAAGCAACACGGCTTGTTCAAAGCCATCCTTTGTAAAAATGGGTATCAATGTGACTTTACGATACCGTAAATCTTCTAAAAGAACTGCGTCAAAATTGCCATTTTCGGCTACATATCCCGAAAGAATATAATCTTGGTCACTGAGCCTTGCTTCAAGCTCTAGCTTACGCAGGTGCAGTGCAAGATAGGTATCCATGGGTAAAATAACAGGCGTACCTTTCTTTTTATCGATGACTGTACGCTGAAACCAGTATGCTTTGGGTGCATTTTTTCCCGAGGAAATTTCTCTATGGCAGTTCTCTGCATCGTTTAGTGTTGCCAATATGACAAACTCTTCACCATCGCTGGCTTGATACAAGATGGTTACTTGCTCAATTTGATCTGCAAAATTAAGCTGATACTCACGGTGATATATGCTATACGTGCGTTCTTCCGTGCGAATTTCAGAAGGCGTGAGGTCTCTGCAAAAGCGTAGGTCATCTTCACGGGCAGATAAAGCCTCTTCGCCGCCTACTCCTGAAACAGGGTAGGCATAAAAAATGTACTCTGGCTTTATTCCCATTGTCTTAGCCACATGCGAAACTGTGGTTTCTGTGTTCTTATTTAACTCGCTTTGAGCGGCTTTTATCAGACCCCTTCCTCGTATAGGGAAAGGTAGGCCCAGCGATTGGCATATTTTGCATTTCGATGAATCGCTGAGCTCTTTATATATGTGTTCTAGTAAATATATTGCGATCTCAAGCTTAAGATAATCATTACTCCACTGCCACGTGGCATTTGTTTTATGGCCTTGTCTTCCAGAAGATGTACTTGCGGTGTTGACAGAATAAGGCAATGACGAGATAGCACGTAGCTCACCATTATAAAAATTTGATGACTGGCACACAAACGCAGGCATACTCATGGGCATGCTGTTAACCTCTCCATGAGATATGACCTT
>CAYJHH010000140.1:0-7110 GCA_964369995.1 uncultured Desulfovibrionaceae bacterium
ATGGGGGGAGGGAGACCCCTTTTTGGCGCTAGCAAAAGGCGGTCTCCCTCCCCCCATAAAAAACACTTGTAAAGAAAAGGCATTCACAAAGCAAGATTTTTGCCCTAGCATGCGTTTATGGAAAGCACACTACCTCTCCCCCCTCCTCCCACAATACGCAAAGCCATGCATGAGCTGAGTCTGTATTTACAAAGCCATCATAGCGATGCCCCCATGGTGGTGTCGCAAGCGCTCATGATGCATATTTGGCAGGTGGATAAAATTTTTCTCATTGCCCACAGCCACGACTCTGTACGTAAAGATTTGTGGAACAAAGTACGCCTTCTTGCACAGCGTCATGCTCTAGGGGAGCCTCTTGCCTATATATTAGGACACAAAGAATTTTATGGGCGCAACTTTTCCGTCAACGCCGCCACGCTCATTCCTCGCCCTGAAAGCGAAGATGTACTAGAGGCCATCATGCATGTGGCGCGTAAGATACCACAGTATACTTTAGAACAAGAAATCTTACGTTTTGCCGATGTGGGAAGCGGTTCTGGCTGTTTAGCTTGTACCTTTGCCGCAGAAATACCCTATGCCCAAGGCTTTATGCTTGATATTAGCGCCGAGGCTTTGACCATGGCCAAGCATAACGCGCAAGACTTAGAACTGTCGCCACGCTTACAAGCCCTACAAGGCTCTTTGTATGCCCTGCCTTTTATGCCACATTCTTTAGATATACTCATAAGCAATCCACCTTATGTGAGTGAGGCTGAGTTTCAAAGCTTAGAAAAAAATGTGCAAGAATTCGAACCCAAAACGGCGTTGGTGCCTGTTGTGCCTACCATATGCGAGCAAGATCCTCATGGCTTGGCGCATTTGGAGGCGCTGGCAAAACAAGCGTGGCAAATACTACGCCCCGGCGGCGCTTGTGTGGTGGAACATGGATGCACCCAAGGCGAAGCCGTGCGCGAGCTCTTTCGCGCGCATGGGGCGTGGGCAAGTGTGGAAACGGGAACAGACTTGGCAGGCTTAGACAGATTTTGTTTATGTAAAAAATAGCAGACCGCACACGAGGGCACCGATATTTTTTCTGAAAAGGGAGTTTTTACTCCCTCAGGCTCATGACAAAACCTACAACTCAAAAGTCGACTTGTATTTTTTGATGAAACTTCAAAAAAATATATTTCACAACTTTAAAATACAAAAACGAACCGTTTTTCGCAAATTTCAGCTGCGCAAAAATCTTTGTTACATCGGCAAGGTCTAGTCGCAATTAAAGTTTTTTGGAAAAGGGGTCTGGGGGCCCGCTCGAAATGGGGCTTTTTTTCAAAAAAGGTTTTTCCCCAGTATACTTTGTCAGCACTCTGAGGGATTTTTTACTCCCTCCCGAATTTTTTTGCCCCATGCGCCCCTAAAACAGCGTCTTCTTATTCACAGCGCCGCCTGGGCCATCAGACAATGTTCTTTTTTTGCGCTTGGGGCCGCCAAAGCCAAAAAAGCCGCCATCACTTTCTTCTTCCTCATAGTCAGCATAGTCATCATCAAAATCTTCATCGGTATAACTGTCTTCCGTGTAGTCACCATAGGAATCATCACTAAAGTCATCCTCGGCGTACACTTCCTCAGAAAATTCTTCCACCGGCCCATCATCTGTACCATAGGCGCCGGAAGCACCGGCAAAAGGCTCACCATTTTCAGAAATAGCCTCCACGCGCACGCTTGCAGTGCCGGCATCCTTCATGTCCAGCTTTTCTGCCGCGCGTTTGGAAAGGTCAATGATACGCCCATGGGCAAAAGGCCCGCGATCGTTGATGCGTACTTCAATGCTCTTGCCATTTTCCAAGTGGGTTACACGCACATCGGTTCCCAAAGGGAGGGTTTTATGGGCGGCGGTCATGGCATTTTGATTATAGCGCTCGCCATTGGCAGTGGTTTTTCCGTGAAAGCCAGGACCGTACCATGAAGCTTCGCCTTCTTCGGAGTAGCCCTCGCCCGTTTCTAGGGGATAATAAGTTTCCCCGCGAATGGTATACGATGACGTGCCGCGCACGGTGCTTTTAGGTGTGCTGGCACAAGAAGCTAAAAAAAAGACCATGCACAAGCATATCATCACCAAAGCAAGGCGAGATAAAGTAAAGGAGGGGGCAGATGTGCACCATATGTCTTTTTTCACTGTCATGATATACTTCTATAATACCGCGGCGGATTGAGGCTTAGAGCGCTCTAAAAGTTCTAGCACCTCTTGCACCAGCCCCGTATTTGCGCCTAGTTCTTGAGCCTGCGCCACAAAGACTTTTGCCTCTTGCCTATGCCCGCCATCAACGCAAGCTTTAGCCGCAAGCACATACATTTGCGCGTTATCACCACCATAAAGAGCTTGCATGAGCACGGCATAACTTTGTCCAAAACATTGTTGCACAAGATGCTGCTCGCTGGCCATAAAGCGTGCCACATGTCCATTTTGCCCTTGGCTGGCATAAAAAGTAAGGAGTAATGTTCGCGCCTGCTCAAGCACACCCAAAATGCGTTGCATTTCACGCTCAATGCTTTGTTTGGTTTGCGCCGTAAATGGAGTAAGAGCCTCTATGACATTTGTGTATTCACAAGCTCTCTTTTCAAGCTGCAATAATCTGTTGGAATAATGCTGTAGCTGAAAGGCGTCTTCGCGCAATTTACAACTTTCATGAAAGGCATAGCCAATACACCAATCCACTAAACTTTCTAGTACCTTGGCAGAATGCTCTTCACCTTGAGGGATGGAAAAATCCTCGTGCATGCCATAGCCTTCAAAGCTACGCTTACCCTCGCGCGATTTACGAAAAAGATGGTGCGTTGTATCTTTTAGGCGCCAAAATACCCCTTTACTTACGGCTTCGCCCAATAACTCACGCAACACGGCATAAGAAATGGTTTGCGAATGTGCAAAACGCTGTGCCTGTTCTTGCAAAATGCCATGCACCACGCAAAAATCGCGTAGCAAATCGCGAGGCAATACCTCAGCATTGCGTGTGCGCCACATGCCTATCATTGACCGGCCTCTTGAAGCAATGCTGCAGCCACTGAAGCATCATACAGCACTAAAGGATCTGCCCCTTCAGAGCCTCGACCCATTTTTTTGTACATGGCAGCAGCCTCTAAAATAACGGCATGGGGCAACCAATCATGTTTTTCCCACACTTCTTCATGCTCTGACTCCCACAAACGGAATTCAATACCTTTCTCTTCTCCCCGTCGCACATACACGCGCACCTTGGTATTGCCTGGCTGGGGGTGATAGTACAAACCTCTTTCGTCTTTCATGAGCAACCTCTTGCGGAAGGATTTTCCTTCAAAATATAGATGCTCAGTATTCTGCACTGCCTTGGCGCGAAGGTCAACTCTTGAATACAACTCTTAAAGCATACTTTAGCCTTTTGCCCTACATGACTACATGACGCCGGAGCTTTTTTTGGCAAAATCCAAAAACTTTTCTGCCAAAACCGCAGGAGCAATGCTTTGAATGGTGGCTGTGCTCACAGTTAAATAATGCGCTTCGTCCATGGGCTCACTGGCATCAGCATTGCGTAATTCTTGCTCAAAAGCTTCACGCAATGCCTCAAAAGAAGCCTCAACTTCAGGATATTCATTATTTTCTCGCCATGGTAAACGCAAAGATTGTGACCAAGACCCTCCTTTATGCGATACTATTTCAAGATTATAACAGCCTTGAAATTGCGGCTCCCCTGCACGCTCAAATTGCTGTGGATAGCAATGCTCCTGCCACGAATTTATGGGCTCGGCAATGGTAGACTGCACGCGTATGGGCGGAAGAGCTAAATTTTTTTCATAGCTTTCTATGCTAAAGGAATAGGTAAGCACAGGGCGAATATTACCTCTTTTTTTCTCTATTTTCCAATGAATTTTCATGAAAACTCCTTATGTTTCCAACAGATACACCACTTCGCCAAAAGGCGGTGGATTTTTTTGCATTTTTGAACTGACCCAAAGCACAGGATAAAAAGGCTCTTCAGGGTACGAAGCACACTCTAAATCCGTAAACCATAACAAACAAATAGGGTGGCACTCTTGCTCCACAGCGGCAGGAATATGCCTATAATCCGTACCGCCACCGCCTTCAGGCATCAGGCGTAAGGGGCGATCTTGACGACCGTATACTTCGCATTTTTTTACCAAGGTATCATGGTAGAAAATATACAAATCGCACTCATAGGCTTCTAAAATACTTTCTAGCTCCGCGCAAAAAAGACTGAGTAATGGCTTATCAATGGATCCGGAGCAATCCACAGCCAAGGCCACCGTTTGCATACGTTGCTCATTGCGTGATGGTAGGTAGATATTTTGGGAAATATAGCGCCTATTGGGTACAGACCATGTATAATCACCCGTATTGCAGCTTTCTAAAAAGCGTTGCAACAAAATACGCCAGTCCAAGGTGGGCTGTAAGGTCTCTTGCACCACACGCCATAGGGACAGGGGAATATCCCCAAAATGCTTGGCGCTTTGCAAAGCTTGAGAAAGGTTAACCATGGCTTCGCGTTCGGCTTGCTCTGCCTCGGGGCCGCTTTGGGCATCCAGCAAAGGATGATCAAGCACCTCACCAGAAAATTCCGTCTTGCTTTCCTTGGAGGTGTCGCCTTGCGTATTGGCATCGGTATTGCCGCTTTGCTCGCTCTCTTCTTGCTGTGTGCTCATGCCATCAGCTTGCTCACCGCCGCCGGAATTTTTCTGATCGTCCCCTTGTTCCTCACCTTCTTCACCTTCGGAAGAACTTAATGTGCTTTGCCCCTCTTCTTCACTGTGCTCTTGCACCTTGGCCTCTTTGGCACCGCCGCGACTTTCTTCATCAAGCAGCCTTTGCAATTCCATATAAATGGCGTCCACACTTAAGGTGGAGTATTGTGTGTCTTGATTGTAAGAACTGGGTAAAGTAAAGCCCGCATCCACCAACATACCATTAATGGCCAGATCACAAGCTTTATTCCACAGTTTTGGATCACGCCCCTTACGGCGAACATGATGCCCACAAGCCAAATGTAAAATTTCATGCGCCTGCACACCCATGATTTGCTCATGACTCAGCACAGCGATAAAATGAGGATTGTAGCCCAGCGTTTTACCATCTGTCCATAAATCAGGGCTGTGAACGTCTGCCTTCAACGTCAATTTAAGCGCCAAAGAGCCAAAAAAAGGATGCGACAAAAGCAGTGCTGAGCGCGCCTTTTGCATGGCCTCATGACTGGAAGTGAATAATGCGTCCTTGGTCACATGAGCACCTTACATGAGCACATGGGCATTTTTTTGTGCCCATGCCATAAAAGCTTCTGTCTGCACCAAGCTTTCATCTCGGCACACTGCTGTGCGCATGAGCAGCACACCAAATTCCACCGGCAGGCGATACACATAGCGCACCACTTCATTTATATTGGTACAGCTGGCCTTTTCCCCTAAAGCTTCACACAATGCATATAATGTAGCAGGCTCTGTGGGTACAGGGCTTGAATCCGGTGCAGCCACAATTTCCTCCACCGTGGGCAAATCACGCCACACTTGTAAAAAACCTGTGAACTCTGTGGCGGCGCTCATGCCGATGGTGCCTTGAAAGAGTTCATACTCTAATGAAGGCTGCACATTGGAAGTGAGAATTTGTGATACAAATGCCCATGAGCGCGGGGAAGCAAAAGCTTTTTCTGTTCTTTGCGGGTCAAAATCATGTAATAGTTTGGGGCGAAAACGCAAGAAAGCAAGAATTTCTTTGCGAATGCCGGACTTTTGCGCCCATAAAATCCAATCTTCCACCGAAGTTTGCATGTCAATATGCACCATGCGGTTGGCCAGCGCCGTAGGCATACGATGTGTCACAGCGCGATCTTTATCGCCATTGCCTGCAGCCACCACAGACCAGCCTTCAGGTAAAGCGTATTCCCCTATTTTTCTATCAAGCACCAATTGATAACAAGCAGCTTGTACCAAGGGCGGAGCAGCATTGAGCTCATCCAAAAAAATAATGCCTTTATCCGTATCATCTTCCTTAGGCAAAAAGGCAGGGGCACACCACGCGGCGCGTTTATCTTCTGTTACATGGGGTAAGCCGCGCAAGTCCACCGGATCGAGCAAAACGGCGCGTATGTCAATGAGCTTGTACTCTTTTTCCCTAGCCACTTGTGCCACCAATTGGCTCTTCCCTATTCCGGGTGAGCCCCAAAGAAACACCGGTTGCTGAATATCAATAAGCATATGTAATGATGCAATGACTTGACTTGGATTCACAAAAAATCTCCCATGATTTGAAAATGAACTTGATATTCAACCTTAAAACACTTTACGCAAAAGCACAAGCAAAGCATGCCTTAAAGCACCATTAACAAGACATGTAAAAATTTTAGCTGTAAACATATGGAGTTAAAAAGCAGCATAAAGGCAAAAGGGAACAAAAAGTGAACGCAATATTCGAATTCTATACGACAAAACATGTGGCTTTGTGCTTGTCATTCAAAAAAGTCTGTGGTAAACACTTGTCACTTGAGCTTAAATTCACGCAGAGGACTTTAAGGAGACCAATGCTATGTCTTTTAAGTTCAATCGCTTGCGACTTGTTCCTTATGGTACAAGCAACAAAAAGGAAATTTCCGCCGCTTTGTGGTTGGAAACTATATGCCGGGTACATCCGGAACTTTTAAAAACTCTGTGGAGGTAAGCCAATGGCTAAACATGCAACCCCTAAGTTAGACCAGCTCGAATCCGGGCCATGGCCTAGCTTTGTGTCTGACATCAAGCAAGAAGCTGCTGCGCGGGCCAGCAACCCTAAGGGTCTGGATTATCAGATTCCTGTAAGCTGCCCAGACGATTTGCTTGGTATCTTAGAACTTTCTTATAACGACGGTGAAACTCACTGGAAACACGGCGGTATCGTAGGCGTATTCGGTTACGGCGGCGGTGTTATCGGTCGTTACTGTGACCAACCTGAAGCTTTCCCCGGCGTAGCTCACTTCCACACCGTACGTGTGGCTCAGCCTTCCGGTAAGTACTACAGCACCAAATTCCTCCGTGACCTTTGTGACATTTGGGACCTTCGTGGCTCCGGTATCACCAACATGCACGGCTCCACCGGTGACATCGTTCTTTTGGGTA
>CAYJHH010000141.1:0-6857 GCA_964369995.1 uncultured Desulfovibrionaceae bacterium
CCGCCTTGTAAGGGCGGCGCTCTACCAGCTGAGCTAACTGCCCGCAAGAGAAGTTGTATACAAAGCCCTAGGGCTTGTCAACAGTTTTATGTCATTTGTAAGAAAATTTGTTTTCATACACACGCTGGTGTTTACAAAGAAGTAGGCGCTTAAAACTTACGTCTTAAGCGCCTGAAATCTCTGGTGGGCAGTGAGGGGATCGAACCCCCGACATCCGCCTTGTAAGGGCGGCGCTCTACCAGCTGAGCTAACTGCCCGCGAAGAGTGTTCTATAAGAAGTCATGCCTCGTGTCAATGGAAAAGTATGTTTTTTTTAAAATAAAATTTCTATTCTACGAGAGTTGTTCTAACATAAAGAAATATAAATATTTTTTTACGCGATGGTATTACGTAAAATTCCTATATTTTCTATTTCCAATTCCATGACGTCGCCGCTTTTCAAAAATTTAGGCGGATTAAAGCTCATACCTACGCCGGCTGGGGTTCCTGTGGCAATGATATCGCCTGGCAGTAGGGTGGTTCCTTGCGATACTATATGTATAAGCTTTGCTACGGTGAAAATCATCAAAGAAGTGTGTGAGCTTTGGCGCACTTCGCCATTAATACGGCTTTCAAGGTGCAAATCCTGAGGATTGGCTAAATCTTGGCGGCACACAATGCAAGGGCCAAAGGGAGCGGATTGGTCTAAAGATTTTCCGGCATACCACTGGGTGGTGCGTCGTTGTAAATCGCGTGCAGAAAGATCATTGATGATAGAGTAGCCAAAAATATGGCTAAGAGCGTCTTCTTCACGAATATTGATGCCCTTTTTGCCTATGACAACGCCAAGCTCCACTTCATAATCATATTTTTGTGTAATCTCTTCATGGGCGCTTACAATGGCGTCTGGATGCGTAATGGCTGTACAGGGTTTTGTGAAAAGAAAGGGAAATTCAGGGGCCTTTTGCTCTGCATCAGGGCGAGAAAACTCTTGCAAATGTGCCATATAATTTATGCCAGTGCACATAATATTGCGCGGCGGATTGGTATAAGGGGCTTGTAAGGTGCAAGCGCTAAAGGCGTGTTGGTTTTGGGGCTGTTCTGCGGCTTTGACCAATACTTCTTGTAGGCGAGGGTAGAGCGCATCACCCTCTTCCACTGCCAAACGCAAAGAGCTTGGTAAGGACGCATCTATGTTGCAAACATCAATAACTGTGTTGTTTTCGCTTTGCCAAATGCCCCAACGTAAGTCTGCGGGGTTGCTTTGCAAGTAAAAAGAAATAAGACGCATGAAAACTCCTTCCATATAAACGAGTGATGTGTATAATTTACACTGCTTGAGCGTTGGCGGCTTTTTCGCCGCTAATAATGCGCACAAGCGTACGCACATTGCGCAGGCCTATGACACGCCAGTTGCCATTTTCTTCACGTAGCCAAGCTTCCACAGGGTAAGACTGCCCATTGCCGTGATCTTTAAGAGTAAAGGGTATCCATACGGCGCCGCTTTCTTCCACAGGTTCGCCTATATCCAAAATTTCTTTACGCCCCATGGAGGCATCGGCAAAGAGCGTGGATAAAAGACCACCGGGTTTTTCTGTGGCAATTTCTTTTCCACTAAAAGCCCCTGAGCGCACGCCATAGCGCACAAAGGCTGAGGCCTCGCCCACCAAGGTGGCGCGCAGGGTTTTCCTTGCGGTTTCATTTTGGGTCACGGTGGAAAGCATGAGAGCCAGCATGGGATGTAAGGTTTTTTGATCCACCTTATGAGCATCTTCAATGAAAATGTCTACGCATTGTCCCACAAGGCTTTCCATATTAACGGAAGCGTCAAAAAAAGCTTGATCGCCACTGTCTAAGGCTTGTTGTATGTCTATGAGGGTTTGCACTGGGCTTGAACCAGCATGGCTTGAAGAAAAGGGAGCCCATACAAGGGCGCATACAAGAAAGAAAAGGGATGCGTATTTCATATAAAACCTCGTGTCATGAATGAGCAGAGCAGTGCCATGCCAAAAATCTATTGTGCTGCATGTGCTTTATGAGCACGCCTTAACAGCTGTGGAACAGGAGTGTTGCCATACAGTTTTGAATTCTTTTTCCCCTGAGCGCCTTACGATTGAGGTTGTGCGGGGCTTGCATTTTCAGAGGTGTTGCTTGGTGTTTGCTGTAATTTTTCAGCAAGATTTTGCAAAAGCGTCCCTGCTGTGCTGGCACTTTGGCGTATATCAGTATCTGAGCTTCCTTTATGTATGCGCCTGTCTAACCACTGCGCCACAAAAAGAATGCTTTCTGCATCCATATGACTGGCGGCAGGGGCTTGTTTACGCACGGCGGCTATGAGGTTTTCTGTAGCTAGAGTTTTGTTATGAATACTGCGCTGATATTGAGCGTTAAGGCTGTCAATGCGTAATTGAATGGTGGCCGCTGCATCGCTATTTTTTTCCTCCACGGCGGCATCAAAAGCAAAAATAGCTTCGGTGAGCTCTTCGTGAATGCGCAAGGTGTCTTCCACACTACTGTCAATATTTTGCATGTGCGTGGTAAAATCCACCAAGGCGCCGATTCCTTGTAAGGTGCTACCAAGAGTACTAAATTCTGCGGAGAAAGTGCGCAGCACCTTGTGTGGATCGGCTTCTTTTTGGCCTTGAAGAGGCGTAGCGGCGGCCTTTTGCATGCCTTGAACAAAGCGGTCGGCGTAAAGGTTATACAAAGCCGTCATCATGGAACTATTAAAAGCATAGCGCAAAAGCTCCGCTCTGGCGCCCAACACATCTTTACTCCCTTCTGGTAGGAGCGTGTGCATTTTTTGGCCATAGCGCAAATTGGCAGAGGAAAGGTTTAAAGAAAGACCTTTACGAGGATTATAGCGTTGCACAAGCCAAGAGGCCATATCTTCCACAAAATCTAAGGGGACTTTTTGATCTTGAGTTACTTTGGGGGCCACAGGCGTTATGGCAGGAGCCAGGCTTGATGCTTCGGCGCCGGTGGCAGGCTCTGCGCTGGTGAGGCTTGCGGCATCTATGGGCTGGGATATGCCCATATCTGTGGATGATGTTACGGCTGCTGTCTGAGAGGTACTGGAAGACGGGGCGGACATTTGCCCTTGAATGCTTTGCCCTGCCAAGGTGCCAGGATCTGTTTTAGGCACACGAACGGGGGGCTTGGGCGGGGCCACATAGGTATTGACCACGGTGGCTAGGGGGGTGTCTTTAACGGCAGATTGAACATTTTCTTTGACAACAGAGGCAATGGCGCTTTTGTCATCTTCATCACGCGAAAGCCAATACAGTCCCGTGCCGGTTATAAGGAGCACTGCCAAAGTGAGCATGCCAAGTTTTACAGCGCCGCCGCGTCCTTTGGCAGGGGTAGGCAACGAAGAAAAAGAATCGTGCTTAAATTCTGTCATGAAAGTCCTCAATGCAAAAGATATGATTCCAATAATAAAATGCTATTAGCTCATGCAATATGACTTTTTTTCTAGACTTTGTCTATAGAAGCTGTCTTTGGCTAAAGTATTTTCTTTGAAAGTCCTAGGGTGAGAGAGGCATGTGGCGTTAAAAAAAGCGTCTGGAATAAGGGTAAAAAAATCTTTTTTGTAGAAAAAATAGCACTAGGAAAAAACAAAGGGAATAACTTTTGATGAAATGCCATAAAATTAATACCTTAGTGCTTATGCGTATTCTGCAAAAAAGTGTTTTCCCTTGACCAAGCCCTACAAATGCGCTAGGGCTTGTTGATACGTTTATTAAAAAATGGTGGGTCACTTTATTATGAAGAGCCCAAAACGGAGGTTTTATGTCGAATATAATGTATTTTTTCGCAGCTCTTGCAGCTCTGCTTGTGGGCTACTTTGTTTACGGCTCCATAGTTGATAAAGTTTTTGGTTCTGACGCCACAAGAACAACTCCTGCTAAAGCTAAAGCTGACGGTGTGGACTTTGTGGAAATGAAACCGGGCAGAATTTGGCTTATTCAGCTTTTGAATATTGCCGGTGTGGGACCCATTTTTGGTCCCATCCTTGGTGCCTTATACGGCCCTGCTGCCTTGGTTTGGATTGTGGTGGGCGCTATTTTTGCCGGTGCGGTACATGATTACCTTTCCGGTATGCTTTCCATTCGCTATGGTGGCAGTAACATGCCCAATATTGTGGGTTACACCTTAGGCAATGCCGCTAAGCAAGCCATGCGCGTATTTTCCGTAGTGTTGCTTTTGCTTGTGGGTGTGGTCTTCGTATCTGCTCCTGCTAAGCTGTTAAGCATTATGACTCCTGATTGGATGAGCTTTAATGTTTGGCTTGTTGTTATTTTTGCGTATTACTTTATTGCAACAGTGACGCCTATTGATAAAATTATCGGTAATTTATACCCGCTCTTTGGTGCTGTGCTCATGATCATGTCTGTGGGTATGATTTCCATGCTTATTGTAGATGATTATACTTTTTATCCTGCCATGGAATGGGCCAATCAGCATCCTAAGGGTCTGCCCATATGGCCTTTGATCTTCATTACCATTGCTTGTGGTGCCATTAGTGGCTTCCACTCCACACAATCACCTCTTATGGCGCGCTGCTTACCCAATGAAAAGCTTGGTAAGCCCGTGTTCTACGGTAGCATGATTGCTGAAGGCGCCATTGCCTTGGTATGGGCTACCGTGGGTATGACTTTTTATCAAGATCCTGCTGCCCTTGGTGAAACCCTTGGCGCCGGCGGCCCTGGTAAGGTTGTGAGCGATGCAGCCTACACCCTTATGGGTAGCGTTGGCGGCATATTTGCCATGCTCGGCGTTATTGTTTTGCCCATCACTTCAGGTGATACGGCTTTCCGCGCCACGCGCTTAACCATTGCAGAAGTATTTAAACTTCCGCAAAGTGAAGCAGGCAAACGCTTGATGATTGCTGTACCGCTTTTTGCTTTGGGCGCTGTGCTTTCTCAAGTGGATTTTAACATCATTTGGCGCTACTTCGGCTTTGCTAACCAAACCTTATCTTCCATGGCCTTATGGGCCGGTGCTGCGTATTTGTACCGTAATGGTCGCTTCCACTGGATTGCCTCCTTGCCGGCTACTTTCATGACTGCCGTCTGCGGAGCCTACATTTTTGCAGAAAAAAATATGGGCCTTGGTTTAAGCTATGACGTTTCCAATATGATTGGCATTGGCTTTGCCCTCATCTGCCTCGTGGTATTTATCCTTCGTGGCAACAAGGCGAAAGTAGAAGAATATGTTGACTAGCCATAAAGGATAATTATCTTTTAAGGGAGAGGCTGAGGCTTCTCCCTTTTTTTATATTTTTTTCTTTTGTAAACCTATGTTTTTAGTAGGAAATATAAGCCCAGAAGAAAAAAATTATATAAAATGTACAAAGTATGCTTGCATTTATTAAAAGTAATGATTACTATTAAGCCACAGACAAGGAGGGCACCATGAATAGCCTACAAGAAATTCGTTATGATATAGATTGGAATTTGACCCCTGAGCATGCTGTCACCATGTACCTTGAATGGGGCAATAATGATTGGAATGCAGAATATCCCCCTGTGCGCTCCAAGGACGATTATTCCACGTATTTTGTAATAGACACTTGGGATGATGAGCCCATGCTACGCTTAGTACGTCGTAACTCTGAAAATGCTGAAGATATTTTTACCATGCCATTACCCATAGAATTGCGTGAAGAATTTTATGAGGAAAATGCCAATTTAAAGGGTATATTCACACCCACATCCGGCATTAAGCAATGGCTTAAGCAGCAAATGTCATAAAATTTCGCGGCCGTAAAAATAAGACTGGGCTTTATTTTACACCTTGCCGCCATGTACCTAACCTTTGATCTCCTCACAAAGAACAATAAGTGTACATAATAATAAAGGCTCCTTAATAAAATAAGGAGCCTTTATGTATGTAGCGGGTGAGGGGGTTAAATGTCTGCGCTTTGTCCTGGTTGCAAGTTTATACAAGTGCAATTGGGAGCATGGCGAGAAAGTTCTTTTTCAAATTGCTTGGCATCGCCGGCAATGGCAGGAAAAGTTCCATAATGCATGGGGATAACTTTTGGTGTATCTAAGAGCGAACAGGCGCGCGCGGCCTGACGTGCGTCCATGGTAAAAACGCCGCCAATGGGTAATAAGGCTATGTTCATGGGGTATAATCGTGCCCATAATTCCATATCACCAAAAAGGCCTGTGTCTCCGGCATGGTAAATAATTTTTCCGCTAGGCATGCGCACGATAAAACCTGCGGGTAGCCCTGTGCCGGAGGTGTGTAAAGCCGGAATCATGGTTACCGCACAGCCCTTATGCTCCACCGTGCCGCCAAAATTAAAACCTATGCCATTAAGCACTTGATCTTGAGGTATGCCTTCTTCCATAAGACGAAAAGCCGTTTCCACCACGGTGCCAAGCATGGCTTTATGCGCCTTGCAAATTTCTACAGCTTGGCCCACATGGTCGGCATGGTCATGGGTGACCAGCACCACATCAATGGGAGGCAAATCCGCTGAGGCTATGCTGGCTGTGGGACAGCCATCTAAAAAAGGGTCTATAAGTATACGAAGATTATCTTCTTCAAGCATAAAAGCAGAATGTCCAAGCCAAGTGATTTTTGTCATGCGAGCTCCTTTTGTTGATGAGGATAAAAAAGTAGTGTTTGTAGATATTGCAATTTTGCGTCAGTAAAAACTTGGTTTACGTTTAGCAGTAAAAGGCATTTTTCCTTGTATCATATGCGGACGCATGGTCATTATATAAGCACTGTTTTCTTGACAGCAAGAGGTTGACAGTATAGGAATTGTAAAGTTTTTTGCGCCCGTAGCTCAGTTGGATAGAGCGTTGACCTCCGGAGTCAAAGGCCGTGTGTTCGATTCACGCCGGGCGCGCCATTACTTT
>CAYJHH010000142.1:0-6662 GCA_964369995.1 uncultured Desulfovibrionaceae bacterium
TTTTCTAAGTGATTAGAATTATTGAAGATAAAAAACCCTCTCAAGATTTGTCAGAAGACTTCTTGGGAGGGTTTTTTCGTGGTGTATTTTAATCCCTTTTATACCTTTACATAATACCTCGTATTCATTCGACTAAAGGTCTTTGAACAATTCGGTTCTTCACCAAAGATAGGGCCAACAATTCCCTGAATTTTAATTGAAGTCTATAATTTAACTTGTCGTAACAGTATCTTACATCAAAAGCAAACGATATAATACTAAAATGCTTGTTATTTCAAATGCTTTCTATAAATCTATGCAGCTTTTACTTTGAGAGTAGAGTGACGAGTCACAATTGTTGAAGGGTTGTTGTTTAGCATGTTGTGAAGATGGAAATGGGGCCTATTTCCTCATCAATACTGATATGGTATTTAAAATGCAATACTGTTGTATAGCCGTCATTTACTTGACATTTGTAAAGTAATCCCTCACTGTTAAAAAGTGTGTCCTCACAGTCGCGATATATCTGGTTTAGCCCTCAATGGTGCAGTTGTATGGCATATATAAGGAGTATGAAAAAATGGCGCAAGTCACTGTTATGATAGCAAATATTTCCGATGCGGACGGCCCGGTCTCAGTGCAACGTGGCCAAGAGATGCTAGAGCTGCAGCAAGGCGACAACCTATACGCTACGGACAGCATAAAGACAGGGGCATCCTCTGTGGAGTTGCGCCTTGTGGACGGCAGCAAAGTAACGCTTGGTTCTGAAACCATGGCAGCTTTTCATGCAGATGCCTCTTCCTTGACCATACATCTTAGCCAAGGCAGTCTGCGTATGGATAGCACCGCAGGTGCAGAGGAAAACTTTGCTCTAAGACTTGTCACCCCCAAAGGAAGCGTGGAGGCAGGCGGCGCAGATGCTGTGTGCATACTCAATGCCGATGGCAGTGAAAGCCTGTATGCCCTTTCTGTGAATCAAGGACACGCTGTTGTGTTCACCGGTAATGACGGACAACAGATTTCTTTGACCGATGCAGGCCGAGGAGCACATATTTTTGCCGACAGTGCAAGCGGCATAAGGCAAAATATCTATGCTCCCAAAGAAATAGCGGATATGCTCCATAAGTCTTTTGGAATGTCGCCCGATTTGCCCATGGCTAATGATGCTAATAGCAATCAAAATATTTTGCTTGAACAAAGCGCCCTTAAAAGCTTTGGAGAATCAAGCTTGGGGACATTGCCTGAGATGCGCCAAGAGGCCGGATTTATCTCAGAGCTTCACAGTGCCCACAGCAACGAGTCAGTACTAAACTATCTTAATTTTGCCGGGGGCGCGGCATTCAATTTGCGTATCGATAGCGACCTGAAGTCCGTATCCTCTAAGATAGAAATCAGCGGCAATGAGACATATTTTGGCGATGTAGAGAGCATAAGTTCAAGCACGGCGATATCTCAAAGTCAAGATGTTGTCATTGTACAAGATATGGTGACGCAAGGTGTTGTTATTGCAGGTGATGTTGTAGATGTGAACGATGCTAATTTCACTGCCGCCGATGATAAAATAACCGGCCAAAATATGGTTGCCGGCACTGTGGTTGGTGATGCTGATACAGTACAAAACAGTACCTTTGTGGGCGGTAATGATGCAATTGTCTTTGAGAACATATCTGGTGGAAGTGGTATTCATGGTGATGCGCACAGAGTAGAAAATTCTAGCGCCATTTTGGGGGATGACCAAATAATCATCAACGGGGATTTTACAAATTCCATAATTACCGGTGATGTGCATACCATGGTGCCCGGTTCAAGCACCTCTTGGGGTGATGATACTATCATCATCAAGGGTAATGTTGGTTCTGCAGCCAAGATATATGGCGATGACGTCACCGGCGCTGCGGATAATGAAGGAGGGGCCGATAGCATACGCATTGGCGGCACATTGAGCGGTGAAATTTTTGCCGGAGGCGGGGCTGATAATATTGAGTTGTACAGGGTATCCGGTGGCAGGGTTGACCTTGGAGCCCATGACACTGCCGGCGACAGCCTGAACATACATGGCGGCTCCGGCAGCATGACCATTATAAATTTTGATACCACTACCGATACATTGAGTATTGGCGGGGTCAACCAGCACCTCACAGGCGATGGCAATTATGGCGGCATACAGATAACATTTGTTGACACCCTTGGTAATGTAAACCCCACATTTGATGTACCAACAGATGCAAATGCCCTCGAAGATGACAGTGCTATTCGCATAACCATGCAAAATATACGTGACGCCAATGGCGACCTAACGACATTTCAAGCTGTTGCGCCAAATACTACCTATGGTACTGTAAACATGGTAAACGCCAGCACAGGTGAATTTGAGTATGCTGTAAATAATGCTGACCCGCGCGTGCAGGAATTGGGTGCTGGTGATACTTTAACAGATAGCTTTGACGTAACCATTCAAGATGGCTTTGGTGGTGCTACTACCAAGACCGTTACTGTGACCATTACCGGTACTAATGATGCACTAAGCGTATCGACCACTGAGCTAGACGCAGCCACAGAGTCCGGCGTTACTGCCGGCGATGCCAATGCCTCTGGTACAATAAACATAAGCGACTTAGATGTAGGTGATGCATATAGCTTTAATATCGGTGGCGTAGATATTAGCCTTGGCACAGCCTACTATGTTGTTGGCAGTGCAGCTGCAGGGTATACGCTGTCTACCAGCACCACAGGCAATAACCATTTCGGAACAATAGTGTTTTCCGGTTCTGGCAAGGATTTTAATTATAATTTCACCTTAAATAATGCCAATGCCACCATTGATGGCCTTGCAGTTGGGGCAAGCTTAGGTTTACGCTTGCCAGTAATTGCTAGCGATGCCGATAGCAATGATAGCACCAATATTGATATCACCATACACGGCGCTAATGATGCGCCGGTAGTTGCTAACTCACAAAATCCTTTAACGGCCACTGAGAGTAATCCTTCTCTTACTGGCAATGTGTTTTCACAAGTTAGCGATGTAGATAGCGATAACCAAGGTATTGCTACCTTTAAGCTTGGAGCAAGTGTCACTATAAATGGAGTACCAAGCTCTACAACTGCCGCCAATGCTGGAGAAGACATCGTCATTCATGGTATTTATGGAACTTTAACTATAAATGGCCAAAATGGTGACTATACCTATACTTTGAGAACCACACAAGAACAAATAGATGCCTTTACCGCTCTTGGTGGAAGTACCCTTACTTTTGATGAATTTACCCTTTCTGCCACCGATGCGCACAACCTCACGGATAGTGGCACGTTAACCTTCAACGTAAATGGCAGTAACGAAGCGCCAACCATAAGCGTAACTGACAATACCCTTGAAATTTATGAAGCAGGTGTTGGTAAGGAAGTACAAGCTGGTGGTAGCATTATAGACTCCGCTCTCCCCAATAAAATTTTTGCTGGTATACTTTCCGGCAATAGCTCCGTCACGGCGGGTGATGTAGATGCTGGTGATACATTAAGCTATTCTGTAACAGAGACAGGTAATGCCCCTGCCGGCACTACCTATGCTGACTATGGACAATTCAGCTTTGACGGCAGTTTATATAGCTTTCAACTGGCAAACAATGCCACAGTGAATGGTCTTGCTCATGGTGCCACGGTAAGCTTAACATATGCCCTCATTGCCAATGATGGCACAACTACCAATTCAGTAGAGGTTACTGTAACCATTACAGGAACCAACGATAAGCCAACTTTGAGTATTGATGCGACTCTCCTTGATGTAACCCACCATGATCTTAGCTTTGATACCGATGGCAATGATAAAATTGATGGCGGTGAAGCCATTATAGCCAGCGGAAAAGCCAGCTTTGCCGATGTGGATACTGACAATCACGGTAATGTTGTCGGTGATACTACTGGCGGCGCGGCTCTAAGTATCTATGTGGTTGAAGGTAATAATGCTCAGGATGACGAAAGTGGTCCGGCACTCAGCGGCGTTGCCAATCTACAAAGTGTAACTAACTCGTGGGGCGAATTTAGTATTAATGTTGATACAACATCCAGCGACTATGGGAAATATACCTTTAAGCTTGATAATGATAGTTCGGCTGTTATAAGTTTATCTAATGGACAGGGCAAAACATTATACTATACTATTTATGTGCAAGATGCCCATGGGGCATGGACGTCTGAAGTGGTTACAGTAAACATTGAGGGGGTAGATGATGCTCCAGAGATAACTGTTAATAAATCTCCCTCCAATCAAGATGTAACCGAAGACACAGACAATACCGCCGAGGGAGCAATTGAAATTGTTGACCTAGATGGTGGTAATCACGCTCTTCATATTGGGGGTGTGGCAGTTCAAGCAAACAACACTACGTATTATGTGATACAAGATGCTGATTCTGGTAATTTTACCTTAATTGAAGATAGTAGCGTAATAGCAAACCATGAGCATTTAGGTACTCTACAGTTTAGCTTTGGTGGTTCTTTTCCTATTACTTACAATTATATCTTCACGCTCAATAATGCTAATGCTACTATTAATGGCTTGAATGCTGGAGATAATCTTGATATTGGCCTTAAGATTGTGGCAAGTAGTGCTTCAAATGTGGTTACTGAGCAAACTCTTACTATTACAGTTAATGGCACTAATGATGCTCCCATTGTAACTCATACTCCGCCAGCCAGCACAGCTCTTACAGATGATGATGACCCTAAGGCAGATATAAATGTCACAGGTAATTTTAGTGCTCATGATGTAGAGAATGGAGCATTAGGTCTACGATATTTGGACTCTAGTGCTGGTGAGCAAACCGTAAACGATTCCACCATTATTCATGGAACATATGGAAGTTTAAGAATAAAATTAAGCGGTGATTATACCTACACTCTTGGTGGATCACTACCCAGTCAAAGTAATGCCGTGATAGCATTGACTGAGGGACAAAGTGCTCAAGATGTTTTTACCTTTTACACCTATGATTCAAACGGACTTAAATCCAATGAGGTAAGTTTAACCATTACCGTAAACGGTGTTGATAATGCACCAATTATTAGTGTGATAAAAGATGCCGGAACAGACAATGAGATTATTAGTAAAAATATGGTCGACACTGTTGTATCCGGCAAAGTGAGCTTTAATGATCCGGACTCTGCCCTTGTGCTAGATTATACAGTTATTGACTCTGCAGATGCCGAAAACCAATTAAGCACCGATAAGCTCGGAACAATAGTAAATGAATATGGCACATTTAGTATTGCGCCCACAGCTGATGGCTTTACCTATACATTTGTGCTGGATATTGGCAGCGAAACGGTGCAGGCAATTGGAGATGGAGGCAAGCATACCCTTGAGTATACCATTAGTAGCGGTAATATCAGCAGTACTGTGGAAGTAATCATTTTTGGTAGCGCACTCGATGCAAGTGTTACCACTCAAGACGGTAGTCTTTATGGTAAGGATGGTGATAGTGCTATTGCAAGCAATGGCGTAAGCGATGTTCTTATAATTGATGGCGATGTTACTGGTACTGTGCTTGCTGACGGGAATATATTTACTGGTACTAGCGATCTACAAGGTGGGTCTGATTATGTTCAAATAAATGGTGACCTTAGCGGTAGTGCGTTGATTATTGGTGATATACAAAACGATGACACTGTTGATACTTCTTTTCTCTTAGCCGGCAAGGATCACATAAGTGTGACTGGTATTATGAGTGCTGGTATAATTGTGGGTGATTCATATGTTTATAATGCAGGTACTCATGCTACGACCGTGGGTAAGGACGATGTAATCAGCGTGGCACAGATGACAGGCGGCACAATTTATGGGGATAATTTCAATGATGCTGCTGGTGCCAATGGCGGAGATGATATAATCACCATTACCACTGGAAATATGCAGGGGACTTCCGCTATTTATGGCGGCGGCGGTAATGATATAATCACCATTGCTAATGGAACTATGCAAGATAGTGCAAGTATTGATGCGGGTGCCGGTAATGATATCATTACCATTGCTAAACTTGAGGGCGGCACTGTTATTGGCGGAGCAGGTAATAATACCATTACTGCAAATATTACCAATGATGCATCAAGCGCACGTCCGGTAATTGACTTAAGCGGCGGTGGAGATGACATAGTAAACCTCACGGTGAATGCAGGCGAGTCTGGCAATCGTCATGTAGAGATTCAGGGTTTTTCAAATGATACCATCAATATTAATGGTACTACATATACAGGCTCAACAAGTTCTAGTGCAATCCCTGTAGAAGTCCAAGTAGATAATGATACCAGCTTATTTATTTACTTTTCTTAGGCGTTGCAGAATGATTTTGGCGCCAATGTAATCCTATAACAGAAAAACGGAAGTGCTATTTATACCCTCAAGAAAAATGTAAAAGGCATGGATGGTAAGGAAAAAGAGAGCAAAAATACTGCGTGCAATATACAGGGAGGCTTGTGCAAGCAAAAATTGGTATGCCATTCTAAGGGTTTTGCCCCATAGAATACGAGATATTTACTTGCTATATCTCGGCAGCCCGTTTTGTGCCGTACCCAGTCTTTTATTTTCTTGAAGTTGTGCAAGAACAGTGTTGGCTTTTTGAGCGCTCCAGCCTCCACTTGCCCAGCCAAGGCCTTCTTCAATGGTGCGCCCTTTGTATCGATGGCCAATGGAG
>CAYJHH010000143.1:0-6650 GCA_964369995.1 uncultured Desulfovibrionaceae bacterium
ACGTATTCCATACGTTAATTTCTGGCAAAGTTTATTACGGCGTCAAAAGGTAAAATTTTTATTTTTACGAGTAGTTAAGTTGTTTTTCAGTGTCGACTATTTACCCGGAAAACGCGAATGCAAAAGCATATAGCCTCCGCGGAAAATTCTATATAAAACCCAGAGTATTGTTATGCCTACGACGCTAAGTAAAACCTTAACAACATTAATATATGTATGTAGCTCCGGCTTGCTCCACAACAAGTCAAAGGCTTCCATGCTCAGTAGCGGCGCCTCAGGGTAGGCAGACCAGAGAATAAATACTAGCCCCAATAAGGCTAAAGAAAATATGGTGTATCCAAAACAAATGGTGCGCACAATCCAAGTGCAATGACGCTCGGCAAATTCGAATTTCTCCTTTCGGGCTGTGGTGCGAGAAACCAAAGCACCCATAAGAGCCAACAAACCTGTAAAGCCCATGATGAAACCTAATAATCCCAATCCATAATAAAACAGGAGGATAGCATGTGTTGTAAGAGGCGATTGCTCGTCTAAATCATAAAACATATCTACTCCGTTAAAACAAATAAAAAAGGTATGAATAGAATCTACTACATTATTCTAAAAGTCAAGGTAAGCTTATTTTTTTTACACAAAATACGCATATTTTCCTCAAAATATTATCTCTCATACCATAATATAAAAAAACATCCTTTACTCATTATCTTAGAAAAAACACAGAAATGCTTCACAAAAAAAGGGAATATACGCCTGTATAATGCTCATTCATTTTAACTACCCGTGGAAAACATGCCGCTAAGTACTTTTCAAAGTATATTATTTTTTGTTAACTACTACCATAAAAAATAGGGCATATTGTGCAATTGTCAAAAATCATATGTATACTATGGTGCAGCACAAACATATTTTTTACAAAAGAAGGCTACGCTCTTCGATGATTCATGATAAACATAACAAAAAAGCCCGCATCCTCAAAGGACACGGGCTTTCAAATTTTTGAAAAAACGACTAGCTACCGTTTAATTCCATACGGAACTTGCGGGAAAGGCGGAAAACAACAACCTTACGAGGAGCAAGGGTGATGGTTTCATCGGTTTGCGGATTACGACCCTTACGAGCATTTTTGTCATAAGCTTCAAATTTGCCAAAACCGCTAATAAGCAAAGCATCGTCTTTTTTGATGGCACCTTTCATGATGTCTAAAAGTTTTTCTACAACAATTTTAACATCAGCGCGATTTTTATCGCTTTTTTCATAGATGGCTTCAACGATTTCAGCCTTGGTCAATGTCTTCCCCATAATATCCTCCAAATAAATATACCTAACATATATGATATTTTGAGCTGTATTGCTGCACCTGGCACTCTCAAAATCTCATACCTTGTAGCTTAAAAAAATGTTAACACTAAAATTTTTCGCCGATGAAACGCTACCTATCAAAAAAATTTTCTCGTAAAAACCTTCGATAAGTCGTTATACACGCCCAAACAGGCTTTGCGTACCATAGGCATGCGCTCTGTTTACATTCTATACTGCCATTACAGCACGAAGTGAATGCAATTACACTCAAAAAAGCGCAAACCGTATTTGCATCAGCATAAAGTCACATGGAATTTTGACATACAACTCACCTTCCCCTATGGTGCAGGGCGTTGTTGCCTTTACAAGCGAACTCTTCTTTGCCATATACTCTGCATCCCCCTTGTATGCAAGGTTTTTTTACGCAATCAGAGATTTTTTTTGCAGCAATACATATAAAAAAGATATTTTTTCAACACGTTATAGTAAAACCCTTACATAATAGCTAACTATGCAAAATTCGACACTTAGACTTGCGTGGGCAAACAAAAAAGCACAAAAGCACGCCATCTACCCCATATTCATCCCTTTTGCAGGTTGCGAGCGGCGATGTATCTTCTGTGCGCAGCATGTGCAAACAGGGCAACGCCCCCTCACAAGCACAGCGCAAACCCTTGCCCAAGCTGAAGAGCACTTGCAAGAGTGCCATCAAATAAAAAGCGCCCACTCCAGCAATGATAATGTGAATACATATTCTACGCCCATGGAGCTGGCTTTTTATGGTGGCACGTTCACGGCACTGCCGGCGGAAGATTTTGCCCTCTGCCTAAATTTTACTCAAAAGCACCTACAGGCAGGGTGCATTACTCACGCGCGATGCTCCACTCGCCCCGATGCCATCAATAAAGAAAAGCTTACAGCACTTAAAAACGCTGGATTCACTTGCGTGGAACTGGGAGTACAAAGCTTTAACAATACGGCTTTGCATGCAGCCCAGCGCCATTATCAGGAGCAGTGCATACAAAAAGCCTGCGCTTTAGTACATGACTTTCAGTTTACGCTAGGTATACAGCTTATGCCCGGCATGCCAGGTGTTACGGAGCAAATTTTTCTACAAGACACCCAAAAGGCTTTGGCAGCAGGGGCTGACTTTTTGCGCATGTACCCATGCCAAGTCATTGCCGGTACCCAGTTGGAAATGCAGTGGAAAGAAGGACTTTTTCAGCCTTGGACATTGACACAGACCATATCAGCATTAAGTAAAGGGTGGCTCCTTGCACAAAAAGCTCGCACTCCTGTCATTCGAATGGGGCTTGCCCCAGAAAAAAGTCTTCAAGAACATATTGTGGCAGGACCACGCCATGCGGCCTTGGGAAATATAGTACAAGCTCAGGCACTATACAGCTATATATTTGAAGAAATTTCTTCTTACCCAAATCTGAAAATCAAAAAAATACTCCTGCCCCGTGCCTGCCAAGGATATGTCTGGGGGCATGGACAAAGCCTCATACAAAGCTGGGCCAGCCTTGGCATAAAAAAAGAAAACTTGTTTTGGCATGAGGCTGAACATATCGAAATAATTTATTAACTCATGTATTTTTTAGGAGGTTTTTTACCCGCAAAAAAACTTGCTTTTTTCCATCGTTCATGTATAGGGTTTGGTGCCTATATTTTAAGAGCGACTTAAGCCCACAAGGGTTTGTGAAATGTTTTGTTTATGAATCCACCTTAAGCAAAATCCAAATGAGAGCTTTTTAGTAGTTAAGGGCAAATAATCGAGGTAAGTATAATGCAGAAACTTCACCAGGTAAACTTTGGCAAAGAAATTGCCGAGTTGGAAGAAGCATGCGGGCAAAAGGTATCCACGTGTTACCAATGCGGCAACTGTACGGCGGGCTGTCCGGCGTCATTTGTGTATGATTTGCAACCGCATCAAATTTTACGTCATTTACAATTGGGCAATTTAGACCGTGTTCTTGAGTCTAAATCCATTGCCATGTGTCTTTCGTGTTCCACCTGTTCGCAGCGCTGTCCTAATAATATAGACATCGCCGCCTTCATGGAGCACTTGCGCCACAAAGCACGCCATAAAGGCACCTTTGCCGTGCCTAAGGTTAATGCTTTTTGGCAATCCTTTTTGGATACCGTGCGCTTTTGCGGACGCACCTACGAAATGGGCGTCATGGCGCTGTATATGATGCGTTCTGGTCGTCTTTGGACCGACGTGGATTTAGCCCCCACCGCACTGAAGAAAAACAAGCTCCCCTTTAAGCCTCACGCCATCACTGGCGCAGAAGCTGTGGGTCGCATCTTAAAACGTTATGAACAACGCTGCCGTGAGGAGGGCAAAAAAGCATGAAAATTGCCTATTACCCAGGGTGTTCGGCCGTAGGTACTTCGGCAGACTATGAAAAGTCCACACGTACCGTGTGTCACGATCTTGGCCTCAATCTTATGGAAATGGAAGATTGGAACTGCTGTGGATCAACCCCGGCACACGCCGTAAGCACGGAACTCTCCGCTGCCCTTTGTGCTCGCAATCTTGATATTGCACACACTGCCGGTGCTCAAAAAGTAGTCACAGGCTGTCCTTCGTGTCTTTCCAACTTGCGCCACGCTGGACATCGCATGGAAAACGCAGATTTTCGTGACCGCGTCAACGATTTATTAGACGCACCCGTGTCTAAAACTCTGCCTGAAGCCACTTCAGTCATGCAACATATGGTGGACATTTATGGTATAGACGCCATTGCCTCGCGCGCTGCTAAAAAGCTCAAGGGCATTCGTTTGGCTCCTTATTATGGCTGTCTTATGAGCCGTCCTGCCGAGATTATGAACTTTGAAAGCCCAGAAAACCCACAGCTTATGGAAAACATCCTCAAAGCTTGTGGTGCTGACGTTTTGGACTTCCCCTTAAAAACCAGTTGCTGTGGCGCTTCTTTTGGTATTCCTGAGCGTCAAATGACAGCCAAGCTATCCGGTAAAATTTTACAGGTAGCACAAAATATGCGAGCCGATGCCATCGTTGTGGCTTGTCCTTTGTGTCAAATGAACCTGGACTTGCGTCAAGATCAAGCCGCCAAGGCCATGGATACAAAGTTTGATATTCCTGTGCTGTACTTCACACAAGTTTTAGGTCTAGCCTTTGGTCACAAACCCGAAGATTTAGGCTTTGATAAACTTTGTGTAAGTCCCGCCGCCCTCTTAGCAAATTTATCAGCGAGTGCTGAGGTGAAATCATGAGAATAGGCGTATTTATCTGTCACTGTGGCAGTAATATTGCTGGTACGGTGAAATGTAGCGAAGTGGCTGAAGCAGCCCGCGCTTTTCCCGATGTTGTTCACGCTGTGGACATCATGTATGCCTGCGCAGAGCCCGGTCAAAAGGCCATTGAAGAAGCCATTGCCGAATTTAAACTAGATGGTGTAGTGGTAGGCTCCTGTTCACCACGCATGCACGAGCCCACCTTCCGCCGCACGGTGGAACGCGCCGGCATGAACCGCTATATGTTTGAAATGGCTAACCTTCGCGAGCACGTTTCTTGGATTGGTAAGGATATGGACGCCAATACCAATAAAGCTCAAGAATTGGTGCGCATGGCTGTGGAGAAATTGCGTCGCAATACTCCTCTTAATGCCCAATCTTTTGCCATTAACAAGCGTGTACTTGTTATCGGCGGCGGTGTGGCCGGTATTCAGGCCGCCCTTGACTGTGCCGATGGTGGTACCGAAGTGGTTATGGTTGAGCGCGAAGCTACCATCGGTGGCAAAATGGCCAAAATCGACAAAACATTCCCCACTGTGGACTGTTCTGCTTGTATTCTTGGCCCCAAGATGGTGGACGTGGCTCAACACTCCAAAATCACTCTTTATGCTTACTCCGAAGTGGAAGAAATCTCCGGCTACGTGGGTAACTTCTCCGTACGCATCCGCAAAAAAGCGGCCTATGTGGATTGGGAAAAATGTACCGGTTGCGGCGCCTGTCTTGACAAGTGTCCCGTAAAAACCAAGGACAGCTTCAACGAAGGTGTGGGTATGGCTGGTGCCATTACCATCGCTTTCCCCCAAGCCATTCCCAAAAAAGCCGTTATTGATGGTGAAAAGTGCTTTAAGGTTCTTAAGGGCAAATGCGGCGTTTGCGCCAAAAAGTGCCCCACTGGCGCCATTAACTATGTGCAAGAAGACGAAGTGGTCACCGAAGAAGTGGGTTGCGTTGTAGCAGCCACCGGTTACGAGCTCATGGACTGGACTGTCTACGAGCAATACGGCGCCGGTCGCTACCCCGACGTTATCACCTCCTTGCAATATGAGCGCATGATGAATGCCTCCGGTCCTACCCATGGTCATATCAAGCGTCCTTCTGACGGTAAAGAGCCCAAAAGCGTAGTCTTTATCCAATGCGTAGGCTCGCGTGATAAGTCCATTGATAGACCTTATTGCTCTGGCTTCTGTTGTATGTATACAGCAAAACAAGCTATTTTGACCAAGGATCACATTCCTGATTCCCAATCACACATCTTCTATATGGACATTCGCTCCCCTGGCAAGATGTATGATGAATTTACCCGCAGAACCACCGAACAATACGGCGCCAACTATATTCGCGGTCGTGTGTCTTCCATTTACCCCAACGGTAACGGAAAACTCGTGGTATGCGGTGCAGATACACTTCTTGGTGAACAAGTGGAAATCTTGGCAGACCTTGTGGTCTTGGCTGTGGGCATCGAAGCCTCTCATGGCGCTCCACACCTTGCCGAAATGATGCGTATTTCTTACGACAAATACGGTTTCTTCATGGAAAGCCATCCTAAGCTTAAGCCTGTAGAAACCAATACCGCCGGTGTTTACTTGGCAGGTGCTTGTCAAGGGCCTAAAGACATCCCCGCTTCCGTAGCCCAAGGCTCGGCAGCAGCGGCTAAAGTTTTGGCCTTATTTGCTAAGGATATGCTTGAAAATGACCCACAAATTGCCAGCGTACAAGTACAACGCTGCGTAGGTTGTGGAAAGTGTGTACGCGTTTGTCCTTTTGGAGCCATTCGCGAAGCAAGTATACGCGGTGAAGCCAAAGTTGAAGTGCTTGCCACAGTGTGTCAAGGTTGTGGTCTTTGTACTGCCACCTGCCCACAAGGCGCCATTCAACTTTCACACGCAACGGATAATCAAATTCTGGCGGAGGTGCATGCGCTATGTCGCAAGTAAATAATGAGCTGAGAATTGTCGGCTTTCTCTGTAACTGGTGTTCCTACGGCGGTGCCGATACCGCCGGCGTAGCCCGTGCTACGCAACCTACAGACTTGCGGATTATTCGCCTCCCTTGTTCTGGTCGTGTGGATCCGCTTTTCGTCATGCGTG
>CAYJHH010000144.1:0-6561 GCA_964369995.1 uncultured Desulfovibrionaceae bacterium
GCTTCTGCGCTGTGAGGGCTTGGCCTATGCCGTATTCTAGCCAGTGACCACGTTGTAGGGTGAGCAGCTTTTGTAAGTCAGCTTGTGGCCTTGGAAATGTTTTATTGCAGAGAGCAGCACGGGGGCATTCTAAAGCGCGCCCTATGTCCGACAGACCAATATACTTGGTACGATCGCCAAGGTGCATGATTGTGCTTTGTTCATCATGAAGTTGCAAACCGTATTGAATGCAGGCCAAAAGGTTCTGGGCTTTTTCATTGATATAATTTTGAGTCATGATTTTTCCTTGTAAAAATAAAGACCGCCCCCTTATGAGGGACGGTCTTTATGGGCTTAACTGGTGATAATGATTACATAGCGTCGGCATATTTCCACCACATCTTTCGCTGAGGGTTCCATTGGAAGCCAATGCCCTTGAGCAATTCTTTCTTAGCTTGGGTATTACCTGTGGCTACAATACAAGTGCGTCCATCGCTGGCTGTGACCTCCTGGTAACTTACGCCATCAATATGCGGTATTGCTTCTAATGTTGCCTGTGGTGGTGCTGTCTTTTGAGGGTAAGCTTGCTGTGTATTTTGCGGTATGTTGCTGCTTCTGGACTGTTTTGGCGATGATGTTCTTTTGGTGGGTATTTTAGCGCTTTCTCCATCATCATCTTCGGTAACAATACCGAGCATGGCGGTTAAAGCATAACGTCTGGCATAAGTCATAGCGGAGCCCATACCCTGTGGATCGTTCTTAGGTAGCGGTACAATGGTTAAAGACGCCTGCCATTGCCCCGATGAAGCGTGGGTAAATTTTGTTTGTAAAGCCAAATGACCAGAGCCTAAGTGCTCAGGCGTAGGCATAGGTAGCTGTGTCATCCATATGCCATTGCTTTGCAAGGCGTCACGGCACGCTTCCATGACGGAATTGAGCGTGGCATAATTGCTTTTGGTAAAAGGGTTTGCAGCATCCTTAAATGCTGGCTGTAGTTGCTTTTGTACAGCAAGCAGAGCTTTGGCTAGGGTCGTTACATCTTGGGATTGATATTCGTGCATATATCCTCCTTAAAAATAAAATCCCCTACCTGCGCATAGGCAGGAAGGGGTACTTTTTATATATTCAAGATATTGATATATAGACGACTTTTTTTGATGAACGTAAAAGTTTTATTGCAAAATCTTGCGTACATCTTGTGCGAAGCGTTCAGCCGAAGGGCATTGCTTTTTACAATGGGCAAAGTTTTTTGCTAATTCTTCGGACTTATTTTGAGTAAGGAGGACCTTATCTACGGTTTGTTGTCCCTCTGCATCGCTGTAAGGTTGAGCTCCAAGGCAAATGAGTGCATTGTAAACATCAGAATTTTTCACACTTTCATAATCTTGCATAGCCGGCAGATGCTTTTGGCAATCGTCCAGGCTGTGTAATGTTAAAAACCATGTTTCTAGGCACTGCACAGGTACGCACCACAGCGCATCGTTTTCCTTAAGCCCCGTCCAATGTTGCAGAGCTTCGCGGCAATATTGCCCTCTATCTTTAGCGGCTTCAAAGGCTCCCTTAGGGTGATGCGCTGTCAGTTCTTCTGCTATGTCACCATCAAGATGGAAAACAAGGATAGGATTTTCTTGAAAGGCTGTGACAGCACGCCAGCTAGGCTGAGAGTTTTGCGATGGAGGTGTTATATTAAATCCCATTTTTTCAAATGTTGTTCTATCCTTAGCCATTTGCTCTTCACTCTTAATTTCACCACGAAATTTCTCACAAGTAACTTTAAGGGCGCTCCAGCCTCTTCCGCTGGTAGCGTCACCGCTGGGGAATATCACTGCTGGAAATGCGCACTCTAGCTCAAGCTCCGTTGTTAGGCCTTGTAAAATGACTTGCAATGCGTCAATATCTGTTTGTCCTTCAGCAGCTATGATAAAATTATACATAGTGACACCTTATATGGATATTCTGGGTATGCCGCCAAGAGCGCCGGAAGTCCACAAAGATGACAAAGTATTACCCTGCATAAGTTCTCGCCATTGCTCGCGTGTCATGTCATCAAGAGGCTTAATGCGCTTGACTATGGTGCTGCCATCTTCTTCACTGCGCTCTACCACATAGAGGCGTATATCATCGTCAAAGAGGTCAAGAGCATTGAGCATAGACGGATTATGCGTGGTTAAAATCATTTGTTTTTGATCTTGTTCTTTAATGAGTTTAATAACTTCACTGAGCAAGGCATCAGAAAGGCGAGGATTGAGTGCTGCGTCCATGTTGTCTATAGCGAAAAATTGTGGTGCGCCAGGGTGGAGAATAAGCATAAGAAGGAATAAGGCATATAAAGCGCCTTCGCTGACATCATGAGCAAGTAGAGTTTTAAATTCTCTTGCTATTCGATTGTCTTCAAAAGATACTACATGTTCTCCTGTATGAACATTGTGTGAAATAAAATTCTGTTCTGGTTTTTTTACTCCGACCTTTTCAAGCCAAGGGAAAAGTTTAGTGAGTGTGTTTACTATAACAGGGAAAGTATTTGTATGACAATCATCTAGGCTTACTAAAAGGTAGAGGATAGCATACGCTAATCCCCCACCATAGAGCCCTAAAGGGGTTACCTTACTCTCATCGTTAGAAATACCACGCAAAATAGGTGTAGAGGGAGCGTAAATGGCGTATTTTTCTAAAATTTGGCTTATGGCTGCATATTTAGTACGTATTTTAGCGGCTTCTCCGTCCGCAAATACCATAGCTAAAATACCGTCTGTATCCTGAGGTTTTTCAAATTTCTTGTCTAGCACATTCATGCTGTCTGTACTGCGATGTATAATTTCTTTGTCATTCTTACTAATATTTTCATGGTAATAATGCAAAGAATCACTGCCACTTTCTCTTTTAGGTGAAACGGATAAACTATAGTTCAGTTTTTCTGTAAATTGTGCTTCCAAGCTAAAGGTTTCTTTTCTTTCTCTCCCCTTCAGCGCCGCCTTAAACACCTCAGGAGCCGAGAGGCGCACACCTCTATCTTTAAGCCTAGCATAATCCATGCGCCCGCTGGCAGCGGCTGAAAGCACGCCTATAGCTTCAAGGATATTACTTTTCCCTGCACCATTTTCGCCTATGAGCACATTTACCTTGCCCAAATCCAAGGTAATGTCCGCAATGGATTTAAAGTCTTTTATGGTAATGCTTTGTATAGCTTGCTGTACTTTTTCGCTCATGGTTTTCTCCGCAGGTAAAGTCTGAAGGGGTTGTGAAATGTGCAAACCGACGCTTCCTTTATATAAATAATGTTCCCCAGCGTAAAGTCTTTTCATGTATTGCTTTGCTAGCATTTCCGCGCATAATGCGCTTAAGAGGCATTTTTCTATCCCCTTACAATCATATTCAAAAGACAGTTCACAGGCTTGATATTACTATTAGTATTCTGTATCATGTCATAAAGGTTAGTATATATTCTTTATCATTTTTTAGGAGCACAACACACGCCCATGAACAACCGCACGTATAATCAAATAGTCAACTTTATCTGGTCCATTGCCGACGATTGCCTTCGGGACATATACGTACGCGGAAAGTATCGTGATGTTATTTTGCCCATGGTGGTTATTCGCCGTCTTGATGCCGTGCTGGAAGACAGCAAGGAAGAAGTGCTCAAGACAAAAAAGATGCTGGATGATGCAGGCATTGCCAATCAAAATGACGCCCTCTGCCAAGCGGCTGGGCAGTCTTTTTGCAATGCATCGCCCTTTAGGCTGAAAAACTTAACAGCACGTGCGCAGCAGCAAAAGCTGAAGAGCGATTTTATTGCCTATCTCGATGGATTCTCCCCCAATGTGCAAGAAATTTTGGATAAATTTAAGTTTCGCAATCAAATTGACACCATGGTGGAGTCGGAGATTTTAAGCGCCGTCATAGAGAAATTTGTTTCGCCCACCATCAATCTAAGCCCCAAGCCCATTGTGGACGCTCAAGGCCATGAAAAGCACCCTGCGCTGGACAATCACACCATGGGCACGGTGTTTGAAGAGCTTATTCGCAAATTTAATGAAGAAAATAACGAAGAAGCGGGCGAGCACTTCACCCCTCGCGATGTGGTGGAGCTCATGGCCGATTGCATTTTCATGCCCATTGCAGACCGCATCATGGACAGCACCTATTCTTGTTATGACGGTGCCAGCGGCACGGGTGGCATGCTCACTGTGGCGCATGACCGCTTGGAAAAGCTGGCACAGGAGCATCATAAAAAGGTGTCCATTCACCTTTTTGGGCAGGAGTCTCAGCCCGAAACCTATGCCATCACCAAGGCGGACATGCTGTTCAAGGGCGAAGGCTACCAAAATGCCATTAAGAATTCCGGTAAGCAAAATGCCTGTATAGAATTTGAACGCACCTTTAAAAACGCCATCCAAGGCATTATGAAGGACAGCATTGAATTGTATAAGCAAATTAACGATAATAAGTCATTGCGCAGCTTTTTGCCCGAGTCTATCTTTAGCGTGGCGTATGACAAAGGTGCTTAGGGGGTAAGTGTGTTAAATCAGTCATTTAATTATAGTAATATTCGTGAAATCTATGAAAACGAACGGAGAAAAGGATTTGACCTAGATAAAAAATTTTTTCCAAACACGCATCAAATAAATAAAAAATTACAAAAATTGAGAAATGAAAAAAATGAGTCACCTGCTAAACTTAAGCAATACCAAGAAGAATTAAACAGCAGGGAAGAATCCATACAAAAAGAAATTTATGATTTATGCAGTGATAAAAAAATTGAAAATCATAAAATTGAAATTATAAAATCATTCTGTCCTAGAGGCAAAGAATTATATACAATAAAAGATGACGATTCTATAGCTTATTTTTATATGAAACTTGTACAAAATAATATTAAAAAGTGTTACAAAGTTGTTCAGTCAGATAGATTTAAAATTACAAATCAATTAAGTATTATTTTGAATGACATAATTCCAAAAAGTATTTTAAGGATAGATATTAAAAGTTTTTACGAAAATATAAACCATGATAAAGTTGTAAAATTTATAAATTCAAACCCTATTCTAAGCTCTAGTACGAGAAAAATAATTTCGAACATATTATATCAATACAAAGAATATAGTTCAAAAAAAAATGGAATACCAAGAGGTTTAGGTATTAGTGCTTATCTTGCTGAGTTGTATATGCGCAGCTTCGATAAAGAAATTAGGAACAGTGAAGATGTTATTTATTATGCACGGTATGTAGATGACATTGTAATCGTTTTTTCAGGTGAAGTTAATGAGAAAGATATCGTCGAAAATATCAAAGAATTGTTATATAATTTAGAGCTTGAAATGCATGATGTTGGAAAAAAATATTTCTTTGCAAATTCAAAAGAAATAGGGAAAAGTTTTAGCTATTTAGGGTATAGATTTGAAATAAGTAGTAATGGAATTTTAATTGATATAAGCAATGAAAGAATGAATAAAATAAAAAAAAGAATTGAATTGTCGCTAAATGACTATAATAAAAAAAGAAAAAAATATATTTCATTAAGAGGTGACAACATGTTGCAAAGACGTCTTGAAAGGCCACACGAAGACTTATTTATAAAAAGAATTAAATTTTTAACTAACAATGCAAAATTATGTAATAGCAAGAAACATACAGTTGTAGGAATATTTTTTTCTAACCGGCTAATTACAACATATGATTCTCTAAAAGAATGTGATCTATTCTTAAGTAAAATATTGAAAAAAATGTCAAATAGAGTTATTCGTAAAATAAAAAATCATACTTTTGAAGAAGGTTTTAAAACCAAAAGGTTTATAAAACTTACAGCACAAGAACTTGAAGAAGTAACAAGGGTTTGGAAATATGTCTTATAATAGAATTGAATTAACAAAAAATAGAGTTTTGCTATCAGATACGTTGCCTTTTGAAACGCCAATTACATTTTCAAATAGAAGTTTATATAGATTTTTTAATAAATTTGATGTTCATATTTCTGGTGAAAATGTTTTGTGGATAAAAGATAGCATAGCTAATGTAATTATGTTACTTTTACTAAATGAAAATGACATAAATAAAATTAAAACAGCATTACCTTCAGACTTAAAGAATTGTAAAAATACATTACAGCAATATGTTTTTATAAAAAAAAAGAATGAAAGCAAAATACCATTTTTTTTTCCGATATCTCACCCAACTAATAATTTTAGAACAATATCTATACCTCACCCAATTTCTCAACTGTTGACTGTAGATTTTTATGAAAAATTTAAGGATATTATAGTTTACTATTGTAGTAGAAGTAATTTTTCAGTACGTTACCCAATTGCTGTTGCGTCATGCGAATGTTACAAAAATTATGGTGTTACTCTCAAAAAAACAACAGATAATATAGAAATATTCAAAACACGATATGAATCATTAAAAAGCTATTTCACTTATAAAGACTATTCCAATATTTATAAAGTATATGACTCTCCTAGATATTTGCGATGTGAAAAAAAGTATTCAAAGCTACTCAAACTTGACATATCAAGATGCTTTGAATCTATTTAGTTGAATATTAAAAACACATTTTTAAGAGCTAAACACTCTTCTTTCTTCAGC
>CAYJHH010000145.1:0-6538 GCA_964369995.1 uncultured Desulfovibrionaceae bacterium
AAAGTTTAGTACGGCGTCAAAAAGTAAAAGTTTTATTTTTACGAGTAGTTAAGTTATTTTTCAGTGTCGACTATCTAATACTACTAACTTTGTCCATGTAAGGCTTTTCCCAGTGGCAAAGAAAGATAAAGCTGAATGAGGCTTTCTCTGCGTGCAGGCTCTGAAAAAAGTTCTAAAAAGCGCTCTATTTTATACTGTGTAATGCGTAAAAAAGGCTTAAGAGCAATGTCTTTTTGTGTCAAAATATTTTCATATACCGTATTGACCCACAATAAAATATCTTCCCCTGAGAACTGGGGCAAAGAACCATATGTGGAATAAGCAAAAATAGTATGTTTTTGCGCACTTTCTAGGTCATGGGCTAAGCCCAAGGCGCGCAAAAGACGTTGCGAGGCCAAAGCATGATACTCTATACTGGTGGGGCGATGAAAGTACCTATACTTATACAGTATTTGCGCTGTGTTACTCATGCGCATGGGGGTGGTAAAGAGCATATCTAACCAAAAGGCATAGTCCTCAGCACGTAGCAAGGTGGTATCAAAAAGTAAGCGATGCTTATGAAAATCTTGTAAGCGCAAGCAGGCCGTGGCGCTCACTATGGGGCATACCCAAAGGCTTTGAGCTTTAAGAACATCATGAGCCAATGCGGCCTTAATTTCATGCTGAGATTCATGAAAGCATTGTAAAGCTGTTCCTTGCGCACTGACCTTGGGACTAGCATCCATATAGGCCACTTGTCTTTCAAGGCGCTGCGGCAAAGAAATATCATCGCCATCCATCCAAAAAAGGTACTCTACCCCCTGCGTCTCATGCGCTTTAAAGGCGGCCTCTAGCGCCACATTACGCGCTGCGGGGCGCCCTTGATTTTTGGGCAAAGTAATGCACTGTATACGCGCATCTTGCTGAGAAAATTGTGTTATAATATTGGGGCTTGAATCTGTGGAGCCATCATCTACCACAAGAAATATAAAATCCCTCATGCTTTGTGCCATAATGGACTGCATGGCCTCTTCTAAATAGTCTTCATCATTATAAACGGTTAAGGCTACAAGGGCTTTTGGCATACACATTTCCAAAAATAGTTTTAGCAACTTGAGGGAAAGCAATCATGTCTTTCCCTCAAGTTGTAAGTATTATACTTTACGTTTACGACGTATATTACGCTCTTCCATAAGGAACTTGCCCGTCACCGAATGCGGATCTGCCACAATGGCTTCGGGGGTGCCTTCTGCCACAATGCGTCCGCCATTTTCACCGCCGCCGGGGCCTAAGTCCAGCACATGATCGGAGGTTAAAATCACGTCGGTATTATGTTCAATGACCACCACCGAAGCGCCGCGATCCACTAATTTATGCAAGACGCTAATGAGTTTTCCCACTTCATGCATATGTAAACCTGTGGTGGGTTCATCTAAAATATACATGGTGCCGGGCAGCGATTTTTTACCTAGCTCGCGTGATATTTTTATGCGCTGTGCTTCGCCACCGGAAAGCGTGGTGGCCGGCTGCCCAAGGCGTATGTAATCCAAGCCCACGTCTTTAAGCACAGCCAAACGACGCTCGAGGGCGGGGTAATTTTCAAAAAAGGTATGAGCTTGCTCCACCGAAAGTTCCAGTACATCGGCAATATTTAAGCCTTTGTAGCGTACTTCTAGGGTTTCGTGATTATAACGCTTGCCCTTACATACATCACATTGTACGTACACATCAGGTAAAAAGTGCATTTCTACTCGAATTTGCCCATCACCATTACAGGCTTCGCAACGTCCACCACGCACGTTAAAACTAAAACGACTGGACGTATAGCCGCGTTTGCGTGCATCGGCTGTGGTGGCAAAGATATTACGAATTTCATCAAATATCTTGGTATAGGTGGCTGGATTAGAGCGCGGCGTACGACCAATGGCGCTTTGGTCAATGGACACAATGCGCTCAATGCTTTCATGCCCACTCATACCGGCAATGATGCCGGGCTGATCCACACGAATACCCTGAGATAAAGCCAAATGCTTATATAAGGTATCCACCACCAAGGAGGATTTGCCCGAGCCCGAAACCCCTGTGACGCAGGTAAGCACGCCCAAAGGAATGTGACAGTCAATATTTTTTAGATTATTGGTGGTGATGCCTCGCAGGGTAAGCATACCCTTACCTTCACGGCGCTCATCGGGCAAGGCAATGCCCATATCACCCCGTAAGTATTTAGCGGTGAGGGTTTGCGCTTTATTCATAAGGGTAGGCACATCGCCCAAAAAGACCAAATCGCCGCCAAAGGAGCCGGAGCCTGGGCCAAGCTCAATGACTGTATCAGCTTCGCAAATGGTGGCCTCGTCATGCTCCACCACAAGTACGGTATTGCCGCGTTGCTGCAAAGAACGCAATGTGCCAATGAGGCGCTCATTGTCGCGCGGGTGCAAGCCAATGGAAGGCTCATCCAAGACATAGGTTACCCCCACCAATCCCGAACCCAATTGCGAGGCCAAACGAATACGCTGCGCTTCGCCGCCGGATAAGGTGGACATGGCACGCCCCAAAGAAATATATTCCAAGCCCACATCATGCATAAAGCGCAAGCGATGGCGTAATTCTTTAAGTAAAGGTTCCGCAATGAGCGCATGACGCCCGCCAAAGCTTTGTGTGTCGAGCCATTCTATGGCTTTTTCCACCGAAAGGCGACAAAAGGTATCAATATTACTATCGCCCACGCGTACAGCCAAGGATTCAGGGCGCAAACGCGCTCCTTGGCATTCAGGGCAATAGGTGGACTGACGATAGCGAGACAATGTTTCGCGCCAAGCATCGCCATATTGCATGCCCTTTTCCAAAAGAGGCATAACCCCCGTCCAGCGCTTTTCATTGATGGGTACTGAGCCTTGGGCATCTTCTTGGTTCAGCTGGCTAAAGTTTTCGCTATTATAATCCCCTTGAGCATCCAATGCCACATTGCCGCCCATCCAATTGCGGCGCAAGCCTTGAGAACCTTGAGCAGGTTTACCCTTGGCATCCTCTCCATAAAAAAGCGCCGCCAAAGCTTGCTCGCTAAAGTCAGCCAGTGGAGTATCTAGGGTAAATTTCCATCTTTTACCCAAAGCCGTTAATGCCTCAGCATAACGCACAAACATTTTGGCCGAAGCCCAAGGCAAAAGCGCGCCCCCTGCCAAAGAAAGGCCTTTATTGGGCGCCACCAAAAGAGGTTCAAAATAATCAACAGTGCCAAGCCCCACACAGCGCGGACATGCCCCTTGAGGGCTGTTAAAAGAAAAAAGCTGTGGACTGGGCGCCGGCAAAGATAAACGGCATGTTTTACATACCGAAGACGTGGCGTGAATAATATCCTCACCGCCATCGGGTAAATGTAGCGCCAAACGCCCTTCGCCATACCGTAAGGCCAATTCCACCGAATCTGCCAAACGTCCGCGTAGGCCTTCTTTATTCACCAAGCGATCTATCACAAGATCAATACTATGCTTTTTATTTTTATCCAGCGCTGGCACATCATCTAGGGTCATGATTTCCCCATTGACACGCACACGTACAAAGCCTTCTGCCTTCAATTTTTTTAAGCGATCGGCATGGGTTCCCTTTTGATGCTCCACCAAGGGCGCCATGAGTATGAACTTCGTCCCCAAAGGCATTTGTAAAATATCTTCTATGATTTCATCGGCGGCGCGAGCCTCAATGGGTTCATTGCATTGCGGGCAATACATGCGCCCAAGGCGTGCAAAAAACACACGCAAAAAGTCATAAATTTCCGTCACTGTCCCCACGGTGGAGCGAGGATTACGCGCGGTGGATTGCTGCTCAAGGGAAATGGCAGGAGAAAGCCCTTCTATTTTATCCACGGCAGGCTTATTCATTTGCGGTAAAAATTGGCGCGCATAGGCCGAAAGGGATTCCACATAGCGGCGCTGCCCTTCGGCATACACAATGTCAAAGGCTAAAGTGGACTTACCAGAGCCGGAAGGGCCACAAATGACCACTAAAGCGTCACGAGGAATATCCAAAGAAATATTTTTCAAATTGTGGTGCCGAGCACCTTGAATGGAAATGCTGTTTTTCATGCGGCAAAGGTAGTGCCTAAGTGTGACTTTGGCAAGGTACATAGGCGCAATTTTAGAAAAATTTTGTGGAAGTTTTAGGGTATGTGGTGTAGCCTTTTCCATGCATATAAGCATGCACTGTAAGGTGCGGAAGGAGAAAATTATGCGTGAAATTCAAGCAGAGGCTATTACTAAAGCTGTGGCGGAACTGGCCATTAAAGCTTGCTGTAAACTCCCTTCGGATGTGTACCAAGCCTTTAAAGACGCTAAGGATAATGAGCCCTCCTTGGTGGGGCAAAGTATTTTAGAACAGCTCATTACCAATGCAGACATTGCCGCGGAAGAGAATATCCCCATTTGCCAAGACACCGGTCTTGCGGTGGTTTTTGCCGATGTAGGCCAAGATGTGCGCATTGTGGGTGGTGATTTTGAAAGCGCCATTCACGAAGGCATTCGTCGTGGCTATGTGGATGGCTATTTGCGCAAATCATGTGTGGCAGAGCCCTTATTTGAAAGAATGAACACTAAGGACAATACCCCGGCCATTATTCATACGCGAATTGTCCCCGGCGATGCTTTACACCTACGCCTTGCTCCCAAGGGCGCCGGCTCCGAAAACAAAAGCGTGCTCAAAATGCTCGTGCCTGCCGATGGCATTGAAGGGGTGCGCCAAGTGGTATTGGACGCCATTAAACTCGCCGGCCCCAATTCCTGTCCTCCCATGGTGGTAGGTGTAGGCATTGGTGGTAATTTAGAAATGGCTGCCATCTGTGCCAAGCGTGCCGCCGCACGCGATATTGACACCCAAAATGCCGACCCTCGTTACGCTGCCTTTGAAAAAGAATTACTGGAAATGGCCAATAAAACAGGCATAGGGCCACAAGGTCTTGGCGGTAAAAATACCGCTCTACGTGTACATGTGGAATGGTATGCAACGCATATTGCCTCCCTTCCTGTGGCCGTGAATATTAACTGTAATGCGGCTCGCCACGCAGAAGCTATTTTATAAGGAGAAGAGCCATGTCAACTGAAAGCAAACGCATTACTGCGCCCTTCGATGATGCCACAGCCCGCTCTTTGCGCGCCGGTGATAGGGTTCTTATTTCCGGTACCATCATTGCTGCCCGCGATGCCGCACACAAAAAACTTGTGGAAACATTAGATGCCGGTGAAAGCCTGCCCGTGGATTTGGCCCAAGCTGTCATCTACTATGTGGGGCCTTCCCCTGCAAAACCCGGCGAAGCCATTGGCGCCGCTGGTCCTACCACTTCAGGGCGTATGGATGCCTACACACCAAGAATTTTAGAGCAAGGCGTGCGCGGCATGATTGGCAAAGGCTATCGTAAGCCCGATGTCATAGAGGCCATGAAAAAACATGGCGTACCCTATATGGCCGCAGTGGGCGGTGCAGGGGCGCTCATTGCAAAAAGTATCAAAAAATACACAGTACTTGCCTATGAAGAACTGGGACCAGAAGCTGTGGCTGCCATGGAAGTGGTGGATTTTCCAGCCATTGTAGTCATAGATTGTGATGGCAATGATTACTACGAACAAGGCCAAGTGCCGTACCGTCAAATATAACTTGTCAGAAGACTGTGGATTGTTTACAAGTTAATCAGTAGGTAATCCACAGCCTCTGCTTTTCTGCTTGGTACACATGCATCTTTGCGCTAAAATGAGATGCATTTTTATAACTGTTTTATTTATAAAATAACATTCTGTTTTTACAACAATAAAGGAAAAGCGTTTTCAGATTCACTTGTATAGAAGGACTTGCCAATATGCAAAATCGACCTTACATTCAAACAATGAAGAATGTACTCACTTATGCACGTAGTCGTGAACGCGTCATGTACATAGACTTACCAACGTCTATTGTATTGTTTTTTAGTGTTTTTTTCCTAACTTTTATACTGTGCCTCTTACAAGCGCAAAACGCTTGGTCCGGCACCGTCATGGATGTAAATACCCTTTCACAGCAAACTTCCAACCAAGAAAGCCAACAGCATTTTTTGGGGCCTTGGAAAAATTCAAATACTCCCAACCATTCTCAAGATGTATTATGGAAAAAAGGTACCTCTGCCCACGATTTACTACGCAAAAAAAATACTGCCACCACCCCATCTCCAGCAAAAAAGGAACCTGGGGGGATTGGCATGGGGCCGCATCCTAAAACTTCACCTAGGGGCGAGCAAGAAAGTAAAGGTGTGGTGTTAGCCGGAGGCGCCATTGAAGGCGATGCCGCAGTGGTAGGAAGCTCTTGGCATGGCCCCGGCTCAGAAGAACCCATTATTGATGAAGATATGCTCAAAGAACAGCATGATGTGGTGGGAGCCTATGGGCAAGTGGTGGCTGAAGATGATTTCAAAATGTCTTTAGGACCAGAGCTCTATATCCCCGGCGATAGTTCAAGCTTACTTGGCAATGAAAAAAGTAGCGCCTCTGAGCTTGGCATGGGCATGAAGCTTCAATGGGGATTTTAAATTTTTGTTTTTTTA
>CAYJHH010000146.1:0-6522 GCA_964369995.1 uncultured Desulfovibrionaceae bacterium
CTGGGAGGGGGAACTTTTTTTTTCTAAAAAAAGTTTCCCCTCCCAGAAAATAGTTTTTATGCTTCCCGCACTTGTCCTGTGCCAAAGACCACAAATTTGGTGGTGGTGAGTTCTTCCACACCCATGGGGCCGTAAGAGTGCAGCTTAGATGTAGAAATACCGATTTCTGCCCCCAGTCCCAATTGCCCGCCGTCATTAAAGCGTGTGGAGGCATTCACAGCGGTCATGGAGGCGTCAACCTCGCGCATGAAGCGCATGGCATGGGCATGGTTATTGGTACAAATGATTTCTGTATGTTGTGAACCGTATTGGGCTATATGCTCCAAGGCCGCGTCCATGTGGGGAACGACACAGACAGCAAGAATAAGCGCGTGAAATTCTTGCCCTAAATCAGAAGGCTGTTGCGCTACGGCGGTGTCACCTAACAGAGATAAAGACTTGGCACAAGCGCGAAACTCTACGCCGGCGCCGCCAAGTTTTTTTGCCATGAGCGGCAAAAGGGCAGAGGCTTTATCTTCATGAATAAGCACGCATTCTAGTGCATTGCACACTCCAGGGCGCTGTACTTTACCATTATAAATAATTTCTAAGGCTTGCTCTACGTCGGCATCGGCATCAATATAAGCATGGCACACACCCATATAATGCTTTAATACGGGCATGGTGGCATCCGCAGCCACGGCGCGTACCAAGGCTTCTCCGCCACGAGGGATAATCACATCAATATAAGCATCAAGCTTACAGAGCAGGGGAATGGCAGCTCTTTCGGTGGTTTCTAAAATTTGTGCCGCTTGTGGAGGAAGGCCGGCTTTTTCTAGTGCTTCGTGTAAAAGACCTGCCAAGGCAAGGTTAGAGTGCAAAGCCTCAGAACCGCCACGTAAGATGACGGCATTACCGGCTTTAAGGCATAAAATGGCTGCATCAATGGTGACATTGGGGCGCGCTTCATAAATCATGGCAATGACGCCCAAGGGAATACGCATTTTTCCCACCAAGATACCATTGGGTCTTTGCCATTGCGTGCTCATGGCACCCACAGGGTCTGGCAATTGCGCCACATGACGGCAAGCGCCAATCATATCATCCATGGTGGCTTGGGTAAGGCGTAAGCGGTCAAGGCGTGCACTGTCCATACCTTTCTCTTGTGCGGCTTGCATATCCTTAGCATTGGCTTCTAAAATATGCTGGCATTTGCTTTCCAAAAGCTCAGCAAGAAAGAGTAAGGTATCCACTTTTTGCTTAGGTGTGGCGCCCATGAGTTTACGAGCAGCTTGTTTGGCTTGTTGACCGATATTTTGTATATGTGCTTCGAGGCTTTGCATAAGTTTTCCTTTTTAGATGGCAGCATCTAAGAGTAAATTATCTCTGTGTATGACTTCTTGATAGTGGGCATTGCCAAGTACGGCGGCCACTTCATGGCGTTTTAATCCCATAATACGTTTAATTTCTGCAGCAGAATAATTGGATAAGCCCACGCCCACGTGATGCGGCTGAGATGTTGCTGCCGCTTCGCTGGCTTCCATGGCCACGATACGCACTAAGCTACCTTGCTGAAAGTTCCCTTCCACAGCACAAATACCGCCGGGCAAGAGAGAGCTTCCTTTTTCTTCCAAAGCTTTTACGGCTCCGGCGTCCACAAAAAGGGTTCCTGAAGGATCAGATTGATAGGCCAGCCAAAATTTACGTCGTGAAATACTGTGCGCATCGGCGCACACCCATGTACCACGATGTATGTCATGATTTTTATCTTCGGTAAAGACACGGCGTACAATATCATGCTCACGGCCGGGTAAAATCAAAGTAGATACGCCCAATTGCGCCACACGGCGAGCGGCTAAAAGTTTGGAATACATACCGCCTGTCCCCACGGAGGTTTTGCCGCCGCAAAGATCGTTTAAATCAAGGCTATGTACACCTTGTACACAGGGCATAATGGTAGCATCAGGGTGTTTATCAGGGTTTTTATCCAATACCCCTGAAGCAGAGGTTAAATTGATGAAAAGATCTGCCCCCACTAAATTTACCAAAAGGCTTGAAAGGCAGTCATTATCGCCAAATTTAAGCTCCTCCACAGAGATGGTGTCGTTTTCGTTAACCACAGGCACCACACCCCATGCCAAAAGCTCTGCAAAAGTGTTGCGAGCATTCAAAAAACGCTGGCGTGAACGTAAATCATCGCGTGTAAGCAAAACCTGCGCTGTACCAAGGCCGTGATGCGCAAAGGCTGTGTCGTACTGTTGCATCAAACGACTTTGCCCCACAGCGGCGGCGGCTTGTTTGGCTGCTAGGCCAGAAATCTCAGTATGAGTACCATCTGCACAGCATTGACGCAAAGCTGCGCGTCCTGCAGCCACAGCGCCGGAAGATACAAGAATAATTTTTCTTTCTGAAACTTTTGAGGTGGCAAGAGCACGAATAAAAGCGAGTTGTGCCACAAGATTTTGTAAAATGGGCACATCTAAACCTTGCGCATTGGTCAGTACAGCCGAACCCACTTTCACTACAATACATTGAGCTTCTTGTAAGCTTTGCCATTTATTGTCTTGCCATGTCATAAGTATAAATCCAGATAAGATGTTACATGTTTATTCGTAGGGAGAGAAGCACATATTTTTAAAAACGTCTTCTCTTCATAGAAAGTTTTACCCGTGGTGACAAGTTGAAATTAGCTTTTGGAGAGCAACTAAAAAGAAAGTAAACATATAAAAAGCCAGTATTATTCAACTTCATAAAGATAATTAATACAATATTTATCCCTTAAGCTTTAGATACAAAAAAAGCCCTGCATAAATACAGGGCAAAATTTGTGGGGCGAATGATGGGGCTTGAACCCACGGCCACCTAGGCCACAACCAGGTGCTCTACCAACTGAGCTACATCCGCCGTCGAAGAAGAGTTCTACAGATAGCGAGGGATTTTGGCAAGCTTTTTTTTACATTTTTATGATTTTTTTTTCTTCGTCAAATATGATTAATGTAGAACACTGTTTTTTTTGAGAAAAATAAAAGTATTTCCTTAGTAGAAAATTATTAAGAATTGACAGTAATAAGCTATGGATTTTTGATGCAAAATACCTTACAAGTGTAAGGAATTATCTAGTAGGAGACCATATGCAGAGTTTGATTATTGAAGGTGGCGTAGCGCTTAAAGGCGATATTGCGGTGAGCGGCTCCAAAAACGCGGCACTACCCATTCTCTTTGCTTCCATTTTAACTGAAAGCCCCACCACATTTTTAAATGTGCCTAATTTACGTGATATTCACACCACAGTGAAGTTACTTAATATTTTGGGCTGTGAGGCACAGTTTGAGCAGGGAAAAACTCTTGTAACTCCGCAGGTATTACATCCGGAAGCTCCTTATGACTTAGTAAAAACCATGCGCGCTTCCATTTTATGCCTTGGCCCTTTATTAGCGCGTATTGGTGAGGCCAAGGTGGCTTTGCCAGGAGGCTGCGCCATTGGTGCGCGCCCTGTAGATCAGCACTTAAAGGCTTTTGAAAAAATGGGTGCTCATTTTGAATTGGAAGATGGTTATGTCATAGGACATTGCAAAAAATTGTGCGGCGCACATATTATATTTGATATGCCCACAGTGGGCGGCACAGAAAATGTGCTTATGGCCGCTACCTTGGCAGAAGGGGAGACCATTTTAGAAAATGCCGCCCGTGAACCTGAAATTGTGGATCTTGCCAACTACCTCATAGCATGTGGCGCCCATATTGAAGGGGCAGGAACCAGCATTATTCGTATTAAAGGGGTAAGTTCCTTACAAGGAGTTACCTATTCCATCATGCCAGATCGCATTGAGGCTGGCACTTTTTTAGTGGCAGCAGCCATTACAGGGGGGGACTTGTGGGTGAAAAATTGCCCCAGCAAGGCTCTTGAGTCAGTCATTGAAAAAATGCAAGTGATGGGTGTGCATTTTGAACAAAAGGGCGATGATTTACGCGCCTTTTGCCCAGGTGGCTTACAAAATCTTAGCGGCACAGATATTTGTACACAGCCTTATCCCGGCTTTCCCACAGATATGCAAGCGCAGCTCATGGCACTTATGGTGCTAGCCACAGGTAACTCTGTGGTGGAAGAAAGTATTTTTGAAAACCGCTTCATGCATGTACCGGAACTGATACGCATGGGGGCCAATATAAAAATTTCGGGCCGCGCTGCCACCATTCGCGGCGTTACAGCGCTTAAAGGAGCGCCAGTAATGGCTTCGGACTTACGCGCCAGCGCGGCCTTTGTACTGGCAGGCCTTGCCGCTCAAGGTAAAACTCGTATTCAACGAATCTATCACCTTGATAGAGGTTATGAACATATTGAAAATAAGCTCCGAGCGGTTGGGGCGCATATTCAACGCACAGATGATTAGTGTATACACAAAAGAACTTAGCAAATTTCACTGCCTTACCATACTTAGAGCTTATGTTTTCTAGCTGGATTCTGATGTGGTAATTTTATGGGTTTGACCTAGCTGGAGGAAATATGAAATTCTCAACACGGACACGGTATGGGTTACGTTTTCTTGTTCATTTGGCCTCTTGCCCTCCGGGACAATTGATACAATTGAAAGAGCTTGCACGCGAAGAAAATATATCCGCGGGATATTTAGAACAAATAGTACGCTCTTTAAAGCCTTTGGGCATTATGGAATCTGTACGCGGCGCTGCAGGTGGTTACGCCTTGGCTCAAAGTCCCAAAGATATTACCTTGGAAGATATTTTTACTCACCTTGAAGGGGATATTTCCCCCGTTTCCTGTATTGGTAACTCCAACCAAAGCTGTACGCGTTTTGAGGTTTGTACCACGCGCTGCTTTTGGGAAGATTTAGATGTACACATTCGTAGCTTTTTACGTACCATGACATTGCATGACTTTATGGTTAACTATGGCATTGGCGAAAAATGTTCCATAGACGAATAAAGTAGACAAAAAAAGTGATGAATAAGATACAACCATAAGGTAGACAAGTGGCTACTGATGTTTATCCTAAGGAAAGCATAGTATACTGTGCGCCAATGTAATATATAAAAAATGCCTAAGCTCTTATGATAAGAACGTAGAAAAAACACTTTTGCTTAGGTTTTTTGCCCATAGAAGATGGTTTATTTGCTTTATCTAGCCTTTTATATTTAAAGCGGCTAGATAAAGCTTTCTTCTGTGTGTTATGTTTTCTAAGAATTATTTAAGGAGATTATATGTGGGATTATACAGATAAAGTGCAAGAGCATTTTTTAAACCCGCGTAATGTAGGCGCTCTTCCCGATGCCAATGCCATTGGCGAAGTAGGTAGCCTTGCATGCGGAGATGCTTTAAAGCTTTTTTTAAAAATAGAAAATGATACCATTGTGGATGCTAGCTTTCAAACCTTTGGTTGCGCTTCGGCCATAGCCTCAAGCTCTGTGCTCACAGAAATGGTGAAAGGCCTCACCGTGGATGCAGCCCTTGCTGTAACCAATAAGGATATTGCCGCTCAACTTGGAGGTTTACCCAAGGAGAAAATGCATTGCTCCGTCATGGGTCAAGAAGCTTTAGAAGCTGCCATTCGTCATTATCGCGGAGAGCCTTCTGTGCCTCATGCCCATGAAGAAGGCAAGCTTATTTGTAAATGTTTTGGCATAACCGATGCGCAAATTCAACGCGCCATTCGAGAAAATGGCCTCAAAACCACAGAAGAAGTGACCCATTATACCAAAGCAGGCGGCGCTTGTGGAGATTGCCTTGAGCAAATTGAGCACATTTTAGCTGAAGAGCTTGGAAAAACAACCTTACAAGAAATTAAGCCGATGGCCGCTACACGTATGAGCAATATTCAGCGTATGCAGCTTATTGTAAAGACCATAGATGAAGAAATTCGCCCCAAACTTATGCTAGATGGTGGTGATATTGAGCTGGTAGATGTGGATGGCAGCACCGTCTATGTAACCTTGCGTGGTCGTTGCGCGCAATGCCGCTCCAGCCAAGTGACCATCAAAAACTTGGTGGAAAAAACATTACAAGAGCATGTGGAAGCATCCATTACGGTGCAAGAGGCGTAAAATGAAAACTATATATCTTGACAATAATGCAACCACCCGTGTGGCACCTGAAGTGCTTGAGGCCATGTTGCCCTATTTTAGTGACTATTATGGTAATCCTTCCAGCATGCACTCTTTTGGCGGACAAGTGGGCAAGGCCGTAAAGGAAGCCAGAGAACATGTGGCGGCGCTCATTGGCGCTGAGCCAGAGGAAATTCTTTTTACCTCTTGCGGCTCTGAAAGTGACAACACAGCCATCATGTCTGCTCTGCAAAGCCAGCCACAAAAAAAACATATGGTCACCACAAGAGTAGAGCATCCTGCCATTTTAAATCTTGCGCAGCATCTTGAGCATAATGGCTATGAAGTGACCTATATTCCTGTGGACTTTAAAGGTCGCATTGACATGGAAGCCTATGCTGAAGCTTTGCGTAAAGATACAGCCATTGTGTCTATTATGTTTGCCAATAATGAAGTGGGTAATGTGTATCCCATTCAGCAAATGGC
>CAYJHH010000147.1:0-6499 GCA_964369995.1 uncultured Desulfovibrionaceae bacterium
GGCATAAATATGAAACTCTTAATTTTAGAATCACCCGGTAAAGTAAAAAAGGTGCAAGAAATATTGGGTAACAATTGGAAAGTTGTGGCCTCTGTAGGTCATGTGCGCGATTTGCCGGAAAAGGAACTTGGCGTATCCATACCCGATTTTTCGCCAACATATATTCCCACAAAACGTGGTAAGGATGTGCTTAAAAAAATCGGGGCTTTGGCAAAATCTGCTTCTGACGTGTACCTTGCTACTGACCCTGACCGTGAAGGCGAAGCCATAGCTTGGCATATTGCTCATGCTTTGCGCTTATCCGCTCCAAAACGTGTGACTTATGGCGAAATAACGGCTTCTGCCATTAAAGCCGCCATTGCCGAGCCTCGCACTATGGATATGGCACTTGTCAAAGCACAAGAAGCACGGCGTGTGCTTGATAGACTTTGCGGCTATATGGTCAGTGGCTCGCTTTCTAAAGTTGCCAATACAAAATTATCAGCAGGACGTGTGCAAAGTCCTGCCGTGCGTTTGGTGGTGGAGCGTGAAAAGGCTATCACAGACTTTGTGCCAACAACACATTACGGCGCAGAACTTACTTTTGGGGAAGGTTTTACGGCAAAATGGCTTACCAAAAATTGGCATGAAGACGAGTACCTTTTAGATAAAGACTTAGCCGAAAAAGCCGCCGCCATACGCTCGCTCACCGTGCAAGATTGCAAGGAAAGCGAAAGCCGTGTTGCGCCTCCTGCACCATTCACCACATCGAGCTTGCAACAGGCCGCTTCCAATGCCTTGAGCTTTACCCCCAAGCACACCATGTCTGTAGCGCAAAAGCTCTATGAAGGTGGGCATATCACCTACATGAGAACGGATAGCCCTAATTTATCGGCTGAAGCTGTAGAAGAAATTTGTACTTTTTGTGTGAAACAACAATGGCCTGTGGTGGAAGAACCCAGAGTGTGGAAAGGCAAGAAAGGCGCACAAGAAGCCCATGAAGCCATACGTCCTACGCATATCGAAGTGGCAGAAGCCGGCGACAACAAGGATGAAAGAGCTTTGTATGAACTTATCCGTATGCGCACCTTGGCGACACAACTCAAAGACGCCGTTTATGACGTGCGCACATTACATTTGCAAGGCGATTTGGACGGCAAAAAGGCAATTTTTGAAGCTAAAGGGCGCACATTGAGAAGCGTTGGCTGGAAAGTGCTTATGCAAAAGGACGCCGCAACATCAGACGAAAATATAGACAGCACGGACGATGCTGACAATCCTGTACCTAGCCTAACAATCAATGCCAATATTGTGGCAACCAATGGTAAAATTCTTACCCATACCACCAAGCCTCCCACACGTTTTTCCGAAGCAAGTTTGGTGCGTGAACTTGAAAATAAGGGCATAGGTCGTCCTGCAACATTTGCCGCCATCATCGACACCATCATGCAACGTGGCTATGTGCGCACGGAAAAAAAGCACCTTGTACCAACGCCGTTGGGTGAACAACTTATGGATTTGCTATGCGGTGTATTTTCCTTTGTGGATTATGATTTTACCAAGCTTATGGAAGGCAGTTTAGACGGCGTTGCTTCGGGAAAATTGGCCTATAAGGACGTTTTAACCCTTGCGCATACGACTTTGAGTGATGAACTTGGCATTTTTGTCAAAAAATATCCACAAAGCCATAAACAAACGCCTAAAACAACAGAGTTTTCCTGCCAAAAGTGCGGTGCGCCTTTAAAACACATGCAAGGCAAGCGCAAAGACGGCAAGGGGAATTATGATTTCTTTGCTTGTGTCAGCGATACATGCAAAGCCACCTATCCCAACAGTAATGGCAAGCCCGGCGACCCCAAAGCAAAGCCAGCGTTAAGCAATCATAAGTGTACATCTTGCGGCAATGCTCTTATTCAGCGCAAAGGGGCAAAAGGCGCATTTTTCGGGTGCTCTGCATATCCCAAGTGCAAGGCCACTTTTGCCATAAAAGAAGACGGAACCCCTAATTTCGGAGGTGCAAAATGAAAACAATAACATTCACTTTTTGCTTACTTATTGTCATGCCCACGGCTTCTTTTGCCAACACTTGCCCAGACGTGAAGGACGCCGCCAGCATAGCCATTGAGGAACGCAACACTCGCACCACGGACGTGCAAAATGCTGCAATGGCAGACCCGGAAGCCGACCGTAGTGAGGTGTTTTCTTGACTGGAGAGCATTTCAAGCATCGGCGATGCTTTTACACTCGGTATTTCTATTCCAAGCCTTGAAGACCTCATGGGAGCCATGTGCAATCAGGTGGACTCTATGATTCAAGAAAAAATCAGCGAAGCCAAAAGCCAGATTAACAAGTCCATTAACGAGATTGGCAAAAATAGCCCCTTCAAGGTCACTGGTTCGGGCGGAGATTACTCCATAAATATCACAGGAAAACTCCAATGATGGGTAAATATATTATAGCTTTCGTGCTTGTATTTGGTTTTTCTTTACCTGTGCAAGCACGAGATAAAGTGCGCTTGCCGGCAAGCAAGGCTTTGTCCCTTGAGTGCATCATTGAGGCTTCACAAGAGCATGATGTGCCTTTGGCGGCTTTGCTTGGCATTTTAAGCGTAGAAGGTGGGCGTGTGGGTGAGGCACTCAGCAACAGTAATGGTACATGGGATATGGGGCCGTTTCAGATAAACACTTGTCACAGTAATTTACTAGAAAGTAAGGGAATATCTCCTCAAGATGTTATGATTAACGGTTGTACCAATGCCCATTTTGCCGCATGGCTTTTACAGTACCATATGGAGCAAAGAGGCGATATTTGGTCTGCCATTGCTACCTATCATTCGGGGACGCCACATCTTGGGCAAGCCTATTTACAAAGGGTGCAATCACATATTCTTCGTTTGCAAAAACAAGGCGTTAGTGAACTGCTTGCCTTACACAAGGACGGTAGACCATGAGTCACAGCAAAGAAACTTTAGATGCGCAAATGTTTGTTTGGATAGCCTTGCTCGTGCTTGTGATGTTCATCATTCCTGCCGTGTACGCCACCAATATCGCCGCCATCAACGGTGCATTGATGAGTATTGCCAAGGTACAGCTCGGCATTTTTGCATCCTTTTTCAGTGAAGCTTATATGGGACTTGTGCGCATAAGCAGTGTTGACCCTGCAAGCCTTACTTGGGAGCAAATGCAAGGGGTTTTGCGCTATGTGGGAACATGGCTTCGTTGGCCTTGCCTTGTGATTTTGGCTGTACTTGGGACAATTTCCATCTTCATGGGCAAAGTGGGCAATCTTACACGGCGGCTCAATATGGACAAATTGCTTGCCCATAATGCGGAGTCCTTTGCTTGTTTGCGTCCCATCGTAGGCAAGGGCAAATACCTTTTATCCCCTGAGTCTTATGACAAAGGCTTATGGCGTATTGCTCGTTCACCTGTGCAATTTGCCGTAGAGCATAAACTTTTAGTTGATGAACAAAACAAGCCTTTTACTGAGCAAGAGGTTTTACACAATGGCCTAGCCCATACTGACCTTGCGGCCTATGGGCAAGCTCGTCTTGATATGAAAAAAACTGAAGATGTGCTTACAGCGCAACTTGGTAAAGCATTTAAAAACTTTGAAAAATTAACCCCACATCGTCAAGCCTTGGCCTGTGCCTTTCTTTCGTATGGCGCAGGGGAAAAGTCGGTATGTATGGAAGTGCTAGACACGCTGTCATCGTCTTATATGGAAAATGAAAATATACCGTCATGCCCTGTGGTAGATGAGGCACACTTTCAAGAGAAAATCACCAACTTATGGGAAAAGCATGAATATTTACTCAAAGATAAGCTCATGCAAAGGCACACATCTTTTGAACTTGTGTGGTTTATGGCCTTGCTAACTTTTGCTCGTAGAAAGGGAGTTCTCGCTTCTTCTCAATTCCTTTGGCTTCGTCCTTTAGACAGACCTCTTTGGTATGCGCTTAATCAGTGTGGCGGACGCACGGCATGGGCAGAGGGCTTTGCGGCTTGGGCGCATTTTGCCGCTGAAGAAAAAGCAGGAGTACCGCTTGCCCAAGCCCATGTTGCCCATGCTTCGTACCGTTTGAAAGAAACGCTTTCTCAGCAAGGTTGGCTTACCGAAAAACCTATGGAACTGCTTTCATCGGGTGCTGAAATCAAGGACGATAGAGTTTTTTGTCCTGCTGAAGATAATCCAGAAGATGTGCCAGAAGATGACTATGATGCCAACAAAGATGCAAAACTTCATGCGGAAATGTACTAAGGTGGGTGGCTCTTATGATTGAACGTAAAATTCGTGGCCTTGAAGATAGTGAAACCCACGAGCGTAAAAAATTACATCGTGATATTCGCTCCCCCTTACGCCGATTTACGGACTTGTGCCAGACCCCGATTATGCAAACATCTTGCATATATGGGGCGGGTGTGTGTCTGTTTATTTTCCCCTTGTATGTGACGCCGTTGTTCTTGCTTGGTGTGACGTTCTTTGTGCTACGCTGTATTTCTACGTCCAAAGAACGTTTGCCTTTCCGTATGCCCTTGGGCTTATCGGGAACAGATAAAGGCGACCCTTTGCCGGGGCGTAGTGGCTTTGCCAAACCAGAGGGCATTTTCTTCTTGGGTAATCGTTTACAAGATAAGCAAGAATTATGGCTTAAAGCCAAGGACATTCTAACCCATGCCTTGCTGTTCGGTACAACAGGCTCTGGTAAAACGGAAACCCTTGTGTCCCTATCGTATAACGCTCTGGCGACAGGCAGCGGTCTTTTCTATATTGACCCCAAGGCAAGCCCAAAATTAGCAGTGCAAATTTGGCAAATGGCACGTTTTTTAGGGCGTGACGATGATTTTCGTGTTTTGAATTACGGAACATCTGGCAAAGTGAAGGGAAAATCCCCACGCCGTTTATCCAATACCAATAATCCTTTCACTTTTGGAAGTGCTGAAGCCTTAACGCAACTTCTCGTTTCCCTTATGCCGGCTTCCGATGGGGCAAATTCCATTTTTGCTGACAAGGCGCAAGCTCTCATATCCGGTGTCATGTATGCCTTGGTGGACTTGAGGGATAAGGGCATTTTGAAGTTATCCACCTCGGTTATTCGTGATTCTTTAGCTCTTGAAAAATGCGTGGAGCTGGCACTTAATCCTGCCCTTGATGCAGAATCTCGTGCGTCCATTGAAGCGGCCTTGGCAACGTCTGGTTGGATTAAGGGGCGTGAGATGAAAGACCAGCCTCCGTCCTTTGCAGAACAATTTGGCTATGCACAGTCTTATTTTGGTAAGGCTTTATCATCTCTTACAGACACTTATTCACACATTTATGGCGCAGAAGACGGTGAGGTAGACTTCGCCGATGCAATCATGCAGAGACGCATCCTTGTGGTTTTATTACCATCTTTAGAAAAAGCTCCGCAAGAATTGGCAAGCCTTGGTAAGATTTCTTTGTCTGCCATTCGTAACGCTTGTGCCGTTGGTCTTGGGGCGCAAATTGAGGGCGATGCTGCTGATATTTTGGAAGCACTCCCTACTGATGCTGTGGGTATAGGCCCATATCTCTGTATTGTGGATGAATACGCCGCCATCGTTACACCGGGCTTTGAGGTGGTGCTGACCCAAGGCCGTGGCCTTGGCATTGCCGCCATTGTAGCCAGTCAAGATTATGCCGGTATTTTGGAAGCGGACAAAAAAGGCGCACAGCAAATGGTGGCTAATACGTCCGTAAAAGTCTTTATGAAATGCCAAGATGCTGAAAGTACATATAATTTAATAAAAGGCCAAGCTGGGCAAAGTACGGTCATGCGTACCTCTGGTTACACCGTCAAAGAACAATCAAGCTCAGAATATCGAGACACATTGAGCACTACGGTGGAAAAAGAAGACCGTGTGGACTTGCGTGATTTACAAGAACAAATTGAAGGCGAAGCCCACTTTATCTTCTCTGGCCAAATTGTGCGTGGCGATATGTTTTACGCCAATCCCTCACTCAAAAAGGCACAACTTCGAGTGCCGCAACTCTTACAATTAGGACAGGAAAAAACTCATGAAAAAGCATAATATATTTAAAGTAATGTTGACTATGGCTCTTTGTTTAACTTGGACAAATGCTACCTTTGCCGCTCCATCGGACGCCGACCGCATAGCCATTGAAGCCAAGGTTAAAGCAGAAGTGGCGAAAGACCTAGCCATGTCGTACAAACCGCAAGAAAATCTCATGGGGCGTATGAGCATCGACGGACGCACTCTTGAAAATTTTGACGGCAATATCATTGAATACTGGGTAAATTTGGAATGCACTTACTGCAAAGTTTCTGACCCATTGCAAGCACAGCGTGATAATGAAAGCATACGCATTGTGGTGCGCCATATTCCCACAAAGAATTATGGTGAGTCACTCAAAAAGGCTTTGAGTTATGAAGCTCTCAAGAAATTTTCTGCCAATGCCGCAAATTTATTTTGGGATAAAGTCATTCCCAAAACGTCCTTGGGCATTCCAGTACCCTATGAAAGCTCCCTCATAACGGCTT
>CAYJHH010000148.1:0-6395 GCA_964369995.1 uncultured Desulfovibrionaceae bacterium
AGGAATTTTCTGCGATTCATTCAGTGTTCCTCCTTGCGCTACTTGCGTACCTGATGGCACGTGGTGCACGATGTATTTTGCGGACGTGCCACCTTCATGGCATCGTGGCAAGACATGCATTGTAAGTGATAGGCAGCCTTTAAAGCCGGACGCTCTGGTTTCGTGGGGTCAATCTTTACAGAGTGACAAGTCACGCACTTGGGCGGTGTGGCTGAAGGGGGACTATTATGGTGACAAGCAGAGCACAAAGCATAAGAATTGCTATGGAAAGCAGCCGCTAGCTTATCTTCGCCCACGCGCTTTATAAGGGATGTATAATGGCGCTTATGGTTGAAAATATTAGCTTTGAATTCATCGGAAAGACCATCAATAACCACTTTTTGTGGTATTTTATGCGCATTAAAGGGCTCAGCCAATTTTTGCTCACGTAAAAATACCGTTTCTGTGGCCAAAGCAAGATTGTCTTCATCGGAAAGTTCATCCGTAACACCTTGCATAAATTGTTCTTTGGTCATTTTTGGGGTCACATCATGACAAGAAGCACAATAGGCTTCCGTGCGCGGAGGCTGTGGCATAATGCTATGACAGCCGGCGCATTCACGACGCTCTAAATTTTGCGTGTGACAGCTCACACAACTGGCTGGGGTGGCAGCTTCGCCATTGCGCTTGGCAATATCCGTTGCATGCATGGCACGCTCCAGAGTTACAAAATTGCCTTCTTCAATGCCCTCTACCGTATGACACGATGAACACGCCACGGTATCCCCAGTATGGTGACAGCTTTCACAATCTTCCACGGCATTTTCATGCACATAGTGATTGAATACAACGGGTCGCATACCTGCCCCAAAGGGGCTTGGTTTGTCCGCTAACGGAAACATAACCATGGCCGAAGGAGCTCCACTATCTGTGGCCTCAAGCTCTGGTGCTGCCTTGGCTATTGATGTGAAGCCAAGCAAACCCGGCACAACCACAGCAAGCACTACCATAGTACAAAAACATCGTAGCAGTGATTTACCATTCCTCATGCACTTGTCCTTGTTAAAAAAGGTTAACCGTGCCCTTTCACTACCTACAACGTGCCGCTGCTTACTCCTCTCAGCACACGCATGACCTCATCCATAAAGTCCTTCGCATAAGGGCACTCATACTAGTGTCAGTATACTACTCTACAAATACGGTATGGTCAAGGATGCATGCAATATCTTTTATCTTTTCATGTGATTAAAATCACGCGTAGCATAATACGTGATTTTTTTCACATTGACAAGAGCAAAATAAATTTGTTTGAAAAAAGACAGAGAAAATTATTGAGAAAGGAAGAGGCGCACTGCCGCAAGCATGCCTTGCGTATCTTCAGGAGCATACCATTGGATACTTGGCACAGCGCGAAACCATGTGAGCTGCCTTTTAGCATAGGCACGAGTATTTTTGCGCCACAGCTCCAAAGCAGAAGAAAGGGCTAAGCCTTTACAAAAATACGCATGTAACTCAGCACAGCCAATGCCAGACCAGCCCGGAGCTTTGGCAAGGCTACAATGCTCAAGAGCTTTTTCCGCCTCGTTAAGGGCGCCAGCTTTAAGCATAAGCTCAATACGCGCATCCAAACGAGGACGCAAAGCCGCGAGCGTGGTTTGCGTAGCTAAATACACGCCACGAACATGAGGTACACGAGGAGCATTTTCATGCCACCATGTAAAAGTATTACCCGTGGCTGCATGTACCTCAAGGGCTCGCACTACCCTTTGCTTATCATTAGGGTGAATGCGCGTAGCATATTCTGGATCTATCAGGCTTAATTCTTTATGTAGTTTTACAGAACCCTGGCTTTGGCATCTTTGTAAAAGCGCCTGAGAAATGGCCGCATCCACAGCGGGAATATCAGCCATGCCTTCGAGCAATGTTTTAAAATATAAGCCAGTGCCACCCACCAAAATAGGAACTTTACCACGCGCCGTTATATCGTGCACCACCTGCATAACCTGCGCAGCAAAGCGCCCCGCCGAAAGTTTTTCTTCTGAAGGTAAAAATCCGTACAAATGGTGCGGGCAAGCGTTACGTTCTTCTGCACTGGGCTGAGCGGTAATAATGGGGAAATCTCGATACACTTGACGAGAATCCACATTGACCACTTCCCCTTGTAAAGCTGCTGCCAAATGCAATGCTGCCGCTGTCTTGCCTGCACCTGTGGGGCCGGCAAGACAGACCACAAAAGGAATGGAAGAAATATTCGCTGAAGAAAGTGTCATTAAGAAACTCTAAAGCCCCCCACCGAGGGAGAAAGACAGGGAGTACCTTGGCGTACTTCGCCGGCTTCGTATTTAGCTTGAAGACAGCGCAGCACGTGATCAGGCACAAGGCCTGTCACATCACCGCCGTGGCTAGCCGCAGCTTTGATAATGGTGGAACTAATATACAACCATTGATATTCCGTCATAAGAAAAACCGTTTGAATGTCATTGGCAAGCTTTCTGTTCATAAGCGCTATTTGGAACTCATACTCAAAATCAGAAGTAGCTCTCAAGCCACGCAAAATAATGTGCGCCCCGCGTTTAGGTACGTAATCTACCAATAAACCAGAAAAAGGCTCCACCACCACGCCTTCAATGCCCTTCACAGCCTCTTTGACCATGTTTACTCTTTCTTCAAGAGAAAAAAGCGGCGCTTTAGGGGTATTATCGGCCACAGCCACAATGATTTCATCAAAAACCTCATGACCGCGTTTAATAAGGCTCACATGCCCATTGGTAATGGGATCAAAAGTACCAGGATATATTGCTAATCGTTTGTTAAGACTTGCCATAAAATTACTCGTGTTTGTCCAAAGGAGCGTTCGGTAAGCACTTCCAATTGCGGATGTGCGTTTTCACTATCAAAAGTCACAGAAGATTCTATTTCTGCCGTAACAATACTACCTTCTTGTACCCACCATTGCCGTAAAAGAGCCTGCAAGGTGGCAGGAAGTAAGTTTTTTCCATAAGGCGGATCTATAAATACCACATCAAATTTTTGCGGCGCTCTTTTACCCAATACTTTCAAAACATCATCGTGCCTAATGCGGCATATGGAATCTGAAAGGCCTAAAGTCTGAGCATTGTTTTGTAAGCATTTTACAGCTTGTGCAGAATTTTCCACAAGCACAGCTTCTCTAGCACCACGGCTTAAACATTCAAAGGCCAAAGAGCCTGAGCCAGCAAATAAATCCAAAGCCGCACACTCAGACCACACTACTCCGCGCGATTCAAGCATGGAAAATAAAGCCTCACGCACACGCGACATGGCCGGTCTATAGCCCGGTCCTTCCACAGTTTTAAGAATTCTTCCTCGAAAGGAACCTGATATTATACGCATTATAACCTTGTTGTACTTTTTTCGATTTCATAATTGAGAGCTTGAATCTGGTCAAGCAATTCCATTTGCTCCACCCACGATTTTTCCTGCATGGTATTCATCTTTTTAATGAGATCTGCCATGTTGGACATGAGTGATTGTTGCAACTCAATCCAATTAATGGGCTGGCCTTGTTCCAAAGCTACCAATTTGGAAGAGGCAGGCACATTGCTACCATCTAATACTATTTCATCTAAATACTTGGGAATAGCCACATTAACTTGATATTTTTTATGTAAAATTCCAGCTAAAGTATGTTGTGCCTTTTCTTCTCCGTGTACCAAGATGATTTGACTCTTTTCCTTTAAAGCTGAACCTACCCATTCCACCAATTGTGCTTGCCCCGCATGGGCAGAAAATCCACCAATGGTAAATATTTTTGCATTGATGGGTACATCATCGCCAAACAGAGAAATACTGGTGGCTTTTTCCACAATTTTGCGCCCTGGCGTTCCCACACCTTGATAGCCCACAAAAACAATACTGGCGCCCTCTTGCCACAAATTATGTCGTAAATGATGCCGAATACGCCCTGCATTACACATGCCACTGGCCGAAATAATAATGGCAGAACCCGGCATATCATTGAGCATACGCGACTGTTCCACATCCATGCTGTATTGCAATTGAGGCAAAGCAAAGGGATCTTCCCCCTTGGCAAGGATAGCCTTAGCCTCATCATCAAAAAGCTCCGAATGCTTTTGAAACACTTCCGTGGCGCGAATGGCCATGGGGCTATCTACATAAATGGGCATATCCTGCGGTAAACGCCCCTCACCTGCCAATTGATGCAAACAATATAAAAGTTCTTGAGTGCGCTCCACCGCAAAGGCGGGAATAATAACCTTTTTCCCTCTTTCATAACTATACGCAATGGCCGCAGCCAATTCATCGGTAGCATTGATGGAGGTATTATGCTCCCTATCCCCATACGTGGATTCCAGAAAAATATAATCAGCTTTTAATGGCACTTCTGGATCACGCACAATGAGCGCATGAGCACGGCCTAAATCTCCGGAAAAAATCAGCGAAGTGGTCTTGCCATCTTCTGTAGCCTCAATATATAAAAATGAAGAACCTATAATATGTCCGGCATCATAAAAAGTTACTCGTATACCGGGATGCGGCTCAAAACTTTGCCCGTATTCCACCTCTTCAAACAGGGGAATCGTTTTCTCCACATCAGTTGCATAATATAAGGACTCCGGTGCCTTACCTTTTCCGCGTCTTTTATATTTCTCTGCCCTATGTCTCGCTTCCATCTCCTGAATATGCGCGCTATCCAAAAGCATAATTTCCAGTAAATCCTTGGTGGGAGCGGTACAATACACCGCTTTATGAAAACCTTCTTTCACCAGGCGCGGTAAAAGTCCCGAATGGTCTATATGCGCATGGGTCATCAAAATAAAATCTACCTGACTTGCGCGATACATGACGGTTTCTCTATTGCGCTCTTCCATGGCCTTATTGCCCTGATGCATACCGCAATCCACAGCAAAGCGCGCACCGCAAGCTTCTATCATATAACAAGAACCGGTAACCGTTTGGGCGGCGCCCAAGAATTGAACTTTCATATTTCCCCCCAGGTAAAGTACTAAAAGCGCTTTGCCATTCAAGAACCTCTGTCAGCGCCCTTGAGTATGCCGTGCCTCACGCAAAAGCGCAAGCCCGTAAAAGTTTTTATGACCGTAATTTTTTACCCCACTTCATACTTCGCTTTCATTGTTTACTTTAGCAGCATAATATGATTAAAAAAGACTCGCATTACTACAAAATAACCTTTTACCCTTTCGAAGGACAGATCATGCCGCAACATCAAACGAGCATTGATGAACTTACCAGTAGTACAGAATCGTGGCGCGTTATACGTATTCTTGCAGAAATTGCCACAGCCTTTGATAAGTTAAATTCCATTGATAAACATTGTATTTCTATTTTTGGATCTGCACGCACTGCACCAGACCACCCGCATTACCTTGCAGCAGAAAAAATAGCCCGCCTTCTTGTGGAAAGTGGCTATGGTGTCATCAGCGGTGGCGGACCTGGCATCATGGAAGCTGCCAATAAAGGCGCCTATGAAGCCGGCGGCCCCTCCATAGGCCTTGGTATAGAATTACCCCACGAACAAGGCTTTAACCCCTACGTGAGCACCAAATGTGAATTTCGCTATTTCTTCGTACGTAAACTCATGTTTGTAAAATATGCCATGAGTTATGTGGTCATGCCCGGCGGCATGGGTACCATTGATGAACTTTCTGAAGCCTTCGTCCTTGCCCAAACCGATCGCATAAAATCCTTCCCCATTATTCTCTACGACTCCAACTACTGGGGCGGCCTCCTCGATTGGCTCAAAACCTCCATGGTAGAGCATGGCTATATCTCTGCAGATGAAATTGATAAGCACATTATCGTTTGCGACACGCCAGAAGAAGTGGTCAATTACATCAAACGCCTTGTCATTCTCTAATGCATTCTTCCAAAAAATCTGCGAGTTCCATTGAAAGCATGGAACTCGCAAGCGTTATCCCCTCAGCCCCTCAAGGGCATACATGGCATAGCCTCATGGGTATGGCCCTTGAACAAGCACGCAAAGCCGCCGCCGCACAAGAAGTGCCTGTAGGCGCCCTACTTGTACACAAAGACGGCACCATTCTTGCCAAAGGCCACAATAAGCCCATAAGCCTGCACGACCCCACCGCCCATGCTGAAATACTTACCCTGCGCCAAGCCGGACAAAAGCTACTGAACTACCGCCTCCAAGATACCATCATGGTAGTCACCCTAGAACCTTGCCTCATGTGCACCGGCGCCCTTGTGCATAGCCGCATTGCAGGGGTGGTTTACGGCGCCGCCGACAGAAAAACCGGCGCCATTTCCTCCTGCTGTGAAGGCTTAGAACTTCCCTTCCTCAACCATAAAGTCTGGCATATGGGAGGCGTACGCAGTGAAGAATGCGCGCAATTACTGAAAGATTTTTTTGAATGATTTTTTTAATTTTAAGTTAG
>CAYJHH010000149.1:0-6384 GCA_964369995.1 uncultured Desulfovibrionaceae bacterium
TAGTATAGTCATTGGGGGCAAAGCTTTTCTTCCCATGAAAAGCTTTGCCCCCATATTTTTTTACCCTTAGGGCGGCAAAAAATTCTTTTGTATTTCCATGCACGAGGCATGACATAAAAAAGCCCCTCTTGCTTAAGTGCAGGAGAGGCTTCTTGCGTATATATTGCTAATAATACTTTTTCTAAATTTATTTTGCTTCAGGGTGAGTCTGCCCCGATTTCTGTCCTGTAGCCTGCTCTGAAGCCTGTTCTGAAGTCTGTTGCTCAGGTTGTTCTGTGGGCTGACTTGCAGGTGCAGGTTTTTCCCATACAGTATGAAAGCCCATGGCGTCGGCAGGGGGTAATTTCAAAAAGTCCACCACAGCCTTATCCACAGCGTTGAGCTTATTGGTTAAATACGGTGTTTCTTGTATTTCCTTAAAAATAGCCGGATCTATGCCGCGCGGATAGGGCATACGTAAACGATGTAATTGCCCAAAGCGTGTGGGCAATAAGCGAAGGCGCTCACCGCGCACCATGTCCACCCATACAGGTGCCACAGAAACTTTTTCCAATCCCAATTTTCCTTGGGCGTCCGTTACTAAATCTAAAGCCAGTACCACGGTGCGTTCACGCGGGGTGGTACGCTGACCAGAAACAAAATTCCCCAAAGACCAAGCCACAAATTGGGTCTTATCCCCTGTTTGTATCACTTCCATGGGTTGTAAAATATGCGGATGATGGCCTATGATGGCATCTACGCCGGCCTCTAGGGCTATGGCAGCAGCAGCTTGTTGCGCTTTGCTGGGGGTTGGCACGTATTCAGGCCCCCAATGGTAAGAGGCTATGACAAAATGTGCGCCAGCATCACGTAATGCCTTCACATCATCCGCCACGCCGCCATGGGTGGTGAGAGGCACATGCACTTGTGCGGCTTGCTTTTCTCTAATGGGTACATTGGTGCCATAGGTGCGATTAATAAAGCCAATTTTTAAGCCGTTCACATCCACTATGGGAAGCATGGCGCGTGAAACACCAATGCCTGCTGTGGTAAATCCTTGGGATTCTAAATAGTCTCTTGTGCGGTGACCGGCTTCAATGCCACGGTCAAGAATGTGATTATTGGCTAAAAAGAGCAGGTTAAAATTCACCTCTTGCAAAGCTGCAGCCAAAGAGTCCGGCGTGTTGAAGTTAGGATAGCCCACATAGGGTTTTTGTCCGGAAAGCACGGTTTCAAAATTACCTGCCACCAAATCCCCTTGGAGGAGATGCTTTACATAGGCAAATTGAGGGCGAAAGTTATAAGGCTCATCGGGGGTGCCGTGTTTTTTGGCAATGGCCAATTGAGAATCATGAGCCATGATATCACCCACAAAGATAAGCCGTGCACGCTGAGGTTCAGGCTCAGGCATGGTTGCAGGTTGCGCTTCAATGGCTTGGGTGTTTTGTTCTTGTGAGCAGGCACCCAAAAGAAAAAAGCAAGAAATCATAAGGCTGAAGAGAAGAATGTGTATTTTTTTATACATAAGATACTCCTTATATATGAGTAATAATCCGTAAATGAAAGGCACCATGACAAAATGTCATGAAAAAAGCCTTTGCGCAAGAGAGAGAAAATCCGTGCGCCCTTACTAGGGCAGAAAAACATTGCTGGCAAAGAAGTGAAAAAAGCCAAGAAGCGGGGTATAAAAAAGTATACGCAAGCCTTTTGACTTTTTTCGTTGATATACAGAGGGCTATTTTTTAGGCCCCATTAATCGTCGCCCACTTTAAGTGCAGCAAGGAAAGCCTCTTGCGGCAATTCCACATTGCCCATGCGCTTCATGCGCTTTTTGCCTTCTTTTTGCTTTTCAAGAAGTTTACGCTTACGGGAAATATCGCCACCATAGCACTTGGCGGTAACGTTTTTACGGAAAGCTGAAACCGTTTCACGCGCAATAACCTTTTGCCCAATGGCTGCTTGAATGGCCACCTCAAAAAGCTGACGCGGAATGGTACGCTTAAGCTTTAAAGCCAAGGCGCGCCCATAATGATAGGCTTTATCCTTGTGCACAATGACGGCTAAGGCGTCCACAGGTTCGCCATTAAGCATAATATCAAGGCGCACCAAATTGGCAGGGCGATAATCTAAAAATTCATAGTCCATGGAGGCATAGCCTTTGGTGGTGGACTTTAAGCGGTCAAAGAAGTCAAAAACAATTTCCGCAAAAGGCAATTCATAGGTAATAACCACGCGATTGGCGGCTAAATAATGCAAATTCTTTTGCACGCCGCGTTTTTCTTCGCATAGCTTAAACACATTGCCCACATAATCATTGGGTACGTGAATGTCCATTTTTACCAAAGGCTCAAGCAAGGTTTCTATCTTGCTGCCATCGGGGAGTTTGGAAGGGTTATCAATGTCCATATGCTGCCCATCGGAGGTAACAACTTTGTAGATAACCGAAGGCGCCGTGGCAATAAGTGCCACTTCAAATTCACGTTCAATGCGCTCTTGAATGATTTCCATATGTAATAAACCAAGGAAACCACAACGATAGCCAAAGCCCAAAGCTTGAGAGGTTTCCGGCTCATAAGAAAAAGCCGCGTCATTGAGCTGTAATTTTTCTAAAGCTGTTTTAAGGGTTTCATAATCGTCGGAATCTGAGGGATACAAACCGCAAAATACCATGGGTTGCACTTCTTTAAAGCCTTCCACAGGTTCTTCAGCGGGATTATTCACCAAAGTAATGGTGTCTCCCACCTTGGCATCGCCAAGTTCTTTAATGCTGCCGCATAAAAAGCCCACTTCACCGGCGCTGAGCACGGGCATATCGGTGGGTTCTGGCGAAAAGACACCAAGGCGCAAAACTTCATATTCTTTGCCGGTGGCCATGAGGCGCACGCGTTCATTTTTCTTGATGGTACCGTCCATGATACGGAAAAGCACCACAACCCCTTGGTAACTATCGTACCAAGAGTCAAAAATAAGGGCTTTGAGCGGCGCATCGGGGTCTCCGGTGGGTGCGGGCAAGCGTTGTACCAAGGCTTCCAGCACTTCGGCCACGCCTTCGCCGGTTTTGGCAGACACAGGCAAAGCGTCGGTGCAATCAAGGCCAATGGCTTCTTCAATCTCTTCACGCACTCTGTCCACATCGGAGCTGGGCAAGTCAATTTTATTAAGTACAGGAATGACCTCATGGTCATGGTCCAACGCCAAATAAACATTGGCCAAAGTTTGTGCCTCTACGCCTTGAGTGGCGTCCACCACAAGTAAGGCACCGTCGCAGGCCGCCAAAGAGCGGGATACTTCATAGTTAAAGTCCACGTGCCCTGGTGTATCAATGAGGTTTAAAATATATTTTTCACCGCTTTTGGAGGTGAAGGGAATGCGCACGGTTTGAGCCTTAATGGTAATGCCGCGTTCGCGTTCCAAGTCCATTTTGTCCAAATATTGATCTTTTTTCTCGCGATCCGACACAAGTTCGGTGATTTCAAGAATACGGTCGGCAAGGGTAGACTTGCCATGGTCAATATGGGCAATGATGGAAAAATTTCTAATATGTTGTAATTTGGGCATGGTGTACCTATGGTATAGTAAAATATTTCATGCACTCATACCTTAAAGAGCGCCAAATGTCCAAGCTTCATTTGAAGGGAGATTTTCCTAGAAGTGAAGAAAATATGTTAAAAGAGACCTCTGCATAATTCATTATGCATGGGCTCATGAAGCTTTGGCGATAGCCAATGCGACCAAAAATCAAGAGTAGGGCTAGCTTTGCTTGCCCGTTAAGCGATTGATTTTTGAGCCTTTTACTCTGCATAGATTTTTTTGTTGTTTGAACAAATTTTCAAGTTTAACGGCAAAATTATATTTGAAAATAATTGTGCAGAGCTTTTTAAAAGTAGACATCATCGACTGCAAAAAAGCTTATACGATGTCTGTTGTTATGCCATTAAATATATTTTCTATACAAAGCTCATAACTTGGCAAAACAACGATGTTTTCAGGTACTGTATGGGGTATACATTCTTGAGTGCTAGATGTTTGTACAAATATCATGAGTTTACATTTTCTTTTCATACCTGCGTGAGCGAGGGCATGCAGAGCTTGCAAAAAGGGTTCTGTGCTTTTTTGAATCTTTATGGCCACCGGCGCATTTTGATACATTTTCTTTAAAATTCCGTCTATTCCTTTGTTTCTTTGCACTATATTACAATCAAAATGTTGTAAAATCCTCTTCTCGTATTCGTTTTTTCCATCGTAGGTGTCTTTTCCTTTTTCTAAGAGAAAGGAATTTGTTTTTACAGGGTGCTCTAATCTTTCTTGAGCAAGAGCAATAGCTTCGGCATTTTTGTCTATGCCCACGTATTTTCTATGTAACAGCTTGGAGGCTATCATGGTGGTGCCGCTACCACAAAAAGGATCTAAAACAACGTCACCTTCATCTGTGCATAGTTTAATGATTTGTTCCAGAAGTAATATGGGCTTTTGTGTAGGATAGCCCACCCTTTCCTTGGCTTTGGGATTAAGAAAGGGAATTTCCCAAACGTCAGCAAGCGGAACGCCTTTTTTTTCTTTACTGCAACAAATGTCACCTTGATCATTTACTTTATATGCGGCTTTTCCGTGTTCATTGCGCGCTCTGTCTTGTAAAATTTGGTCGATATTTGTGGTAAGTGAATAATCGGTATATATGGTGTTAAATTTAAAATTGTCACTTTTACTATAGAAAAAAACAATTTGATGGGCGTTTAGGAGGCCTTTTTTGGAGTTTGACCATCTTTTATAGTACCATATGATTTCACTTCTGAAATTTTGTATGCCAAAAACTTCGTCGAGCATGATTTTCAAATAGTGCGACATGGTGTTGTCGCAATGTAAAAATAAAGAGCCCGTGTCTTTAAGAAGTCGCTTTGACTCCATAACTCTTTCTTTTATATATTCAATATATTCTTTTGCAGATTCCCATTTGTCGTCAAAGAAATACTCTGTTCCCTGTGAATTTTTCAGCTTTTGTTCTTTTTGTGTAAAAAAAGGTGGATCTAAGTATATCAAATCAAAAGAATGTGCATGCATGGATTTCATTGCGCTTAGGCAATCATCATTGATTAACATTTGTGCCTCTGTAGTCTGTAAGTGCCATGAAAGAAAAATTTCTGCGACAAAATGTTACGGTAGCCCCCGTTTCTTTACAATAAAAAAATGAGTGTTGCAGATTTTGATGATTTTCCATGTTTGATTACGTGAGCAGTTACTGTATCAAATGTCTTACGGCGCCACGAGCAAGGTTTTATATTTACAAAGAAAAAGTTGTCTGTTACTGCTAGGCACTGTACCCTTGTACAAGGAGAATTCCATGTCAAAGACAAAAGTTACTAAAACCATTGCAGAAATAAATGAGCGTATTAAAGCAGGTAAGGCCGTGGTGGTCAATGCCGCTGAAATGTGCGATATTGTTAAACGTCTTGGTAAAGAAAAAGCCGCCAAAGAAGTGGACGTTGTTACCACTGGCACCTTTTCGCCCATGTGTTCTTCCGGTGTGCTCTTTAATATGGGCCAGCCAGAACCGCCTACCATGCGTTCTTCTAAAATTTGGATAAATAAAGTGCCTTGCTATGGTGGTATTGCCGCCGCCGATGGCTATATTGGCGCCACAGAAATGACCGAAGATGATCCTCTCAATGATCCGTATCCAGGCACATTTGCCTATGGCGGAGCGCATGTCATTGAAGATCTTGTGGCAGGCAAAACGGTGCACTTGCAATCGCAATCTTATGGTACGGACTGTTATCCACGTCGTACCCAAGATAGGCACATTACCTTGGCGGATTTACCTCATGCAGAGCTGCTGAACCCGCGCAATTGTTATCAAAACTACAATGCTGCCGTAAACCTCACAGGGCGCGTTATCTATACGTATATGGGGCCATTGCGTCCGCATATGCAAAATGTGAACTATGCCACCGCAGGGCATTTATCGCCTTTATTTAATGACCCATATTTTCGTACCATAGGTATGGGGACGCGCATCTTTCTTGGGGGCGGTGTGGGTTATGTTATTGGCGCCGGTACGCAGCATGTGCCTAATCCTAAGCGCACCGAGCGGGGCTTGCCGCTGACCGCTTCAGGCACGCTTATGCTTAAAGGTGACCTTAAGGGCATGCAACAAAAATATATTCGCGGCCTGTCGCTTATTGGCTACGGATGCACGCTTAATGTGGGTGTCGGTATACCAATTCCTATTTTAAATGAGGAAATTGCATGGTTTACCGGTGCGGATAATAGTGATATTCTTATGCCCATTAAAGATTATGGGCATGATTATCCCAATGGCATTCCTAAAATACTGGCACATGCGCCCTTTGAAGATCTTATGAGCGGCGAAATTGAGCTCATGGACAAAAAGGTGAAAACAGTGCCTCT
>CAYJHH010000150.1:0-6306 GCA_964369995.1 uncultured Desulfovibrionaceae bacterium
ATATCTGAGCGTCAGCTACATAGTCATCACACTCTTCTTGGCATTGCGCACAATGAAACGATAAGGCTTCTATTTCAATTTCACTTGGTAATATTTTAAGGAAAAAAACAGTAGCGGTATCATCAATTTTAGGAGTTTCGAGCACAGTTTCTGTGTCAAAGAGAAATTGAGCAAGTTTTTTATTTAGATGCTTGATTTTATTATTTTTGCTAGCTTTGCACTGTAAAAGACTACTTAACAGCCCATGAGCATTGGAGAATGCAGAAGGGTTACAAAATTGGGTTACAAAAATACGTGCTTTTTGATGCATTTTAATGCCCTCAAATGCACTCTAACTCTTTGAAATCATAGGGGGTACGGCGCATTGTGGGAGTCCCCTCTGGACACCCAAAATGCTCGGCGAAGACTTCTCGCATTTTAAAAACAAAAAGGCAAAAACGCATAAGGAAAAGACCATGAAACAGATAAATATACCGACAGAAAGCCAGCCCAAAAAGCACTCAAGAAGTGAACAAAAAAACACCAAAGAGTGGCTCACATTGAGGGTCAATTTCACGGAGAAAACAAACGTCATAGAGCAAGCAAATCTTGCAGGATTAAGCACCTCAGAATACATCCGTCGCAAGCTCTTTGGTGGGCGTCCCGTAATAGCTCAAACAGACGAAACTGTCATACGAGAATTGCGCCGAATAGGGGGACTTCTCAAGCACAATTTTAGCACCTTGCGTGAAGCAAAAGTGGACGCAATTCAGATACAAAATATGAACGATGCTTACCATGAACTTGTCCAGTGCATCAACACTATCAGCTCCCCAAACCGATAACATTAGGCTATAAAAAAGGACTGCACCATGATAGTGAAAAAAGTCAAATTTGGAAAAAGTACCAAGCCCAAGGCCAAGCACATCGGCAACCTTGTGGACTACATTCGCCATCCCCATAATGTAAATGTGGAGGAAAAAATAGCGCACTCTGGTAGCCGTAACTTCCTCACCGACACCCACCACGGACAACGAGCAGAAATGATTGCCCTTGCTCAAGAAAGCACTCGCAGCAACATGCCTGTCAGTCATTGGATTTTTTCGTGGGAAGAGCATGAGCAACCTACCCATGAACAAGTGGATGAACTGGTTGACATCTTCTTGCAACGCATGGGGCTTGAGGAACATCAAACGGTATATGGGCTTCATCACAATACAAGGAATTATCACGTCCATATTGCTGTCAATCGCACCCATCCAGAAACGCTTAAAGTCATTGCGCCGCATAAGGGCTTTGACATTGAGGAGGCACACAAAATTCTTGCCGTGGTGGAGCACAAGCAGGGCTGGAAAAGCAATGCTAATGCTCGTTATGCCCTGCTTGAAAATGGCGAGCTGGTCAAAAAATATATGCTTAAAGCAAAGCCCAAGCCGAGCCCCAAGGCTGTAAATTTTGAACAGGCAACGGGAGAAAAGTCTGCTATGCGAATAGCTCAAGAGCGAGGGCATGATATTATTGCTAAAGCCAAAACATGGGCAGAGTTGCATGAAGAGCTTGCCGGCGTAGGTTTGCGCTTTGAGAAAAAAGGCTCTGGAGCCATTGTTTTTGTACCCTCCGCTGGGGAAGATATGGCGGTCAAAGCTTCGTCTATTAATAGAGCTTTTAGTATGACCAAGCTTTGTAAACGCCTAGGCGCTTTTGAAGCTGGCAATTATGAGGAAATACTAAAGACGGCACAAGTTGAAGCAACTCCCGAACCAGTAAGCACTATACATCTTGAAACATGGCAGCAGTATCAAGACTACCTAAGCACACAGAAAAAACGCCCTAGCTTTTCCGCATGGCTGAGAAAACAAGGCTTGCACAAGCAAGCGGAAATATGGAGATACCGTCACGCCTTTGAGAAAAAACTACGACCCGTACCCACAACGCAAGCGCAAATGGCAAACGACACCACAGAAGCCAAGGCTTTTGAACGCTATGCTCACGCCCTGCAAGCTGACCGCTTTCGTGTAACGTGTATCAATATGAAGCCTAACGCCAAACAAAAGGTATTCATTTTGGATAAAGAAGATGGAATAACCAAGGGCTTTTCCGCCAAAGAGCTTTTACAGAAAATGCCAGAGATGCGCCGCTTGCAAATGCGTCGAGAGAATATCTACTACACGCCACTTTCGGCGCAGCGGCACCATATTCTTATTGACGACATGACCGCCGAAAGTGTGGGTAAGTTTAAGAAGGACGGCTTTACCCCTGCCATAATCTTGGAAAGCTCTCCCAACAATTACCAATGTATTTTGACCATCAATAAAATGGACAGCCCTTTTGACCGTGAAGCCAGTAATCGTCTTGTTGAACAACTTAATAAAGAATATGGCGACCCTAAACTCTCTGGGTGCATACATCCCCACCGTGCGCCAGGTTTCGGCAATTTTAAACCCAAATATGAAAACGCTGATGGGAGCTTCCCAAGGGTGAAACTTCTCTTTGCCGAGCGTCAACCATGCGACTATCAAAACAAAGCCTATCTCATGCTACGCCAAATAGCCAAACAATACGAGGAACAGGCGCAAAGACCAGCAACAACCATCGCAAAGCCTACGCATCCACTACCTGATAGCTCCATGGCGTACTATAAACATTATGAAGATATGATAAAGCACATGCGCATTGAGGATTATTCACGCATGGACGCCATGATTGCTATGCGTATGCGCGTGACAGGCCATAGCCGAGAAGCCGTGCAAGCCGCCATCACAGACTGCGCCCCCACCATTGAGCCAGAACGCCGCCGTAAAGAAGGCCGCAACTGGCAACGCTACGCCGAACGCACCGTGAACTTTGCCTTTGGCGTAGCAGGAGATGTGGCACTTATGCGCTATGAGAGGATTTTTGACTACTGGCGCAAAGTAGAGAGGGAGGTGCAAAAGGAACAATCAAGGATGCGCTTATAAACAATCGTAAAAACACACGCTATAAAAAATATATTTTTATTATTTTGAGTGTTGTAATGTTAGTCCCATTCCGTTCAAAAACATTTCTGTCATTTCACTTTGAAAATTTAGCTCAAATAACATTTTACTCATAAACCAATCCCATTTTTTTTGTATTTTTTTCTTTTCGTCATAGGAGTAAATAGTTCCAAGCATTTTATCATAATGACCACGCATTATATTAGCATATGTATTCATATCAAAATTCCCAAAATCAGCTACTTCAAAAAATAAAAATGGGTTACAAAATTTTAAACCACTCTCATTATACACCATTTTCCTCAAAAAAGGTTTATTTGGATGCAAATGCATTATCACTGGTTTATTTCTATCAATTTCATACAAAACATCAAATAATTCGTCAGAACATTGTATACATGGATAACAAGCAGTTGTTTCCAGTTTATACGCTTCTTCTATCGCAGGCCCAAAACATCCTTTATCATCAACATAAAATTCACCTAATGTTGCACCACCTCTAACCAAATAACCAAGACGATTAATTTTTTCTATTTGAAATAAAATTGCAGCTAGTACTTCATAATACGCAATATTATTGTTTTTCCTTTCACTGCTTACACTATCCTTATATTTATATAGGTAAAATGCACAATCTGAAAAACTATACACATGCCTAGCCAAAGTTCTATTTCCCAAACCATTCTCTTTTTCGAGTTCAAGTGTTTCCTCAGCGATACTATGCCACAGCTGATGGATTTCGTATTTTTTCTTAAAATCGGTATTTTTCTTTGTCCCTAATACATCAATAAAGACTACTAATCCCTGAAAATAGTCACTCATACAAACTTCCTATTTTTAATAAATGTAAAAATTATATTGAACCAGAAACACGAAAGCTAGCAAAGTTAATTTTACTTATAAAGAAATAGTCGTTTATAACGCATGTCAAATGCTTCTTCCCCGCCTTCCATGATGGCACAAACTCCTTCTCTAATCTCTCTTTCACCAAGCCCTCCTTGCATACTGAGTTGTACTTGTCCCCTATGCACCTTCATAATATTAACCAATTCAGAATCACCATTTACAACAATATTTGCATTATGCGTAATGATGATAACTTGCCTATTATTTTTCTTTTCACGTATTTGTTTTACAATCAAATCGTATATTAAGGAGTTATCCAAATCATCTTCGGGTTGGTCAATCAGAATTGGCCATGAGCCATAACTTAGTAGAAACGCTAATACTGCTGCCGATTTTTGTCCTGCAGAGCCCTTTTCTAATATTTCAAATTTACTTGCAGATGGTTCTTTAGCATACTTTACTTGCAATAAATCTTCAGGCCACCATATGTCTAACAAATCAAAAACTGTAGGATTGTTTTTATAAATACTCTGTAGGCGATTGTTAAATGCCCCGTGAACAGCAGATTTTTTTCCTACAGCAATTTGGCGTGTATCCTCTTTTAGTGAATCTATAATTTTAATAAGCTCTTCAATTTGCACATTATTTTCAAGACACATTGCTAATGCCCATAAAATACTATTAGAATTTTCTTTTTCCAATATTGAACTAGAAAAAACGCCAGCTTCTATACCTAACAATGACCGATAGTCCATTTCTAAATTATATAAATCTCCAAATCGTATTATTTCCATTTTTACAAAATTATTTTCTCCGACTACACTATCGATGAAAGACTTTCTTTTTTTATACAAATTTTCTCTTAAATTAATAGATTTTAAGTATAGTGATTTAAGTTGACCTTCAATACTAACGATGTCTGATTCTTTTGAAACAAGAATTTTAATTTTTTCTTGAAGATCATTACGTTCTGTGATCCACATATTATATATAGAAAGACTAATATCAGTATTGTTAACCTTATAGGACTGCTCAATAGTTTCGTAATCTTGAATACTCTGTTTAAGCGAGCTACTCCAATTACTACCCCCAATAGACTGAAAGTATTCATTTTTTATACTATCAACAGTTGCAACAATACTGAAAATATCATTCTTTAAATTAAGTAGTTTTGCTTTTGCAACGTCGTGTATTGACTGCATTTCTATTAAATTACTATCGTCTTCTTTGAAAGAATCGCTCATGAAATCTGGAATTACAATTGAAGACGCAGCATTATTTAAACTTTTCTCTATATCATCAAATATTTTTTCACTTAAAAATGACGATTCTTGCTGCCTGTGCTTTTGATAGTTTTTTAGTATATCACCATGGCCCTTTTCTTCATAGTGGTTAAGAGCGTCCTCAATATCCTTAAGCTTTGCCTTCATGCTTTCCATTTCATCTAATTGGCGAAGTAAATTTCTATACTTTTCTTTTAACTGTAAATAGTCACTTTTATTATTTTCCCACTCTACTTGCCATTCCATATAATTTACAGCAGGAGACTCATCAATTATTTTCATGAGCCCGCGAGAATTTGTTGCTAATTCATATACTTGCTTTTGGCTAAAAATAGCAATTTGAAAACGCTCGATAATATTTCCAGCTTCACAAGGAACCCATGATGAGTTTATATTTTCTTCTAGGCGTGCTCCTTGCGCATCATGCCGCCATCGTAAGTTATACTTTTTACCAAGTTTATTTATCTTCAATTGAAGCTCGGTATTATTTAATATTACGCCCGTATTAAGCGCCATAAATTTATCTAACTTTTCCTTTATTTTTGGGGCCTCAATCTCAAGAATTTCATCACGTCGTGCTACAATTCGTATTGCCTCTAAAACTGTTGACTTGCCAGTTCCACGTCCACCAATAATTGTATTAAAGTGGGGATGCATTGTCATAGTAAATGGTTTATTATTTATACGTCCACAGTGTTGCATATTTTGGATTGTCAGCTCGGTCAAAAAAACATCTGGAGTAGTATTTGGACTTTCAGGTTGATTTTTTATACAAAAGTGATAATCATATAATGCTAACCATAGCTCTTTTATTGATGGTTGACTCATTTTTATCCAACTAAAACGTTGCCCTATTTCATCTGCTATGTGTGCATCTGACCCTTCAACTCTCCCTAGTAGTCTCAAATAATTTTCTAATTCTGTTGTAATATCAGTAGGAAAGTGCGTATTACAAAATTCAGCAGCATGTATTTCAAGTAAACTTTTTTTAATTTCAGAATTCAGAGATTTAATGTTTTCAAGTAAACCTTTCGAACTATCAATATGAGCAGGAATAGGAACAGCACCTACTTTTTTTATGCATTGTACAACATCATAAAAACCCTTTTCAGTAGATATTTTTTCACAGTCACCATGATTTTCCGTAATTCCACAAGCTCCAAGCAATCCAGATATTTTTTGTGTATCACAACTTGGGTCAAAAATAGCTAAAAGGTGAACTC
>CAYJHH010000151.1:0-2257 GCA_964369995.1 uncultured Desulfovibrionaceae bacterium
GGCGATATTATGGAAGAAGGCAGCATGCTTACTTCTTGCTCAGAAATGGGCGACTTGGTGGCAAAGTATTTATAGTTTGAAAATATTTTTCTTGGGGAATCTTTGTGTGAAGGTTCCTCAAGAAAAAAAGTATATGGTGGAAGGTGCCTATGAAAGAGAAGGAATTAATAACTTTGCAGGTGTCCCCTCTAAATAAAGTGGTAGATGCCTTGTGTGCGCCTGAGTCTTTGGCTTCGGTGTGGCATAAGCCGGCGCATAATGCACCCATGCCTTGTATTGAACGTTTAGAAGAATGTATTCAGCGCTTGCAGGCCATACTGTTTCCGGGTTTTTTTGGCACATCGCAGGTACGATTGGATTCATTTCGCTATCATTTAGCGGCCAATTTGGATTCTGTGTATCATATTTTGGCGGAGCAGATTCGTAGCGGAGCGTGTTTTGCTTGTGCCGGTCAGGAAAGTAAGTGCAAATTTTGCCAGCAGGGCTCCTTGGATGCCGCCATGGCTTTTATGCAAAAATTACCGGAAATTCGCCGTATCTTGGCTTCAGATGCTCATGCCGCTTATGAGGGAGACCCCGCGGCCACCAGTGCCGGCGAAACTATTTTTTGTTATCCCTCCTTGCTTGCCATGACGCATCATCGCATTGCCCATGAATTATATAAATTGGAAGTGCCGGTTATCCCGCGTATAATTTCTGAAATGGCGCATTCACGTACAGGTATTGATATTCACCCCGGAGCCACCATTGGAGAGGATTTTTTCATAGATCATGGCACCGGTGTGGTTATTGGTGAAACATGTATTATTGGACGTCATTGCCGCCTCTATCAAGGGGTAACCTTGGGAGCTTTGTCTTTCCCTAAGGATTCTGACGGCACATTGACCAAGGGCATTGCCAGACATCCCATTTTAGAAGACGATGTCACCGTGTATGCCGGCGCCACCATTTTGGGACGCATAACCATTGGTAAGGGTGCCATCATTGGCGGTAATGTTTGGGTGACGAAGGATGTACCTTCAGGGTCACGCATGGTGCAAGAATTTGCGGTGCGTTCTGGGGATAAGCTTACAGGTTGTAAGGAATAGGTCTTATGCATATACGCAGCGTGCTTGTTTTTATGTGCGCTTTACTTGTATGCCTTGGTGCTTGTGCTAAACAAAATGTGGATGTGCAGACTAAGGGACAGGTTATTATAGGAGGCAGCGTTGGCGGCGGTATATAGTCATGAAGGCTTTACCACTGCCAACGCTGTTTTATTTTAAAAATTTTCGTAGACGCGTGTATTGTCACCAAAAAGGCAAAAACCTTCATAGGGAATGGTTCCCCAAGCATCTGCCAGAGCTTGCATGGAAAATTGCCCTTGATCGATGGTAGCGTCCACAATCCAGGCTTGCTGTCCTTCTTCTACATCTTCAATATGGCTTATATCCACCATCATGGTACCCATGCACACTCTGCCGCATAAGGGGGCAGGTTTGTTGTTAATACTCACTTTGACGCCCATATTGGTATTGCTGGTTGAAAGACCGCGAGAAAATCCGTCAGCATAGCCAATGCCAAGCACGGCAATGCGCATGTCTTTTTCTGCTGTAAAGGTGGCACCATAGCCAATACATTGCCCCGCCTTGGCTTCATAAGTATGAATAATGGTGGAGGAGATACGCATGGTTTCGCGCAGTCCCAGACCTTTGTGGCGCCACGCATTATGCACAAAGGGGTTTCCGCCATAAAGTGCAATGCCAAAGCGAAAAACGTGGGCATCCATACTGGTGGCAAGGTCACTATAGGCCAGTGTGGCGGCAGAATTGCAAAATGAACGGCGCATATGCGGATAGGCTGCTTTGAGCTCCTTTGTCATGGCCATAAAGATATGCACTTGCTTGCGAACAAAATCTTCCTTTTCAGGCATGTCAGCGCAGGAAATATGCGTTGCGGCCATATCCACTATAATATGTGGATGCTGTTGTAAAAAGGATATGACGTGCGGCATATCTTCTGGCAAAAAACCTAAACGAGACATACCCGTTTCGCATTTAATGGATACATGTAAGGGGAATATATCAGAGGCTACGGCTGCGGCTAAATCTAAGCTGCGCTGGCTATAGACATGCACTGTAAGTTTATACTTGGCACAGAGCTGCATTTCTTCCAGTGTTTGCGCTCCCAATAGAATGAGAATTTCTTGATTATGCCCGGCATGGCGTAAAGCTTGGCCTTCATACACCGTTCCCACTCCAAAGGAAGAAACCCCCAC
>CAYJHH010000151.1:2357-6296 GCA_964369995.1 uncultured Desulfovibrionaceae bacterium
GGCGTAAAGCTTGGCCTTCATACACCGTTCCCACTCCAAAGGAAGAAACCCCCACCTGTTGTAAGGCCGCCGCCGATGGCAACAGTCCATGCCCATAGGCATCATTTTTAATGATGGCCATACCCTCAGAGGAAGAAGGGATACGCTGGCGCAACAGTGTGTAATTATGCTGCAAGGCTGCTAAATTAATATGTGTGACGCAGTACGAAGTAAAATGCGGATTATATGTGGACATGTACGCTCCATGATACCATAAAATTTTTGACATGGTATAGAAATGTGTGGCGGTCGTCTAGTTTTATGCGTACGAAAAAGTTTACTGGGGAAAACCCTTTTTTGAAAAAAAGTTCTTTCCCCAGACCCCTTTTCCAAAAAACTTTCATTGCGGCAACACCCTATCTTTGTAAAAAATAGTATCGCAACGTAATGTTCTAAAATTCATGATTTTGGCACATTTTTAAAAAACGAAAAAAATTACTGCTTAGGGTATAATTTTGCAAAAAGCTTTTTATCTATACCTTGCTAGTACTCTGAAGGGAAGCCCAGAATCAAAATGTAGCTTTTTGGAAGAAATGCATAATAGGGTATTATTAAAAAATTTACATGCGGCGAAAAGTAGCTATTAAAGAGAAGACTCTGACGCCATTAAAGTTTTTTGGAAGGGCCGACCCGACGGGCGGCGAAGCCGTTGGAGTTTGCGAGGCACGAGTAATTACGCAAATCGAGAGCAGAGTGGGTCTGGGGGGAGAACCTTTTTTTCAAAAAAGGTTTCCCTCCCAGTAGATATTACCTACATTTTTTAGCTATCAAAACGCTTAACACGCATATGACAAGCCCCGCGCCCTGTGCGCTTGGTAAAGTCTTGATGATAATCTTCAGCGGCAAAGAAAGCCGGCGCCTGAGAAATTTCCGTCACCACAGCAACATTTTTATCAATAAGATACGCTTTTAGCTTTTCTGCCACTTGGCGCTGCTCTTCATTGGCGTAAAAAATAACGCTACGGTATTGCGTGCCATAATCTGGCCCTTGTCTATTGAGCTGAGTGGGGTCATGAATTTCGAAAAAGTACTTGGCTAAAGTTTCAAAGTCCACCTTGGTGGGATCATATTCCACTTTGACCACTTCTGCATGGCCTGTTTTGCCTGTGCATACGTCTTCATAGGTGGGGAAATTGTTACTGCCGCCCATATAGCCGGAAACGGCATTGAGGACACCAGGCACGGCGTCAAAGCCATCTTCCACACCCCAGAAACAACCACCGCCAAAGAAGGCCACAGCGGGAGCGGCTTTTTCTGGCACAAAGTTCATGGAAAGGGAGTTAACGCAGTGACGTGTATTTTTGGGAGTAAAGTTTTCACCCTCAAAAACATGGCCTAAATGGCCGCCGCAATTGGCGCAAACAATTTCCACTCGCACACCGTCTGCATCGGGTACACGTAAAACGGCGCCGGCAATGGCATCGTCAAAGCTTGGCCAGCCGCTACGCGAGTCAAATTTGTCTTGCGATTGGTATAGCGGAGAATCACAACGGCGGCAGGTATACAAACCGCTTTCTTTGTTATTGAGATATTTGCCCGTATAGGGGCTTTCTGTGCCTTTACGAAGTATAATGCGCTCTTCTTCGGGGCTGAGTGTATTAAATTCCATGGTTCTACCTTTAAGCTCCACTTGCTGTTCAAGGGTGGTTTTAGGTTCACTTGCGGCAAACACAAATGTGGCTATGCCTGCAATACATAAAAGAAAAAGTGAGAAAAGTATCTTAGAGGGTAATTTCATATATGACCTTTGGGTTAAAGATGAGAATGAATATGTATATAAATAGGAATAAGTCTTAATAAGTCAAGGGAGGGCTTAAGCTTTTGAGGGAAAAGAAAAAGCCCCTTACACACAAAAAGTGATAAGGGGCTAAAAAAATACAAGCTAATGGGGCTATTTTGTACGCTTTTTATGCGAAGAGCGCATATGCACACGCATGGGCGCATGAAGAATCTTGAAATGCTTGCGTAGGGATTTTTCCAAATAACGGCTATAGCTTTCAGATACTCTTTCGGCATCATTAACAAAGAAAACAAAGGTTGGCGGCGCAATTTCTGCCTGCGTTAAATAGAAGAATTTAGCGCGAACTCTTTTGATAACAGGCGGTTGATGGCGAGCCAAAACGGCTTCCATGGCGCGGTTCAGCTGTCCTGTGGGGATGCGAACTTGGCATTCTTCATGAATTTGACGGGCTAAAGGCAATATTTTTGCAAGGCCGCGTTTTTCAAGAGCAGAAACAAGGAGCACCGGTACATGTGAGCAAAAAGCCAACATTTCAGCTAGATTTTTTTGCAATTGCTTAATGGCATTTTGCGGTACCAAGTCAATCTTATTGATAAGAATCATGAAAGGGGTTTTGCGCTCGTGCAGTAAATCCATGAGGCGTTTATCTTGTTGGCTTACGCCTTCGGTGGCATCTAAAACCAAAAGGGTCACATGAGCCTTGGTGCTGGACTTAATGGCAGAGTTCACCGAATATTTTTCCACCATGTCGGTGATTTTGGCACGGCGGCGCACACCCGCTGTGTCCACAAAGGTATATTTTTCGCCTTTAATTTCCATTTGCACGTCCACGCTATCGCGCGTGGTGCCTGCCACGTCAGAAACGATCATGCGCTCGGTGCCATGTATGGCATTGATGAGCGAAGACTTTCCGGCATTGGGACGGCCTAGCATGGCAAGTTTAAGGCTGGTGTCTTGAAGTTGTAAATCTTCCCAATCACTGGGGATAAGGTCTTGCAACTCTTCGCGCAATTGGCGCAGGTTGTGGCCATGCTCGGCGGACACGCCAATGACGGGAAAACCTAAGCCATGAAAGTCGGCTAAAATTTGATTTTCCTGCTCGGCGCCATCCACTTTGTTAACTACCAGCAAAGTGGGTTTACCCATGCGGCGCACATGTGCCATAAGATATTCATCAAGAGGTAAGAGGCCATCACGCCCATCCACCACAAAGGCCACGCCCACGGCGCAGCTTAAGGCTTCTTCGGCTTGGCGCAAGATATCTGCTTCAAAGCCGCGAATACCTTCAGGGCCTTCGGTGACTTCTGCATGGGCATCAAGGGTGATACCACCTGTGTCTACAATGCCGTAAAGCACTTCACCTTGTTGGCGTACGATACCTTCCATACGGTCACGGGTGACGCCTGGGCGGTCGTGAGTAATGGCTCGTTTACTATGGATGAGACGATTAAAAAGTGTAGACTTACCCACATTGGGGCGTCCCACCAAAACAATTTGCGGCACATTGTCAGACATGGAAAATCCTGAATAAAAAGTAAGATAGTGGTATGAAATAAAGTATCTTCTACCTTGAGATATTACTGTCTGTCAAGCTTGGAGGTAGCTCCTCCATGGTAAAAGGTTTTTCCCAGGTGGGTAAAACGCTAAAACTTTGTCCGGCAAGGCTTGCAGGGCAAAAGCCCATGGAGGGCATGTGTGCCTCCTCTTGCTCATTTGGGTAGGGCAGCGCAAGGTTTTGCGGAAAAGTAATGCGCATGGAATGCAAACAAAGCTTAATCCCTTTAAAGGATTTTAATTTATATAAGGTGCTTTGCCATTTTCCGTACTTTGTATCGCCCACAATGGGATGTCCCTGAGCAGCCAATTGTACACGGATTTGATGTGTTCTTCCTGTGATAAGGCGCACTTGCATAAGGCTGTACTTTTTGGATCGGGCAATGCAACGCACTATACTGATGGCCTCTTTACCGTCTTCGGCTTCTTTGTCTTGCAGCGTATGCATTTTTTCTTGTGTGCCATGGAATTTTTTTGCCATGCTATGTTTAAGCTCTTGCACGCCGTCATGAGGCCAAGAGCCATAAACCACAGCTACGTATTCCTTGGTCATACTCCGCCCGGCAAAGGCCTCTTGTAAGGTGCGTAAGGCCGCATAAGAAAGC
>CAYJHH010000152.1:0-6192 GCA_964369995.1 uncultured Desulfovibrionaceae bacterium
AACTCAAGCATTCTCTATCTTTCACTATTTATACTTATAACCTTGACAATCATTAGCTTTTTTGATTTTCTACTTTCACCACGTTTACCGACTTTTACCCTAGTTTTTACGAAAAAAGCGGGGCAGGAGCGGGGCACGGGGAGGCCTGCTGATATGCAAATCTACACAGCCAGCAGGTCAGAATTAGCATAGTGGAGTAGAGCATGGCAAGCGTGAAGCATAAGACCAATTTTCTAGGCATACGATACCGAGAGCACCCAAGCCGTAAGCATGGGGTGAAGTTCGACCGTTGTTTTTTTGTTCGCTATAAGCTTAATGGCAAGGACAAGGAAGAAATGGCGGGCTGGAGTTCTGAGGGCATGAGTGCGGAAAAGGCTTTCAATCTGCTTTCCACTGTGCGGGAAAATATCCGTACTGGTGAAGGGGCACAATCCCTTGCCGCCATGCGTGAGGAAAACGAGGCCAAAGCCGCTGAGGTGCAACGCAAGACCGCCGCTACACAGCGAGCCGCCACTACCTTTACAGAATTTTGGGAAAGCGAATACCTCCCTCTTGCCACAGCCACCAAGAAAGAACGCTCTATGAATACAGAACGCTTCTTATATAATAAATGGATAAAGCCCACCCTTGGCAAAGTGGCTTTGCAGCGTATCACTTCCCCCATGTGTGAAAAGATAGCTCTATCCATGCAGAAACAAGGCAAAAGCGCCGCCTCTGTACGCTATATGCTTGCTGTCATATCCCAAGTATGGGGGCTTGCCGCCTCTCGTGACCTTGTGCAAGGAGAAAGCCCCACCAAGAAAGTGAAGAAGCCCCGCGCAGACAATAGACGTATGCGTTTTTTAAGCCAAGCCGAGGCCATAGCCTTATTGGAGGCTTTGCACCCACGTTCCATAGATGTGCATGATGCCGCTTTACTTTCCCTTTTTGCAGGGCTGAGAGCAGGGGAGATATGGGGACTTGTATGGGCTGATGTGAGCTTTGAAAACAGTAATATTTATATCCGCGACCCTAAGAATAAAAACAGCCGTCACGCTTACATGACCGATGAAGTAAAAGCCATGCTTCAAAGCCGATACCAAGAGCAACACAAAACCGCCTATGTATTCCCTGCCCGTGGTGGAGGTAAACGAAAAGACGTACCGGACACCTTTGAACGTGTGGTGCGTGACCTTGGCTTAAATGACACGGGTAAGTGTAACGTTGAGGGAGTCGCTCTTGAAATGCAAGACGCCCGGCATAGAGTGGTTTTCCACACCCTACGCCACACCTTCGCTTCATGGCTTGCCCAAGCCGGTACGCCGCTCTATACCCTTGCCCAGCTCATGGGGCATTCAGATATTAAAATGACCCAGCGCTATAGCCACCTTGCCCCCGATAATATGCAAGCCGCCACCATGCAGTTACAAGGCGCACTCACGCCAAAACCCGCTCACGTGGTGGACTTTAAGAGCAGGAAGCAAGCTTGACAGGATACTAAAAAATGGTAACTTGTGTGAAAGGACGGTAAACAATGTGGACAGTGCAAATACCCAAGAAAGTGCGCAAACAAATAGAGAAGCTTCCCCGCAGTGCGCAAGAAGCTGTCTATGCTCTCTTGGAGGATATACGTCATACAGGCGCTGTGCAGGGCGCATGGCCTAACTATAGTAAGCTTGGCGCAAACCGTCACCATTGCCATATTAAAAAGGGTAAGCCTTGTTATGTGGCTGTATGGGAAGTTACAGACAAAGGTATAAAACTTATAGAGGTGGAATATGTCGGCACTCACGAAAAAGCCCCTTACTAATACAGTACAACTTTCTTTTACAGTGCCCCTTCCTTTGGTGGAAAAGGTGCGCGACTTCATGCAGCAAGTGGGCGCAGAAGAAGAAAAAGAGCATTACACCATTGAAGAGGTATTCCCTTATGCAGAGGAAGAAAAGCCTCGTGTGTACTTGCGTGGAATTCGCACCCGTGAAGACCTCACGCAAAAAGAACTTTCTGAGCGCACCGGTATTCCTATTCGCCATATTAGCGAAATGGAAAATGGCAAGCGCCCCATCGGCAAGAAGAACGCCGCCAAGCTGGCTGAGGTGCTCAATTGTAATGCGCGTTCGTTGGTGACGTTGTAGGTATTTTTGAAACAAAGGAACTACCACCATGAGTGATATACATATAAGTCCACGGGGCACAGCATGGAGCGCATTGCGTAAGGAAGTATTCACTAGTGAAGAAATTGCTGAGAGCGATGTGCGTATAAAAATCATTAGCAAGCGTATTGAAGCGCGGAATAACAAGGCCTCAGTTAATAATGTGCCCTTGCAGAAATAGCGGGTATTAAACAACCCGTCCTTATTCGCTTGGGGAGCAATACCATCAATCCACAATTAAGCACCCTTATCAAACTTTTACACCCGCTGAGCTATACGCTGGATGTGGTGCCCTTGCATTGTAAGCATGGCGCAAGGGATAAAGTATTCATGAATATTGCGGAAGAAAAAAGCACTACACCTGCGCCTCCTGCTTTGAATATAAAGACCCAGTAAAGGGGAAATAATGCAACGATTACTACCTACATATTTAGACCCAAATTTTATCTCAAAAAGATGTACAAGTGAATTTTGGTCATCGATACTTATAACACCATTTATAAATTTAGAAAAATTTACAACCCTGCTAGGCGAGTCGTTTTTTTTAACAACTATTACACCAGAAGATTACAGGAAGGTATACGCTGATTTTCTTACAGGTGGAAATAGTGGGATATTTTTGCGTGCAGAAATTAACAGGATGCATATTATTGCGAAAATAACAAATTGTATTGATAGTCTCATTAAGGAAGAAAAAGCTAAAATAATTAAAGGAAATATAATAACAGTAGATGAATTTTTAAATGTGTATCGTAGCATAAATAGGAAAGTCTCAAAAGAGTTAATAGAAGAACAAATATTTGTTGAATATATCCAAGAATTAAAATTGAAACATGAAAATATGGATATTGTTGTTAATCCAGAAGATATTTTGTTAAGTTTGATTAAACATGTAAATCATGAATTTCTAGAGAAGAATGTCTTGTCCCCATCTTTGATGGAAGTTTTACAAAAAAAGCAAAACGAAATACAAAGCCTCATCACCACTCCACCAAGCAAGCAGGAAGAAACGCCTACAATTCCACAAGAAATAACAAAACAATATATTGATGCCGCCAACGTTGAAACAAAAGGGCGTAGAAAGTACCTTTTAGCTTTACTTGATGCCGCTAATGGCATGAACAATAAAGACATAAGTGTAAAATATTGGGCTTATGCAAAAAATTATAATCATGTTAGTGCTTACATAAGAAAAGGGTATGAGATAGCCAAGTCTCTTAATTTACCGCCTTTGGATGACTATCTGAAAAAAACAGTACGCATATTCCAAGAATCGTAACCCCCTTACGAAAAATAATTTTAATCCCCTTTGTAATGTTGTAAGATAACACGACATTACAAAGGGCTTTTTTTGTTTTCGTAACTTGACGTAACCCTACATTACGAAAGTAATCTTTCACTATGTTACACAATTTAACTTAGTGAGGTTCTTTATGAACACAATAACAATTTTATCCGAATGGCAGCAGGTCTTCGACAATCTTCCGCCCCGCCCAACACGTTACCATATTGAAAAAGCTACTGGCTTAATTTCTGCCCGAACGCTTGCCAACCGTGACAGCCTTGGCACAGGCATTCCCGGCAAGAAAGTTATCGGCAAAAGGGCAACTTACCCGAAAGACGAAGTTATCAAATTCATTTTGGATTTTGTCGGTGAGAAGGTGTAATGATGCAACACAAAAAAATACCCCCCACAACCGAAGCTGTGAAGGGGAAGTCTGTGCGACCAACACAGTCACATTATGCTCAAAAAACACCTAAAAGGCAAGCTCAGTGGGATGACGGTAAGTTTTACCGTTGGGTGTTTCACAAGAAGTGCATGGCATACTGCATTTTCAAGACATGTGGATTGTTCGAGGTGTGGTTATGAGCAGTTTTGTTAAACAAATAAAAGCTCAATACGTAGCGGACAATGCGACGCCACCAAAAGAAGACAATTCAGCCGAGCAGGAGGAAAGCAAGCGACCCTTTGCAAGTTTGGACTTTGAAAAAGCTAGCGGTTCCTTCATGCTGAATTATTGCCCACAAAATTATGATTGGCTTATTGAGCAAAGCCTACGGCGTACCTGTATTGGTATCATTGTGGGCGCACCGGGATGCGGCAAGGGAACGTTTATTTTACAGCTACTCACTGCCATTGCCAGCGGCGGCAAATTCTTAAATACATGGAAAGTGAAACAAGCTCTGCGGTGTGTTTATATCTCTGCAGAAGATGATAACCTTGTTATTCACAAACGCTTGCGTCATGCTCTTAAACAGTTGCCCGAAAGTATACAGTGCGAAGCCGCTCATAATATATATGCTTTTGCCGTGCATGGTAATGTTGCCCTTTATGCTGATGGAAAAGTTACAGCAAACTTTAAAGACCTTAAAAAGCTCATTGAAAGATGTAGGCCACATGTTGTTGTATTGGATACCGTAGCGCGTTTTTTCAACATCAATGAGAATGATAATCCTAGTATGACGCAAGCTTTAGGCTATCTTGAGGAGCTTTGCCAAAAGTATCAAATCAATTTCATTCTGATACACCATACCGCCAAATCCAGCGGAGCCATTGCGCAAGACAAAGCCGTACTTCATGCAGGGCTTGAACAAACGGCACTTAGAGGCTTTACCGCACTTACAGGTTCGGCACGTTGGCAATTAAACATGATGAGTCTTTCCCGTGGCCTTGCGGGTAAAATTATTGGAAAAGGCGCAGGGCAAAGAAATGATGGTGCATATGTGGCCTTGCGTGTCTGTAAAAAGAACGCAGGACACCCTGAAAACATTGTTTACGCTCAGCGCGGAGAACACGGCCTGTTGCAATACGTGGAACCCAGCAAGGAAGAGCAGCAAGCGCAATCTGTAGAAGGTGACGCCACCGCGCTTGTGGGTGAAATTAAACGCCGTGCAGAAGAAAAGCTTCCCCCTCTTCCAGCGTCTAAGGCGGGAAAAATGGTTTTCCCATGGGGACAAGATCGTAACGACCGAGCAACTCAATTTGCTATTGATAGCGGTAAAATTATCCGTAAGAAAAAAGATAAAGGCAGTGGGAAAGTCCTCTTGCTGGTAGAAAGTCCCGAATCACTAAGTCCCGAAAGTTCCGAACAGGTGGAATTCTATGAATAAATCAATATTTTTAACAGTTTGGAGAGAGTCCCGAGTCCCAAAGTCCCGTGAGATGGGACGTTGTTGTAACGTGCTGAAATATAAAAAAAGTCCCGAGTCCCAAAAGTCCCTTACTAAAGTAAGTACCTATGCAGGACTTTATGAGTCCTTGCATGGTACTAATTCGCATTTAGAAGTAGCTGAGGTGAGTTTATGAAAAACATTTTAGACTTCCTTCCTGCCGAGCAAAAGACAGTTCACGAATGGGCGGCACCTTGTCCATCATGCGGAGGCAATGACCGTTTTGTCATCCTCACCAATCGACCTAAGGGCGGCGCGTACTTTTGCCGTGGCTGTGAAGCCAAGGGTGACGGCATAGCCTATCTTATGGAATTTGAGGGTATGAGTTACCTAGAAGCTTGCAAGACTTTGGACGTTCCTTTGCAGGATAAGGGGCAGGATAGGAAAAGCCTAGTCCCCAAAACCACAGGCAAACCAGCACCTCAGCAAGAAGCTTTCTCTCTGCCTGGCAAAGAATGGATGCAAGCCGCCGCTGACTTTGTGGCACAGTGTCGTCGCAACCTTGGCCACCCCGAAGCCATTGCAGCACTCAAAGCCCGTGGTCTCACCATAGCCACCGCGCAAAAGTTGGACATTGGCTGGAACACAGCAGACATCTACCCCTTACGCCAAGCATGGGGACTGCCGGAAGTACAAGGCAAGACCAAGCTACTACTCCCTCGCGGTCTGGTTATTCCTACGCGTCGCAAAGCCGGCACTATAGCTGTGACTGTGCGCTGTGCCGATGACAAGCCAAAAGACCGCTCGAAATACTGGCAAGTACAAGGCTCAAGTAATGCGCCCTATGCAGTGGGTGAAACAAGTAAGCCCGTATTCCTTTTTGAGTCTGCCCTAGATGCCGTTTTGCTTTGGCAGGAAATGAAAGGGCAATGTGCCGCCGTGGCCTTCA
>CAYJHH010000153.1:0-6172 GCA_964369995.1 uncultured Desulfovibrionaceae bacterium
GTGGGGGAGGGAGAAAACATTTTACAAAAACTTTTATCCCACCCCCACAAAAATAATCAATAACCGTCTTTACTTTCTATTTTTCCACACCCATGTACGAATTTTTTGCATTTCTTCTAAAAGCTCTCTATACATGGAGCTGTGTAAGCTCTCTTCGGTATACACGGTGTTGCCTTGCACCATGGTGAAAATAACTTCATGGCCTGTGGCGGCATAAATAAGATGCGAAGATGGCACGTACATGGGTTGCATATGCGGCTCATGTAGGCTTAGGCCAATGACATCTGCTTGGCGCCCCACTTCAAGTACTCCAAGGCATTGGGCACTGTCATGGGCATGAAGGCCGGCAAAAATACGTCCGCCCACGCGTGTGGCCATATCAAGTACTTCTTGCGCTCTGAGTACTGTGGGGTTTTTGGGCATCACTTTGTGCAAAAGTGCCGCTTCGCGCATTTCCGTAAACATATTTAGCCTATTATTACTGGCAGCTCCGTCGGTACCTAGTCCCACTTGTATGCCGGCTTGGCGCATGGCTGCCACTGGTGCTACCCCTGAGGCCAATTTCATATTGGAGGAGGGGCAATGCGCCACACTTACGCCATGTTTGGCAAGAAGAGCTATTTCGTTCGGGTTGACATCCACCACATGAGCAAAGGATGTGCCGGGGCGCAATAAGCCGGCTTCCTCACAAACAGCCACGGGACGCTTGCCCCATTGCTTGAGGCTTTCTGCTGTTTCTGTGGTGGTTTCGGCCACATGCATATGTATGGGCAAAGAAAGTTCTGTGGCGAGATCTGCGCATTTTTGAAGTAAGTCTGGGCTGGTGGTGTAGACGGCATGCGCCATGACAGCTGTGGAGAGGCGAGGGTGACTGGCGCATTTTTCGGCATGGGCGCGCACCACATCAAAGGTAGCTTCTCCGCCGCTACTGCCAAGGGATGGAAAAAGGAAAATACCTTCGCCGCCTTGGCAACGTATGCCCATTTTGTGGGCGGCAGCAAACACACTGTCTTCAGCCAAGTACATATCTATACAGGCGGTGGTCCCTGTGCGCAACATTTCAAAAAAACCCAATTGCGCCCCAATTTCCACAATTTCACGACTGATTTTTTGCTCGGTGGGAAAGATGTACTCTGTTAGCCATTGCATAAGCGGTAAGTCGTCGGCAAGGCCGCGCAAATAGGTCATGGAAGCATGGGTATGCACATTGATAAGCCCCGGCATGAGTAGGGTATTGGCAAAGCGCTTTTGCGTGGTGCTTTGCCATGCTGTGTCCACCGTTTGCGCTGTACCAAGAGCTACAATGCGCCCCTCATGAATGGCCATGGCACCGTTTTCAATATGTTCACGCTTTTCATTTTGGGTAAGGATGTGGTCGGCATAAAGGATGGTGTCACAAATCTTTTTTTGCATGATATAACCTTGGGTAAAAAATAGGATAGGTCAAAATAGCGTAGAAAAAAAAGCCTGTAAAGGTTTGAAAGAGAAAACAAAGCTAAAAAATATCTGGCCACTAGGGAGGGGGTATCACAAAGGAAAATCCTTAGGAAAAATATTTTATGCAAGAATATTTTTGTCATACTGTTCATTTTGCAACGCATGACGCAAAATTTTTCTCGTAAAATTAGTATTGCACCTTTTGTATTATGTGGCTATAATGCCCCACTTGGAAAATGGGAAAATCCCATTTGTACTGTAAATACGCTTATTTGGAGGCATTATGTTTTTTGATTCTGTAGCTCATGCCATGGGCGCTCCTGCTGCTGGCGCACCTGCTAGCGGTGGTGATATGTTGATGCAATTTGTACCACTTATCCTTATGCTTGGTATTTTTTGGTTCTTGCTTATTCGTCCGCAAAAAAAGCGTGCTCAAGAACACAAAACCATGCTCGAAAATTTAAAGCGTGGTGATTATATTATCACTTCCGGTGGTATGCTTGGCCGTATCTTAGAATTAGATAATGACAGCGTGCTCATCGAATGCGGCGAAGCCAAATTGCGCATGACTCGCAGCGCCATTGGCGGCTTGCATACCCCAAGTGGTAAGGTTGAGCCTCTTAAAGAAGAAAAGAAAGGTTGATGCATCTAATTTCTTGCGGTGCAAGAAAAGAAGGTTTCTATCTTGTTGTATAATGCGCCGGGCTTTGAGCTCGGCGCATTACGCATATTTGACTGTATATTTTTTGGAAGGTGATTCATGTCCTTGTCACGTTGGCGCATTGCCCTTGCAATGCTCGTTTTTGCGGTCAGCCTTGTGTATGTGCTGCCGAGTATCCCATGGGTACAAAACTCTTCACTGTCGAAGATTTTACCCGATTCTCGCATTAATTTAGGCCTTGATTTAAAAGGCGGCATTCACTTAACCCTTGAGGTGGAAGTGGCCAAAGCTGTAAGCAACTCCTTAGCCCAAGTGGGGCAAGACATTCGCGCCGATGCTCAAGATGCCGGCATAGCTGTGCTGCGTCCGCGTTTGATTGATGCCACCACGGTGGAATTTATTTTGCTAAAGGGTAGCGATCAAGAGTCATTGGAAGAAATGCTTAAAGAGCGCTATTCCAATGTGCAAATACTAGAAGCTAAAGCCCTTGAAAATGGGCAGATGCATTATACAGCTTCTTATACGGCTGACGCTGCCAAGCACATTGCTGACATGGCGCAAGATCAAGCCTTGCGCACCATCCGTAACCGTATTGACCAATTTGGCGTGGCTGAGCCCGATATTCGTAAACAAGCCGATTATCGTATCCAAATTCAATTGCCCGGCATATCTGACCCGCGCCGCGCTGTGGAACTTATTAAGCAAACTGCTTTGCTAGAATTTCATATTGTGCGTGACAATGTTAATCCACAAAGCGCTGTATTGCCCCCCGATGTGGTGGCTTTGCCCCTTATGGATGCTCCTGTGGGCAGTACGGATAAAACCCCCATGCTTGTGGTGGATAAAGACCCTGTGCTCACCGGTGAAGATGTGGTGGATGCGCGTCCTGGTTTTGACCAAATGAACGAAGCCTATGTGTCGCTGAATTTTAATAATCGCGGCGCTTCCATCTTTGAGCGCATCACCGGCGAAAATGTAGGTCGCCGCATGGCCATTGTGCTTGATGGCAAAATTTATTCTGCCCCCAATATCAATGAGCGCATTGCCGGTGGCCGTGCCAGTATTTCTGGTTCTTTCACCGCCGCAGAAGCGCAAGATTTAGCTTTAGTTTTACGTGCTGGCTCCTTACCGGCTCCTGTGGTGGTGCTTGAAGAGCGTACTGTAGGCCCTTCTTTGGGGCAAGAGTCCATTGATAGCGGCATGTTGGCCGCAGGTGTGGGCGCTTTGGCAGTGGTTATTTTCATGGCCATTTACTATGGCATGAGCGGTGTCATAGCTGACTTTATGCTGATTTTTACCTTGAGCATGCTCTTTGCGGGACTGGCGGCCTTTGGAGCCACCTTAACCTTGCCCGGCATTGCCGGTGTGGTGCTCACCATAGGTATGGCGGTGGATGCCAATGTGCTTATTTTTGAGCGTATACGCGAGGAGCTTCGCCGTGGCTTAAGCCCCTTGGCGGCGGTGACGGCAGGTTTTGACAGAGCGTCTTTGTCCATCATCGACTCCAACCTTACCACCATCATTGCCACAGTGGTTTTGTATCAATTTGGTACCGGCCCTGTGCGCGGTTTTGCCGTGACTTTATCTCTCGGAATTGTGGCGTCCATGTTTACGGCGGTATTTGTTTCCCGCGGTATATTTGAAGTATGGGCAAAAAAAGCCGGCTCCAAGGGCCTGAGCATATAAAGGAGCATATATATGGGCTTTGCATTTATTAAAAGTGATACCAACATTGATTTTGTGGGCAAGCGCACCATTGCTTATGTCATTTCTGCCATTTTAATTCTTATTGGTGTGGGGCATTTGCTCTTTGCCGGTGGCCCTAAGCTTGGCATTGACTTTGCCGGTGGTGTGGTGGTGCAGGTGAAATTTGCGCAAGCTGTAGATGACAATGCGCTTAAAAATAGCCTTGATATTCCAGAACTTCCAGGTATTTCCACACAGCGTTTTAGTGAAGATGGCACTGAGTATTTATTGCGTTTTTCTGCAGGGGATACCAATGCTGTACTCTTGCGTGAAAATGTAGAAAAAGCCTTGGCGGCGGCCTTCCCAGACGTACATGCAAGTATTGAACGTCTGGAGCAAGTGGGTCCCAAGGTAGGCTCTGACCTAACCAATAAGGCTCTTGAAGCCATGTACTATGCGGTGTTGCTCATTGCAGTGTACATTTCCGGTCGTTTTGAGCAGCGCTGGATGGCGGCGGCCTTTATGGCTGTGGCTTTATGGGGCAGTATGTATGGCATGGGCTTTACTGGCCTTGGTATGGGATATTTGGTGCTGGTGGCACTGGGTATTACCGTGGCCATTTGTTGGAAGCTGAAGCTTAACTTTGCCCTTGGCGCCATTGTGGGGCTCTTGCATGACGTATTCATCACCGTGGCGGTACTCAGTCTTTTGGACGCTGAGCTGGATTTAAATATTGTGGCGGCCTTGCTCACACTCATAGGTTATTCTCTCAATGATACCATCATTGTGTATGACCGCGTGCGTGAAAATCTGTTGAAAATGCGTACCGAAAAATTGGAAAATGTTATCAACGTGAGTGTTAACCAAACTTTATCACGTACCATTTTAACATCCGGTACCACCATAGCGGCGGCCTTGGCCTTATATACTCTTGGCGGCGGCATTATTCATGACTTTGCCTTAACCATGCTTATTGGTGTGGTGGTGGGTACTTTCTCTTCTGTATACGTGTCTTCGGCTATTTTACTGGCTCTTGGCACCACGGAAGATTATGTACGTGAAGAAGAGGAAGAAGAGTTTGAAAAACCCGGTGAACACGGGGTAGTATAATAGGCCAAAAAGCATAGCTTGCCTGGCGAGCTGTGCTTTTTATGCGGGTATGGGGCATTTTTGCTACCATGTCCTTAACACATCGCCTTTCTGTTTCTCAAACTTTTTGAATTCTCACGTGACAGTGTTCAAAAAGTGTATTTGTATAGAACGGAAGTCTTTTTCCCTAAAGGAAAGGACTTCCGCTTTTTTTATGGCACCCATTGACGAGATTTTATCTGGTCTTATTTTTCAAGAGTTGAGGCGCTCGTTGGCGCTTCAAGTGATTCGTGGAGGAGTATATGAGCGTTTCTTATAAAGATTATTATAAGCTTTTAGGGGTGGATCGTAAGGCCAGTAAGGAGGAAATTGCCAAAGCTTTTAAAAAGTTGGCAAGGCAATATCATCCTGATTTAAACCCCGGTGATACCAAGGCAGAAGAGCAATTTAAAGAGCTCAACGAAGCCTATGAGGTGCTCAAAGACCCCGAAAAACGCAAAATGTATGATCAATTGGGACATAATTGGCAACATGGACAGCAATTTAATACCGGAGGGTATGGCGGCGGCTTTAGCGGCGGCGGTGACTTTTCCGATTTTTTTGAAAGTCTTTTTGGGCAAGCCGGGCGTAGTGGAAACTTTGGTGGCTTTGGCGGCGCTCAAGGCGGTTTTGGGGCTGATCCTTTTGGCTCTTTTACCCGCAGACCTGCCAAGGGTAAGGATATTCAGGCAGAAATTACCATCACCCTAGAAGACGCCCTCAAGGGTAATAGACGTAATGTGACGTTAAATACTTCGCAAGGGCGCCGTGAACTAGAAGTAAATATTCCCGCCGGCTCCAAAGAAGGTTCGAAATTGCGTCTAAGTGGGCAAGGGGAACCTAGCCCCCATGGTGCTGCCGCAGGGGATTTGTTTTTGCGTTTAAACTTCATGCCCCATGCCTTGTTCACTGTGGATGGGCAGAATATTAGCTACGACTTACCCTTAACCCCATGGGAAGCTGCGCTGGGTGTGAAAGCCCGCATTCCTACCCTTGAAGGGGAGATAGAAATGCAAATTGCGGCGGGTACCTCTTCCGGTAAGCGCTTTCGTTTGCGTGGGCGCGGACTGGGTAAGGAAGGTGCACGCGGTGACCAAATGGTACGCGCTATGATTAAAGTGCCTGAAAGTTTAAGCGATGAAGAAAAGGCTCTTTTTGAGCAATTGGCTGAAATTTCAAGCTTTAAAGTGCGTGATGAGGTTGAATAGTAGATTTTGTGGGGGAAGGGGAAACCTTTTCCAGTCGGAAAAAGTTTTCCCC
>CAYJHH010000154.1:0-5998 GCA_964369995.1 uncultured Desulfovibrionaceae bacterium
AGCGCCAAAAAGTTTCCCTCTTCCCCCCACACCCCCCATCTCCCTTCAAAACGCGCTTTATATACACAAAGTATACTCTATTGTGCGGAAATTAATGCGTCATAAGATTTTGTAATTGTACTTTGTTACACTGTTCAATAGTATTATTGTAAATGATATTACCCTTTTCCATAACATTAATCACATGGGCATTTTCCATGATGAAATCCAGGTACTGCTCTACGAGAAGTACGGTGATACCTTTCCATTCATTGATTTTTTGTATGGCGCGGCCTATGTCTTGAATGACAGAAGGTTGTATGCCTTCGGTGGGTTCATCCAAAATGAGTATTTTGGGCTTTGCCACCAAGGCTCTGGCAATGGCCAGCTGTTGTTGTTGCCCGCCGGAAAGGTCGCCGCCTTTGCGTAAGATAAATTGCGCCAAAATAGGGAATAAGTCGAAAAGATACTCGGGAATTTCTCCCTTGCCGCCCAAAGGCTGCAAACCCAACTCTAAATTTTCCTGCACTGTCATTTGCGAAAAAATATCACGCCCTTGCGGCACATACCCTATGCCTAGCTTGGCGCGCTCATGGGTGGGGAGCTTGGTAATATCTTTTCCATCAAAAAGAATCTTACCACGCGGCGTTTTTACAATGCCCATGATGCTTTTAAGCGTGGTGCTTTTGCCAACGCCATTGCGCCCCATAAGGCTCACAATGTTACCCGCCGGCACGGAGAAATTCAAATTTTCAATGACACAGCTTTCGCCATAATAACAGGCTATATTTTCCATCTGTAGCATGAACTATTCCTCATTATCCTTTTTGCCGCGGCCTAAATATACCGCCTGCACGGTCTCATTTTCCAGCACTTCGTCAATATTGCCTTCCATAAGTACGCGGCCTTCGTGTAACACCGTCACCACATCAGCCACTTGTTTCACAAATTCCATGTCATGCTCAATGACAATGACGGTGCACATATTTTTCACTTGCTTAAGCAATTCACCGGTTTTAAAGGTTTCGGGCTTGCCCATGCCTGCGGCTGGTTCATCTAGCATAATAATTTCTGGGTCTTGTACCAATTGCATGGCAATTTCTAGCCATTGCTTTTCCCCATGTGAGAGGGAACCTGCCCGCACATGGCGCCGCTCAGTGAGCCCCACATCTTTGAGGGTTTGGGTAATTTTTTCCAATTCATGGGCGGTGGTTTTATGGAAAATAGACTGCCAAACACCTTTATTGCCCTTGAGTGAAAGCACCATATTATCTTCCACAGAAAGATTCACAAAAACCGACGGCACCTGAAATTTACGCCCTATGCCTTTTTGTACAATTTCATATTCTTTTAAATCGGTTATGCGTATGCCCTCTTGGTTTTTGGGATAGAAGAAAACATTTCCCATGGTGGGGCGTGTTTTGGCGCAAATAATATCCAGCAAGGTGGTTTTTCCCGCGCCATTGGGCCCGATAAAAAAATGTATGCTATGCCTTTGCACCTGTGCTTTAACATCGGTGAGGGCGTAAAAACCGTCAAAACTTACGGAAATATTCTTAATATCTAAAATGGTGTCCGTGGTATTTGCTGTATTGCTCATGGTATAGACTCTCTATTTTGCGTGTAATTTTGCTTTTTTATTTTGAAAAAAATCCGTCAGAGTGCCTACAATACCGCCTTTAAAATAAATAATGGTGACGCAAAAAGTCACGCCAATGATGTATTGCCACAGCTCCACCATGCTGCCGGAACTAATATTGTATTCGCACAAATTCACGAGGAACACACCACACACAGCGCCCAGCAAAGTGCCACGCCCGCCAATGGCTATCCAAATGACCATCATGATGGAATAGGCTATGGTCATTTGTGATGGAGTTATACTACCGTTAAAGTTGACAAAGACGGCGCCTCCAAGGCCGGCAAAAATAGCCGAAAGCACATATACAAAGTTTTTATACTGACTTACCTTATAGCCGGAAAAATACGTTCTGTTTTCGCCATCGCGAATAGCCACTAATATCTTCCCAAATTTGCTATTCACAAGATAGCGCGCCACAAAATAGGTGAGAGCCAAAAGAGCGGTGGCGCCATAAAAAAGAAAGAGCATATTATCAAAATTGGACTTGCCCTTGATACTGCCAAAAATGGATTTGATTTCTGTAATGCCGGTATTACCGTTGGTATACGGGGACAGAGCAATAAAAAGAGAATAGGCAGCCCAGGTAAGCGCCTGAGAAATGATGGAAAAATACACACCTTTCACTCTATTTCTAAAAATAAAATACCCAATGATGCCGGCCACAGCGGCAGGAATAAGTATAATAAGCACAGCGGTAAGCACCGAAGATTGAAAAGGAATCCACACAAGGGGTAATTCTTTTAAGCCCCCGATGAACATAAAGTCGGCAATTTCGCCGCCTGTGGCCTGAAGTTTTAAATACATGGCCATGGCATAGCCGCCGAGGGCAAAATACAGACCGTGCCCAAGGCTGAGTATGCCTGTATAGCCCCAAATCAGATCAAGCCCCATGACCAAGATACAAAAAGCTATGCATTTGCCCATGAAAAGCACGGTGGACGTACTTTGAATAATGCCAAGGTGCAAAAGTACAGGCGCACAGCACAGGCATATGAGGAGCAGAACAAAAATCTTATCGTGTATATGTTGTAAGCATTTCATACTTTATCCTAATCATCCAAACTTCTGCTTTTAATTACAAAAAGACCTTGTGGACGCTTTTGTAAAATGGTCACCACCAAGAGGAGCACAATGGCCTTGGCAATGGAAGAGGACGTGTAAATTTCGGTGAAAATACTGGTAAAACCAATCATGATGGAGGCTAAAATGGTGCCAACTAGCTTACCCACGCCGCCGAGAACCACCGCCATAAAGGAGTTTACTATATAGCTTTGCCCCACCGTGGCATCAATGGATCCCAGTAAAGCCACGGAGCATCCCGCAATGCCGGCAAGGCCACAGCCCAAAGAAAAGGTAATATTATCCACTTTGCGCGAATTAATACCCATACATTGCGCCATGGGGCGATGCTGCATAACAGCGCGCATTTGCTTGCCAAAATTCATACGAAACAGCACAAACCACAGTAAGAACAAGCTAAACAGTACAAGAAGGATGATGAATAACCTATTGTAGGAAAAGGTCATACCCATGACGGCAAGCCCGCCGTGCAAGAAGGACGGTGCCTCCACATTGACCCCTTGAGCGCCAAAAATGGTACGCACCAATTGTTGCAAAATGAGACTTACGCCAAAGGTGGCGAGCAAGCTGTCAATTTCGCGCCCGTACAGATTGGAGATGACGACTTTTTCTAAAAAAGAGCCTATGGCAAAGGCCACCAAAAAGGCCATGGGTATGGCGGCAAGGTAATAGAGAAAAAGCATTTCTGCAGGAAGAAAAGCCTTGAAGCATTGCTGCACCACAAAGGTCATATAGGCGCCAATCATAACAAATTCTCCATGCGCCATGTTGATGACCTTCATGAGGCCAAAGGTAATGGCAAGGCCTATGGAGGTGAGCAAGATTATTGAGCTTAGGCTTAAGCTATTAAAAACGGTGGTAATAAACTGTTCCATAAAATTTTCTCTTTTCCTGTGGCCATGCGGTATGCCTGTGAGGTGTAGAGGTTAGCTAAGCCGCACAAGGCAAAGAGCCATGACTGTGCGGCTTAGCTTTAGGATTATTTTACTTGAATGGCCTTGGCCCACTCATAGGTGCTCAGGTAAGGATCAGGTTCCACAGGAGCCTTGGTGGCAAAAACTTCGTAAATAAGGCCGTCATCGCCCACTTTGCCCACACGTACAGGCTTAGCCAAGTGCTGATTTTTGGCATTAATGGTTACTATGCCTTCAGGAGCCTTAAAGGAAATACCTCCGGCGCGAATGGCGGCAAGTACTTTGTCTACATCAAAGCTACCGGCTTTTTCCACAGCGGCCTTCCACAAATATACGGCATCATAAGCCGCTTCCACAGGGTCGGAGGTAACGCGCTTATCTCCAAAGGCAGCCTTGTAAGCCTTTACAAAGGCGATGTTTTCCGGCGTGTCGGTGGTTTGGTAATAGTTCCAAGACACAAGATGATCTTTTAAAATTTCTGCGCCAATGGTGGCCACTTCTTCTTCAGCAATGGAAAAAGACATGGTCATATAATCTTTGCTGGTGTAATTTTTTTCGGCCATTTGCTTAAAGAAAGACACATTGCCTGTGCCGTTTAAGGTATTGATGATAACCTCAGGTTTAGCTTTTTCAATCTTACCGATGATGGCGGCAAAGTCCGTTTGATCCATGCTGGCGTATTCTTCGCCCACCACTTCACCACCTTGGGCGGCAAGTTGGGTTTTAATCACAAGATTAGCCGTTCTGGGGAACACGTAGTCAGAGCCAAGAAGAAAAAACTTCTTATAGCCTTGAGACAATAAGTATTCGATGGCGGGTACAATTTGCTGATTTGGCGCGGCGCCTGTGTAAATGATATTGGGGGATTGCTCCATGCCTTCATATTGCACAGGATACCATAATAAAGCTTCATAATCTTCAAAAATGGGCTTCACTGCCTTACGAGAAGAAGATGTCCAGCAACCAAAAACGGTGGCAACTCCTTCGCTATCCACCAATTTTTCGGCCTTGGTGGCAAAAACGGAAGGCTCAGAGGCACCGTCTTCTTCCACATATTCAATCTGCTTACCAAGCACACCGCCTGCGGCATTAATTTCTGTAATGGCGAGAACTTCCGCATCGCGCACAGCTTTTTCACTGATGGCCATGGCGCCTGTAAGAGAGTGCAATAGACCCACTTTCACCGTATCTGCTGCGTGGGCAAAGCCTGTGCCAAGCATGCATAGCATGGCAAAACTCATCCCAATCCCCACACATTTTTTTAACATTGATTTTTCCATTGCTCTTCTCCTAAAAATAATATTTATATGAACAAAGTTGGTACTTTGCTAATACTGATGTTATGCGTGTACAAGTTCTTTAAGCTTAAGATAGTGCGTAATAAGCCCCGCACAATGCTCACGGCTTACCTTGCCTGTATTCAAGGTCATGTGATAAGCCACTGGATCTGTCCACGAGGCACCATTTGTGTAATATTTGTAATAATCAGCGCGATATTTATCTGTTTTTTGAATCATCTTATGCGCTTCATCTTCAGTGAGCCCCAGTAAATCCACCACATTTTTTACACAAACAGCACGCGGCGCTTCCACATATACCGAAACTACATTGGTCTTTTTTTGTAAAACATGATTGGCGCATTTACCTATGATTATGCAAGAACGTTCTTCAGCAAGTTTTTCTATAAGTTCCGATTGAATATTGAAAAGATTATTATCAGAAACAAAATCTTTTTCCATGGGAGTAGCTATATATTTTGTAGTTGCTTTACCGAGTACTTTAAGAAAATAAGAACTATTAAGCTTTTCATCCACTTGTGCAAAGCGTGCTTTATTAATACCTGAGTATTCCTCAAGCATGGAAGGCAATTGTGTATCATAACAAGGTATGCCTAACTCTTCAGAGAGCAAAGAGCCAATATATTTACCGCCGCTTCCAAAACCTCTGGCTATGGTAATAACAAAATTTTTCATATATATCCTTTATGCTATTTTACTTCTACCTAAGCAAAATTATATATCGCAGTACTATAGACAATGCTTCTTAAGCAAAGCATGTGCCAAATTAAAAAAGTTTATTATTTAAAGGAATAACAAGAAAATATTATATCTTCTTTTATAAAAAAGTACGAAAATGTACTTTTATACTTTTTAAAAATGGAATTTTACATGTTCCATGAGATTTTATACGTAGAGGCGGGTGTATTATGGTCTTTAACTCCTGTAATCTTAGGCAAAAATACATAATATACTGAAAGGTAGCTTTGATCTTTTTTTGTAAAACGCAAAAATAGGCTTTACCCAAAAAGAGAGTATATCTACCTAATAACAGCCCGTTGAAAAAGTCGCTCTATCCCAGTAAACTCCTTCTCACAGGGAGAAAC
>CAYJHH010000155.1:0-5959 GCA_964369995.1 uncultured Desulfovibrionaceae bacterium
ATAAACCACCAAAACTCATATGCAAATTAAATTGGCAAAAGGCCCATACACAAGCACACCAAAAATCACGATGTTTAGTAATTATGGTAAAATTATGCAACATAAGTTGCCAATCCACAACCTTGGCAGTGCTTTTGTTGGCAGTATCTTGGCTTACAGTATTTGGGTTGCCAGTATCTTGGTTGCCAGTATCTTGGTTTGCACTGCCCATGTCAGCACTTGGGGCATCTCGCACCACTAAAAAGAGAATGACTGCCAAGACAAAGGAGCCCGCAGCAAAGCCATAAAACATGGCACGCCAGCCCCACAGCTCACACCCCACAGCCAAGGGCGTGGCCGCCAAAAACATGCCTACACCGCCCATGCCCAAAAAGATGCCGCTTAAACGCGCAAAAGCAGAGACGGCAAACCACTGCCCAATGATTTTCATGGCGCAGAGAAAAATTACCGACACCCCAATCCCAATGAGCCCGCGTCCCACTATGGCCATGATAAAGGAATCTGCCATGCCAAAAATACAAGCACCAACTCCGGATAAAGCAACCATAAGCGGTAAAAGTCGCCGTGGCCCCACGCCATCAGTAAGCAAGCCTCCGGGTATTTGCATAATCCCGTAACTTACAAAAAATACCGAAGCCAATACCCCCATGGCCGGAGCATCCAGCTGTAAAGTAGCCATAATATCACTGGCCATAATGGCCGGGCTCACCCTATGAAAGGGTGTCAACATATAGGCTAAACTCATGAGCCCAAAAAGCCCCCAAGCGTATCGACCAGCTAAGGATACAGGAGTAACAGACATAATTCCTCACAGGACAAACCTGCGCATGGTGGCGCAAGACTATCTATTGTATAATGATATAGCTTACTCTCATGTAGAAAAGTCTGTGCAAACTGTCAAGGACAGAAGCTAAACCATGAAGCCGTAAAGCCATGCACAAAAAGCTTGCTTATCCTCTTAAAAAAAGACAAAATGCCCCATTCAACCATCTACAGGATATTCCATGACAAACACTGCATTAGATGCACTTTTAGACCAAATACAACAAAAATTCTCCGTTGATTTCGAACCCTTACAAGTGGACGACAGTCCTTTACAGGTTCTTTCCATCACCAATATGACGGAGCATCTTGATAAGCTCATAGATAATAAAGCCATACACAACCCCCTCAAAGATTTACCTCTTTGGGCAAAAGTTTGGCCTGCCTCTTTTGTTCTTGGGCGCTATTTGCGCAAGCTCGCCCCCGAAGGGAAAACCTTGTTAGAACTTGGCGCCGGATGCGGCACCTTAGGCTTATTGGCAAGCCGCTACGGTTTTTCTTCTGTATGCATCAGCGATATTGTACCCGATGCTTTGCTTTTTGCCAAAGCCAATGTGCTAAAAAATAATTTGGAAAATGTGGTACATGTGCGCCACGTGGACATCACCGATAGCCGCGCCTCCCTTGGCAATACCCGCTTTGATATGATTGCAGCCTCGGAAATTCTTTATTTGGAAGAATTACATCGTCCGCTTACTAAATGTTTACAACGCCACTTAAACACCGGTGGAAAGGCCATACTTTGTACAGATATGGCTCGCAAGCGCCCACGTTTTTTTAAGCAGGCAGAAAAACTTTTCACCATTCAAGAATTGCTGGTGGGTGTACGCGGTACCAGCGCCGACGGCGAAGAAGAAAAACGCGTCTACGCCTTACATATTTTGGAGCCCAAATGATAGTTTTGCAATCTTGCCCCAAAGCGCATAGCCTTGAGCTAGACAAAGCCAAGTCCCCTGCAGACACCGTGGCGCATGTGCGTACGCGTTTGCAAGAGGTAGATTTAGATATTTTATCAAGCACCAAGCGTGTGGATATTGGCCGCCTTGGTATTCCTGTATTTTTAAGTAATTGCGGCGCTCATGCGCGGCGCATTATGCCCACGCGTAAGCAAATGGGCAAAGGAGCTTCTCCCATTCAGGCCGAAGCCTCTGCCCTTATGGAGCTCATGGAGCGCTATGCCTTTTTCAGCTTTTGGGAAAACTTACCGCAATGTCAGGTATGCACATGGAGTGAGGCTAAGGAAAAATTTGGCGCCGACCTTATGCCCATAGAGCATATTTTGCAGGCAGTACAAGATGACCTCCCCCCTCAAAAAGCCGAAGCTTTATTGGATTTATTGCCATGGCAATTTTTCCCCGTTACCGACCTTGTGCAAGGAAAAGAAGTTTGGGCGCCGCTCAATTGGTTTAAAAAACTGGGTGAATTTAATGGCACCAGCGCCGGCAATACGCAAGAAGAATCTTTGCTTCAAGGGTTGTGTGAGTTGGTAGAACGCCATGTTTGCTGCCTCATTGATAGGGAGCAGCGCATATGCCCAACCATTGACCCTGCAAGCCTTGATGACCCCACCTTGCAAGAACTTATGGCGGCCTTTGAACGCGAAAATATTCATATTATTTTGAAAGACTTTTCCCTAGGCATGCCCGTACCCACGGTGGGTGCTGTGGCCTATGATCCGGCCACTTTTCCTGACACCTCAGAAATTGTTTTCACTGCCGGCACCGCCGCCAGTCCTGCAAAAGCTGCCATTCGCGCCGTCACTGAAGTGGCGCAATTGGGGGGCGATTTTTGCACCTCGGCATGTTATGAGGCCTCCGGTCTGACGAAGTTTGAAGACCTAGCTCACATCACCTGGCTCACAAAAGGGGATACATGCTCCTTGCAAGACTTACCAAACCTTGTGAATGATGATATTTTACTGGAACTTACAGCGCTTATCCAAGGCCTTACACAGCAAGGATACCCTGTATACGCCATTTCTACCATGCACGAAAAATTGCAAATCCCCACCCATTATTGCTTGGTACCGGGTTTAGCCTTTCGTGAGCGTGATAAAAACCAAAGCCTCGGCCTTTTTGTGGGACGTATTTTAGCCGAAGAATGCGACAGCGAGCATGCCCTTGCCGGCCTAGCTCTTTTGGAAGAAAACTATCCCAAAGCGCATTTTATCCCCTTCTTTCGAGCCATGCTGGCATTGCGCCAAGAAAAGTACAGCGAAGCCCATGCGCTTTTTGCCCTTGCTGAACCTTTACAACCGGAAAGTGATGCCAAGGGATTGGCCGCCTTTTATGCGGGCTACAGCTTAACGCTTGTGGAAGATTGGCAAGGCGCCTTGCCTTGGCTTACGCGCGCAGTGGGCTATTGCCCAGACATGAAAGAATACGGAAACTTACGCGGTGTGACGCATTTTAAACTACAAGAATACGCCTTGGCCGCTGAAGACTTTAAACAAGTATTACACATAGATAAAGGCTCTGTCATGGACATTGCCAATCTGGGTTTGTGCTATAAATTTATGGGACAATATGACGAAGCCAAACATTATCTTGGTGCAGCTTTGGAGCTTGATGCTAGCCTTGACTTTGCCCGCAAGCATTTAGAAGAAATTTTGTAACAGCCTCTTATATAATTAAAAACCAAAACCATTTACATGGGGATACATATGAGTAATGAAGTAGATAAAATTATTTACTCCATGATTCGCGTCACCAAGCGACATGGACAAAGGGAAGTGCTAAAAGATATTTCCCTATCGTATTTTTACGGTGCAAAAATTGGCGTACTGGGCCTTAACGGAGCAGGTAAATCATCTCTTTTACGCATTCTTGCCGGTGTTGATACCGAATTTGACGGCAAAACAGTCTTGGCACCCGGTCATACCATTGGCTACTTAGAGCAAGAACCCTTGGTCAATGAATCACGCACCGTGCGTGAAGTGGTGGAAGAAGGCGTGCAAGAATTGGTGGACATTGCCAAGCAATACGAAGCCATCAACGAAAAATTTGCTGAGCCCATGGAACCGGAAGAAATGGACGCGCTCATTGAAAAGCAAAGTAAAGTGCAAGATATCATGGATGCCAAAAATATTTGGGATCTTGATGCACGCCTTGAAATGGCCATGGACGCATTGCGCTGCCCTCCTGGGGATACGCCTGTGTCGGTGATTTCCGGTGGTGAGCGCCGCCGCGTGGCCTTATGTCGTCTTTTGCTGCAAAGCCCAGATATTTTGCTTTTAGACGAACCCACTAACCACCTTGATGCCGAATCTGTAGCTTGGCTTGAGCGTTTTCTCTCCACCTTCCCCGGCACTGTCATTGCCGTAACACACGACCGTTACTTCCTTGACAATGTGGCCGGCTGGATTTTGGAATTGGATCGTGGCCGTGGTATTCCATGGAAAGGCAATTACTCCTCATGGCTTGAGCAAAAACAAAAGCGTCTTGCCCATGAAGAAAAAAGCGAAGCTCAACGTCAAAAGACTTTGGACAGAGAGCTTGAGTGGATTCGCATGTCACCTAAGGGACGTCATGCTAAGGGTAAAGCGCGTATTAATGCCTATGAAGCCATGCTTTCCCATGAAAGTGAAAAATTGGCGCCTGATCTTGAAATCTACATTCCCCCAGGGCCACGGCTTGGCAAAAGCGTCATTGAAGCCAAAGGGCTTAAGAAAAGCCTTGGCGACAAGCTCTTGGTGGAAGACCTTGACTGCCTCATTCAGCCCGGTGCCATTGTAGGCATTGTGGGACCCAACGGTGCCGGTAAGTCTACCTTCTTTAAAATGCTTGTAGGCTTAGAAAAGCCTGATGCCGGTGACTTGACCGTGGGCGAAACCGTGCAATTTGCCTATGTGGATCAAGGACGTGAGTCTTTAACACCCGGTAAAACAGTATATGAGCTTTTGAGTGAAGGTATGGAAACGGTTAAACTTGGCAATAGAGAAATGAATGCCCGTGCCTATTGCTCGCGCTTTAACTTTGCCGGCCAAGACCAACAAAAACCTGTGGAAGTACTTTCCGGCGGGGAGCGCAATCGCTTGCATTTGGCACGTATGCTCAAATCTGGCGCCAACGTTATCCTCCTTGACGAACCTACCAACGATATTGACGTGAACACCATGCGCGCGTTGGAAGATGCCTTGGATAACTTTGCCGGTTGCGTATTGGTCATTAGCCACGATCGCTGGTTCCTTGACCGCATCGCCACACATATTCTGGCCTTTGAAGGAGACTCCAGCGTGACCTTCTTTGATGGTAACTACTCAGACTATGAAGCTGATCGCAAAAAACGCTTAGGCAAAAGCGCTGACACACCCACTCGTGTGAAATTCCGCAAACTTACGCGTTAAAAACTCATATATAAGGGGAGGTTTTTCCTCCCCTTCAGATTGCTGATAAAGTCCACTGAGGGGAAACCTTTTGTGGACAAAAGGTTCTCCCCCCAGACCCCCCTTCCAAAAAACTTTACTTGCATCCATGTTGTAGCTTTAAGAGTTGTTTTCTGGTACCATGTACTATTTAGGCTTTGTCACGAATCTGAGGAGGCATGCCTCCCTTGCATCATTTTTCCCTCTCTCGCCTACGCACTTCCCCTTTCTGTCCACTAGCCGCCTTTACAAGCGCTGTAAGCCATGCAAGTATACTGTTGCAATGAGCAACCCTGCCCGCACACTTCTAACCAAAGGAGTCACCATGCCCACCATTACCGAAAGCCTCTTCACAGCCTGGAATTTCCGTCACGCCTGCAAAAGCTTTGACCCCCATGTGAAGATTAGCGAAGAAGATTTTCATACCATTTTAGAATCTGCTCGCCTTTCCCCTTCTTCTTTTGGCTTTGAGCCTTGGCAATTTCTTGTATTGCAAAATCCTCAATTTCGCCAAGAGCTCAAAGAATTTTGCTGGGGCGCTCAAGGGCAACTCCCCACTGCCAGTCATTTTATTATCATTCTTGCTCGCAAGGGCTGCGCCATGGCGCCAAGTTGCGACTACATAAAAAATACTATCATGCGCGATACGCAGCACCTGCCCGATGATGTGGCGCAAATGCGTATGGATGCTTTTGGTCCCTTTATAGAAAATGACCTAGGATATGCAGGCAATGAACGCGCAAAATTTGAATGGGCCGCGCGCCAATGCTATAT
>CAYJHH010000156.1:0-5958 GCA_964369995.1 uncultured Desulfovibrionaceae bacterium
AATGCCTTTCATAAATATAAGGTGTTGATGCAATGAAAGTTTTTTGGAAAGGGGGTCTGGGGGAAGAACCTTTTCTTCAGAAAAGGTTTTCCCTCAGAAGACTTTGTCAGCACTCTGTAAACCCGCTACGGCGGGTTTTTTCTGGCTACTGATAAAGTTCATTAAGAGGAAAGCTTTTCTTTTGTTAGAAAAGGTTCCCCTTCGGTAGATTTTTATGTGTACATTCGCTTCGGCGGGTTTGAGGTATGTATTTCCTTTTATTGCTTGGATTTTGTCCTAAGCTATGCTACCAAGCTGAGAGGTAAATATTTTTTCATGGCGGCATGTCTTGCCGCAGTACGGTGTTGAAGAAAGGGGAGTTTTCCCCATAAAAATAGTATGTTTTACAAGGAATTTTTATGCCCTTTGCAGCTTCATTTAAAGCCTATGATGTGCGTGGTACCTATCCTGAATCTTTAAGTCCTGCCTTGGCTAAAGCCATAGGCCTTGCTTATGCTAAGCTTTTTAGCCCCAAGCGAGTGGTTGTGGGGCGCGATTGTCGTCTTTCTGGCCCTGTGTTGCGTGATGGCCTTGTGGCAGGTTTACGCGCCGCCGGCATTGATGTGATAGATATTGGCCTATGTGGTACAGAAGAAATTTATTATGCTGCCTTTGCCCAAGGCTTTGACGGCGGTATTATGATCACTGGCAGTCACAATCCGCGTGATGATAATGGTATGAAATTTGTGCGTAAAGATGCGGTACCCATTAGCGGCGATACCGGTCTTTTTGATATTCGTGATGAGGCGCTGAAAATTCTTCCCACGGTGGATATGAGCGTGGAAGAAAAGGCCGGTTCTTATGCGGAGCAATCTTTCCGTAAAGAATATGTGGAATTTTTACTCAACTATGTGAAGATAGATCCTCAAGCCACTTTAAAAATCCATGCCGATGCCGGTAATGGTTGTGCAGGTTTGGTGATGCAAGAGCTTATGGATAAGCTGCCCTTCACCTTTACCACGGCCAATATGCAACCTGATGGCACCTTTCCCAATGGTATTCCCAATCCTTTATTGCCGGAGCGCCGCGAAGCCACCGCTGAAGCTGTGCGTGCGCATGGTGCAGATCTGGGCATTGCTTGGGACGGTGATTTTGACCGCTGCTTCTTTTATGATGCTGCAGGTACCTTTATTGAGGGCTATTATTTGGTGGGGCTTTTGGCGCAAAGTTTGCTGAAAAACTTCCCCGGTGCTAAAATTATTCATGATCCGCGCTTAACCTGGAACACGCAAGATGTAACGGCTGCCGCCGGCGGTGTATGCTTGCAATCTAAATCTGGGCATGCTTTCATTAAAGAAACCATGCGTAAGGAAGATGCTTTGTATGGCGGCGAAATGAGCGCGCATCATTATTTCCGTGATTTTTCGTATTGTGACTCTGGCATGCTTCCATGGCTTTTAGTGGCGCAGCTTGTGACACAAAGCAAAAAGAGCCTTGCAGAGCTTGTGCAAGAGTGCATTCAAAAATACCCTTGTAGCGGTGAAATTAATCGTAAAGTCAGCGATGCTAAGGCCATTACCCAAAAAATTTATGACACATACGCTAAAGATGCCCTGGCAGAAGATCGTCTGGATGGGCTTTCTTTGGAATTTGAAAATTGGCGTTTTAATGTACGCTCTTCCAATACGGAACCTTTATTGCGCCTCAATGTGGAATCGCGTGGCGAAGCGGCGCTTATGCAACAAAAAACCCAAGAACTTTTACAAATTATAGATTCATTTTAGGAGAAAATTATGAAAGAAGTGATTAAAACCGATAAAGCCCCTGCTGCCGTAGGTCCTTATAGCCAAGCTGTGTTGGTGGGCAATACTTTATATGCTGCTGGTCAAGTGGCTCTTGATCCTGCCACCGGTAAAGTGGTGGAAGGGGACGCAAGCGCACAAGCAGCGCAATGCCTAAAAAATGTTCAAGGCGTATTAGAAGCTGCCAATTTTGCCATAACAGACGTAGTAAAAGTTACAGTATTTATTACTAATATGGCAGATTTTCCCTTGGTGAATGAAGAATACAAAAAAGTTTTCAAAGAGCCTTATCCTGCACGTTCTTGCGTGGGCGTAGCAAGCTTACCTTTGGGCGTGGCTGTGGAAATTGAAGTTGTAGCTGTAAAAGCAAGTTAATTTTCCAATAAAGTTTTTAAGATTCATTTTTCTGGAAGAAAATTTTTTTGAAGAAAATTTTCTTCCAGAGCTTCTCATTTTTCTAAAAATTAAAGCACCTTCGCTTATATTTATTTGACTCCTTTTCCCCTCGAAAAAAATAAAAAAAGTATTTATTTTTTTTTTGCCTTAATATTTTCTTAAGTAGCGCATGTTTTTCTAAACTCACGAAACGAAGAAAACATCTTCAAAGGAGAATAAGTATGAAAACGAATACAACCCACAAAAAAATTTCTTTTGTACTGGCAGCAATGCTTTTAACAGGCGCCCTTGGCACCACCTCCATGGCATTTGCCAAGGGAAATAAGGGTGGCGGCTTTACAGGCCCTTCAGATAGCGGTGGTTATACAGGTCCTGGGCCAGCAATCATGACCTTAAAAGAAGGCGCTTCTCAAGCCGATGATACTTGGGTAACCTTTCGCGGAAAAATTGTTAACCACAAGGGTGATGATAAATATACCTTCCAAGATGCCAGTGGCATGGGCGTGGTAGAAATTGACCGCAAGGCCTGGCGCGGCGCCAAGGTGGGGCCTCAAGACGAAGTGGAACTTTTGGTTGAGGTAGATAAAGATTGGGGCTCTGTGGAATTTGACGTTAAAAGCGTAAAGCTTCTCACGAAATAGTAGGGCTATATCCCCAAAATGTTTTAATAGTAAAGGAGGTTTGCCTAGCAGCCTCCTTTTTTTGAGAGAAAGTTATGCGTATATTGCTTGTGGAAGATGATATCCTTATTGGAGACGGCGTTGTGGTGGCTCTTGAAAAACAAGATTTCACCGTGGACTGGTTGCAAGATGGCGCCTTGGCAAAAGATGCTTTGCAGGCCAAGGCGCATGATGTGGTTATTTTAGACTTAACCTTACCCGGCATGGATGGCCTTGATATATTACGTCATTGGCGCAAAGTGGGTATAAGTACGCCTGTGCTCATACTCACTGCACGCGGCACCGTGTCTCAAAAGGTGGAAGGATTAAACCTTGGCGCTGATGACTATTTGCCAAAGCCTTTTGCTTTGGCGGAGCTTGTGGCGAGAGTGCGGGCTTTGCAAAGGCGGCATGTGGGACAAAGTGATAATGTTCTAGAGCATGAAAATGTTCGCTTTGATACAGAAAAGCGCCTTGTGTATAAAGATGGTGAACCCATAACCATAAGTCCTAAGGCTATGATTCTTTTAGAGATATTTTTAACCCATGGCAGTGGGGTGCTCTCGCGCTCGGCTTTGGAAGAAAAGCTTTATGGCTGGAATGATGAGGTAAGCAGCAATACTGTAGAAGTGCATGTTCACCATTTGCGTTCAAAGCTGGGCTCCTCATTTATAAAAACCGTACATGGCATAGGGTATACGCTTGGAAAGAATACGTAAATATAAACCACTTTGGTTAGAAAAAATATGGACGCGCGTGGCACAGTGGAGCCTTATGGCGCGCCTTATGCTTTATTTTTCACTTTTTGCTTTATTCTCTTGGTCCATTGTCATTGCCATCTCTTGGAATTATGATTCGCGGCATACACGTGTGCTTTTTGATACGCATATGGAACTTTTTGCAAAAAGTTTGGCTGAATTGGATTTGGAGCACTTGCATGGTGAGGTAGATGAAATCGAAGAACTTCTCCCACATAAGCGCAAGAAAAAAAGATTAAAAATTGAAAATTTTTTCTCATTTACGGTTTTTTCTGCTTCAGGGCAACGCATGCTCAGCGATGATGAAGACGGTAAACATTTACCTTTTGCCCAGAAAATAGGATTTTCTGGGGCGGAAATAGATGATGATGACTGGCGACTCTTTACCTACATAACAAAGGACAATGCGTATGTCATTGTGGTGGGGCAAGAAATGGAATTTCGTCAGGAATTTATTTTTAAAGTGCTCTGGCGCCATCTTTTACCTTGGATGATAATGCTACCCTTGTTTCTTTGCGTTTTATGCTGGTTTTTACATAAAGAATTACGCCCTTTGCGAGAGCTTGCACAATGTATTCAAGGGCGTGAGGCCTCGGATATCAAGCCTTTGATGGTGCATAACTTAAGCACGGAAACGCGTCCCGTGGTGATAGCTCTCAATAATTTATTTGAGCGTATTACCGCTCTTCTACATAATGAACGTGCCTTTGTTTCCAATGCTGCCCACGAGTTACGCACGCCCTTGGCAGGGTTAAGGGTGCAGGCAGAAGTGCTAGAAATGTGCATAGATGATGCCAAGTCTCGAGAAAATGCTTTGCAAAAAATCCTTGAAGGTTGCACGCGTTGCACGCATTTGGTGGAGCAATTGCTTTTGCTCTCTTCCTTAGAGGCTAAAGCTGTGACCCGCAGTCAAGAAAGTATTCCGTGGCGTATTTTGGTGCAAGATGCGCAAGACACTGTACAGTGGGCGGCTGAGGCAAAGCAAGTACGTGTGCAAGCGCATATGCAAGCAGATCCCATACTTAAAGAAGGGCATGGCGAGCTTTGGGCCATTGTTTTGCGTAATCTTTTAGATAATGCCGTGCGCTATAGCGCATGTGAAGGCAAGGTTCAGGTGCTTTTGCAGACGCGTGAATTGGTGGTGGAAAATATAGCCCCGCATATTCCGCAGGAGGCGCTGAGTCAATTGGGACAGCGTTTTTATCGTCCCCCTGGGCAAAAAGAACGAGGTAGCGGCCTAGGGCTTGCTATGGTTCGTCATATTGCAGGACTACACGGAGCTAGGCTTAGCATAGAAAATAGTATGCTGGATGGGCAGGAAAGTGTGAAGGTTTCTATAGTGTTTTAGTTTATATTGCTTTAACACCCAAAACCAAAGCCACACATTTCTCCTTTCAAAACGCACTATTTTTATACAAAAAACCTACTCCTTCGTAAAAAGGAGTAGGTTAGAAAAAGTAAGGGTAGGAGAGGGGGATATGGATTACGCTTCAGATTGATTCTTGAGCGCTTCTGTTTGATAGAAGGTGTTGAGGGACTCAAGCAAATGTGTAATATCCCCTTCCATGATTTTTTCCAAAGAGTAAAGAGTTAAGTTAATGCGGTGATCGGTGCAACGCCCCTGCGGGAAGTTGTAGGTGCGAATGCGTTCGGATCTGTCGCCGGAGCCCACTTGGGCTTTACGGTCGGCAGACATGCTGGCATTTTGCTTTTCTTGCTCAGCTTGAAGAATGCGCGAGGCAAGAACCTTCATGGCAGAAGCTTTATTTTTATGCTGACTCTTTTCGTCTTGGCAGGTTACCACGGTTCCTGTGGGAATATGGGTAATGCGCACAGCAGATTCCGTTTTGTTTACGTGCTGACCACCAGCGCCGGAAGCACGGTATACGTCGATACGTAAATCATCGGGACGAATATCAATATCCACTTCATCGGCTTCGGCCATAACGGCTACAGTGGCGGCAGAGGTGTGAATACGCCCTTGAGTTTCGGTGGCTGGTACGCGTTGTACGCGATGTGTGCCGGCTTCGTATTTGAGCTGACTATACACACGATCGCCAGAAATAAGGCAGATAACTTCCTTCATGCCGCCGGTATCCGTGGGGGATTCGCTCATGATTTCTGTTTTCCAGCCCTTTACTTCTGCGTAACGAGTATACATACGGAAAAGGTCAGCCGCAAAAAGGGATGCCTCATCACCGCCTGTACCGGCGCGAATTTCAAGGATGGTATTTTTGTCATCCAGAGGGTCTTTGGGCAGGAGCAAGATTTTAAGCTGATGTTCAATTTCTGGTAAACGCTCATCGGCAACGGCAATTTCTTCTTGCGCCATGGCACGCATTTCAGCATCGCTATCATCAAGCA
>CAYJHH010000157.1:0-5877 GCA_964369995.1 uncultured Desulfovibrionaceae bacterium
GATGTTAAGATCAAGCATTACACCCTCCTGAATGAATGAATGTGAATAATCCTACTATCGCTCTTTTTTTGTATAGGAAAAAGCATGCTCTGTCAAAGAATATCACAAAAGAGATTGATACTTTTTGCACATAGTTTACAATACGTCTCCATGCATGCCATAAAAAAAGAGCCTTACGGCCCTTCTTTCATTTTTTCTTTTTTTTGCTTTATCCCATGAGATATTTTTGTAATTTATTCAGCAATTCATTGACATCAAGGGGCTTACCCAAGTGGTCATTGAGCCCTGCTTCCATGCAGCGCTGAATATCTTCTTTGAAAACATTGGCTGTAAGCGCAATGATAGGCACGGTTTTCGCGTATCCAGTATCTAATGCGCGAATTTCTCGCGTGGCTTCATAGCCATCTTTGCGCGGCATATGAATATCCATGAGCACCACATCATACTTACCAGGATTATCACGCATTTTTTCAAAGGCAATGAGCCCATCTTCTGCCGTATCAATTTTTATGCCGGTAAACTCTAAAATAGTCATGGCAATTTCTCTATTGATTTCCACGTCTTCCACTAAAAGCAACCGATACCCTTTAAAGCGTCCGGTAAAATTATCCTTGGAAGCAAAATTTTTAGCTTCAATGCTTTTGGTGGAACCAAGGCAGGTATTCATGCAATCCACAAGACGTGATGGGAAAATAGGCTTGGTAATGGTGCGCGTTACACTCACTTTTTGAGCTTTTAACTGTTCCTCTTGCTCTTTGGAGTTTACAATGGCCACCACGGGCATGGTGGGCTCATAAGCGCGAATATTTTTGAGTAACTCACAGCCGTCCATGTCAGGCAATGTATTATCTATAAAACAGATATGATAAGGGGTATCCACGCTATTGGAAAGACATTGTAAAGCCTCACCACCGGAACCTACAGCATGGCACACAATGCCGTGATTTTTAATCATATGTTCCAAGGCCGAACGCGTGCCGCTAATGCCATCTATGACCAGCACACGCATATTGTCTGGGGTGGCCTGCAAAATATACTTAGCCGTGGGCTTGCCCTTTTGTGCCTGAATGGAGAAGGAAAATGTTGTCCCTTCGCCCTCGCGTGATTGTAAAGAAATATCTCCACCCAGTAAATTTACAATGCGCTTGGAAATAACAAGCCCCAGCCCCGTACCGCCAAACTTACGCGTAATGCTGCTATCGGCTTGCATAAAGGGTTGGAACATGCGTTTTTGCTGCTCTTCACCAATACCAATACCGGTGTCGGTAACGCTTACATCCAAACGGCAATGATTTTCTGCCACACTATGGCAAGAAACGGAAAGAATTAAGGAACCATATTCAGGGGTAAATTTAACGGCATTGGAAAGGAAATTAGTGATAACCTGAGCAATGCGTTGCTCATCGGAAATAATATTCCACGGAATAAGCCTATCAATATTCACAATGAAGTTTTGCTTTTTGTTCTCCACAGTAAAGTTAACCACATTAACCACACGCATAAGCATGTTTTCAAGGTCAAACTCTGTCAAGGACAACTCAAACTTATTGGCTTCTATTTTAGACATATCCAAAATATCATTGATGACGCCAAGTAAGTGTGTTGAGGCTTCACCTATGCGCTCAAAACAATAATCTTTTCTATCTAAGGATGCTGCATCTGCCCCAATGCTGGTCATACCGATGATGGCATTCATGGGGGTGCGGATTTCATGGCTCATATTGGCCAAGAAATTAGATTTGGCAAAATTTGCTTTTTCGGCTTCTTCTTTAGCACGAACAATATCTGTGAGATCATGAAACATGGCCAAAACGCCCATATGCACATCATTATCATCACGTAAGGGCGAAAAACTCACAGCATAGTGTTTTTTCTCCGTGTGCATTTCAAGGCTTTTCTTCAAATTAATGGCCACGCCATTTTTAAGGCATTGCTCAAATAAGGCGTTTAGCTTTACACTGCGCTTACCAAAAAGTAATTTATCAAACACATCTTCAAAGTATTGCCCTTGCAAAGGTTCCACATGGGCCACATTAATATGCTCTAAAAATTTATTGGTACAATACAAAAGGCGGCCTTCATTATCAAAAATAACGCCGATATCTGTGGCATGTGCCAAGAACAAATTTAAGTAGACATCTTGCTTTTCTTTTTGTGCATACAGTGCGCGAGTGACATTTCGCTTGGCTTGAACAGATTGGCGCGCCCTTTCGAGCATGGTCACATAGGCTTGATTTTGTCTTACAAGGCGTTTGTTTTCTTTTTTGAGCAATTCGAGTTCATTTTTCATAATATACGACTATGGCTATGTTTTTTCAAACATACAAACGGAAAAAGTAAAATTGTGGAATCTATTTTCGATTTTTCCCGAGGGTAAGTACACTGGGCATACTTCACCACGAGAATATACTTGATGATAAGACAAGCTTTTATCAAGGATAAGCAGGGCTTTACTGGCCTCTGCCAAAGGTTCTCCCCCCAAAATAACACTACGTCCAGCACAGCCCACAACCAATATACCAGCTATGTGCTCTTTATGTTTTTCAATTTCGTAGAGGAGTTCTTCGGCTGTATTTAAAACTTCTTCCGGAGTTTGTAAAGCAAGATAAATGGACGATCCCACGGGCATGTTGGCGCCAAATTGAAGGTGTTTTTCAGGAGTAACGCTCAAAACTTCTCTTGCCACCAGGGCAGTACCGTCATTATAATCAACCAAAAAGGGAATAACAGACCCTGCGCCTTGTAATTCATCTGATGATAAACCCAAAGAATACACGTAATTCATCACCGGCATATCGTTGACGGCAAACACAGTATTTCCCTCGGAGGCTGTAATAATGGCTTTATGCCTTTGTAAGGTATCTGGACGTAAAGAAGTAAAGGCAAAGCGGGCTTTCACCGGCCCTGCCATGCAAAGTAAAGCCACAGATTCAGACTCATGCTGCCCATTATAAATAACATAAGCCCCTTCTGGCTCGCTGGTATGATCAGCTGCAAGTCCGCCAAAAATAGGCGTATTTTCCCACAAAGTAGAAAGATGTGAAGTGATATCTTGACCATTAATAGTACGAGAAAAAGGCGCACACATAATGGTAAGGGCGGGGCTTTCTCCTAACTTTTCCTGAATTTGTGCACAAGCATCGCCCAAGGCGTCTTGATAATCATGGCCTAAGGGCCTAGAAACAGCAGTGGCAAAGCGCAGCGTATCGCTTGCAAGAACCGTTAAAGTAAGCAAAGCAATATCAGCCTCTCCATGACCACATGAAGCAAAACACGTCTTGCCAATGATATCAAATGGCAAAGCCGCGCAAATTGCTGCCACCACACCAGATTCTATGGCATCGGCATGCGTTGTCATAAAGCCCATCACACTTTTACCTTGAAGCTCTGCCAAAGGAAGCGCATCCATAATGTCTTGCACAGCGTCTTTACTGTCGTCAATTTCAAAGGTGTGAGCCACAAACATCTGCATAATCTATATCCCTTATCAATAATAAAACAAAGCAATTTACTCTTCTGTGGAACAAGAGTCAATAAGGCACATATTACGTCCACTACAATAAAGTAAGCACTCTCACATCAATATTCAAGGGGGAAAGGTGAAATTTTGCCATTTCGTCCACAGCATGAGACCTCTGCACAATTGATTTCAAATATAACTTTACGCATAAAGCTTGAAAATTTGTTCAAAATGTAAAATACGTATGCAGAGGTAAAGGCACAAAAATCAATCACTTAACGGCGAAGCAAAGCTACGCCTATTCTTGATTTTTGGTCGCATTGACTGGCGTCCACGCTCCATGAGACCCTACGCAATGAATTGCGCAGAGGTCTCAAAATACTTCTCATTTCTTGGCTCATAGGGGCAAAACACATATGAGTCCTTGGGGCTCAAAACCAATAAAGCCCCCACTTGCATACACAAATGGGGGCTAAGTAAAAGCACTTATGGCTTAGATTTAGAAACCAAAGCCATCATCATCATTACCGGAAGCATTAAAGCCAAAGTCACCGGTGATACCGCGTGGGGTGTCATCGGATAATTCTTCTTCCATGGCTTCTGCCACACCCTCGGCACCGGCAGCAGCGGCCACGCCACCCACCACAAGGCCTTTCATATTATCCTTAATGGCGCCCTTAATCATGCTCATAAGTTCAGCTTGATCCACAGCCATCTTACCTTGGAAGGGTAAAAGCTCCTTACGCAAGGCACCCATGTCAGTATTCATGGTTTTGATTTTAGCTTCAAGCTGATCGCACTTTTTCTCAAGTTCGCCAGCTTTAGCTTCTGCAGGCTCAAGAACATCAATCTTAGCGTGTAAGGCGGCAATTTCTGCGCTTTGAGCTTTATTGGTTTCATCCATATCTTTGAGGCAATCCAAAGTTTTGCCGGCCAAGGCTTGGAGCTTAGCACTCATGGGGGGTAAGGATACATTGTCACCGATGCTTTTTTTCTTTTCGGTCACATAGGCATCCCATTCCACAGCGCCATCCCATTCCATGGCCACAAAGTCAGGATACAAACTTGCCATCCAACCGGCGGCAAGGGGGGCTACAACTTGGGCACAACAATCGCAAGCAATGGTACGCCCGGTTAGGTAGCCAGCCAATTCTTTAACGTCAGCGTCTTCCTTGCCCACAACAAGGGCAAGTACATTTTCCATAGGGAAGACTTTACGAGAAACATCAGACATACGGCCTCCTCCTTGGGAGATCGAGATTATTATAATAAATCTGCAAATCTTAAAGATGTTACATGCAGATTGCAGGGAGTGTTGACTTTGTCATCTCCAACTAATTACTACGACCAACCATACGCACATAGGTTAATGCGGCAGTTCTGTATACAAAGTGTCCAAGCTTAGACCAAGGTAGGTAAGCAAAGAGCATCCACACAAATACCAAGTGGAGATAGTATACAATAAAGGCCGGCGTAATAGCGTCCATCAAACGGAATGCTTGGCTCAATATACCCGTTAAAGCCACCACCCAGATGATACCAAGTAAGTACCAATCATAGAAGGAAGAAGCTTGATATTTAGGATTGAGCTTCATACGGCGCAAAGTTAATAATCCAAGGCCAAGCACCATGGCTAAAGCGCCAAGGTTGGCAAGGATTTTAACAGGATTTGTTAAATCAAGCGGCGTGGGCATTTTCAAAGCAGGGAAAATCATCCCCCCCCAAGAAGCGCCAGCCACAATACCTGTTACTATGGCAAGAGCCACAAAGCTATACATAAGCACCATATGACCCCATTTGCGGCCAGATTTAGCTTCTGTTTCTTCAGGTTTTTCCGAAGGTGTGGAACAATCACTAAACTTTTTATGTGTTATGATTTCTTCCACAATTGCATCGTACAAATGGCAATACCATGGTTTGGTTTTACCAAGCATAAGCACGGTGCCCTTGGGCTTAAACAGATCTAAAAGGCGCATAACCCCTTTGAACATAACAAAGGCTGCCCCAAAGAACGTAACCATAAAGATAGGGTCAATAACATAGAGAATGTGAAACATTTCGCTGAAAACAATACGTCCGTCAGCGGCTCTTGGGAACCATTCTCCGCCGTGGAAACCAGAACGAATCCACCAAATGACCAGCCAAAAAATGGCCGGAATACCAAAAAGGAAGGGAAGACCCTTGGCAGAGCTCATCCACTTGCCCACAATGGTAGGCTCGGTAAGATTACGATACACCATATTACGTGCGGCAGACATAAGGTCTGCAGGGCGCGCGCCGCGTGGGCATAAATCTGCGCAATTGCCACAATTGTGGCAAAGCCATAGATCCACGTCCTTTTCAAGCTTATCTTTCATGCCCCAAGAAGCCCAAATCATTTCCTTACGAGGATAAGGGCTGTTGGCAGGAGCCACAGG
>CAYJHH010000158.1:0-5818 GCA_964369995.1 uncultured Desulfovibrionaceae bacterium
CGCGCGTGGATAATCAGAAGACGGAATTTATGACAGCGGAGCAAGAAGCAAAATACCTTGAACTGCTGGACAATGACCCCAATCAAAAGACGGCAAATATCCTTAAGTTTATTTTTCATACGGGCATACGCAAAAGTGCTACCCTTGGCTTAAAATGGAGCGATGTGAACTTGGAACATGGCTTTGTGATTTTACAAGGGGACTATGCTAAAAGCGATAAAACCGAAATTTTACCCCTGAGCGATAAAGCTTTATCTATATTAAAAAGCGTAGTAAGAACGGAAAGCCCCTACGTCTTTCCCAATGAAACAGGCGGACGGCGCAAGGATATACGCAAGTTTTCCAATAAAATAAAGGAACAAGCAGGGCTAGACGCGGACTTTCGCCCTGTACACGGACTGCGACATAACTTTGCCAGCTCATTGGTAAATAATGGCGCGGACTTGTACAGCGTGCAAAAATTGCTCACGCATTCAAGCCCAGAAATGACGCAGCGTTATGCCCATTTGCAAATGGATACATTGAAGAAAATTTTGAATAAAGAATAATGATTGAAGGATAGTATGGTTGGAAATACACTGAGAAATACTCAAGATAATGAACATATAGAATTTAATGGGGATTGGGTAAGATTTTTACAAAAGCCCCGTGAAGAATTACAAAAATTTTGCGGACATTTATTTTTCTTTAAATGCTCAGAAGATGCATTTAAGAACGGAACAAAGTTTTTCATGATTACAGGCAGAGGGACGGCAACTTTTGAAGCTAACTGTGCCATAACCGAGCCTGATAGAATAGAGAAGACGCACATCATTGATAGGGTGTTGATGTTTATTTATGAAAGTGTAGAGGCTGGTTTCCTTAAAAATCCAGTTACGAAAATAGATAATGGAGAGCAACTGTATAGGGCTATCAAAAACTATGCGGTTTTACAACATGCTCCGCAGCACTATACGCCTCAAGAAACGATGTTGATTCAAAGAAGCTATATACAGGCTAAAACGGAAATTACCGGCTATATAAACCCTCTTGAGGTAGTGCTGTATTTACATGACAAAGAAATCGGGAAAGAATTTTTACCCGAAAGCTTGCTGAAACACATAGAGAGAGAATTTAAACCGAAGCCTAAGAGGGTAAGCAAGAATCAAGGTAATCGTAGTGGTAGTAGAATCAATCCCGTTAAGCATGCGCATACAAAGGAAGCCTGTCAAAAAGCATGGGAGAAAATTCAAGAGGAAAAAATGTTAGGTCTCAATACGAATATGTTTCACGAAATTGCCGCCTCGTTTTTGAGCCAAGATGAAAGTCTAGTCACCACAGTTTCAAGGAATTTTTACCGTAAGCACGTTACGAAAGAGTACAAGGCAGGAGCAGGGAGAAAGTCAAAGTACTAGAGTTAGAAATTTTGTTTGCTGAATTTACTTTCGATAACTATATGTAATAATAAATAAAAAACACAACAAGAATAAATCGAACAAACAACGACTTACAAATTTGCCCTATTTCGTAGAAATAGGGCTTTTATTTTGGCATGTTACAGGAATGAACATTACACATTTAAATAGGAGGGCATTATGTCAATAGTTCATTCCAAAGGAATTCATTCTACTCTTATCACCTATGACGAATTTCAAGCCAGTGAGATTACAGGATTCTCCGTAAAGACTTTACGACAAAGGCGTTGGAGTAAAAAGGGACCACGCTTTTTGAAGATAGGTCGCAAAGTGCGCTATCGTGAAAGTGATTTGCTGGAATTTCTTGAGCAGTCCACAGTCAAACCGCTTCATGAGATTTTGGAAGAAGAGGTGTAATCATGGCTGTTACCCCTTTACCGTCAGAAAAGGTATGGCCTGATTATGGCGCTGAACGAGAAGAAGAGGTTTACGTACAGTGTTTTGTAGACGTAGAAGCCCATACTCAAAATTCTCAAAACCCTCAAAACGTGGGTTGGGAGAATATTCTTCCCCTTGATGATGTGGGTGTATTGCCAAGCCTCAATCCTCAGTTTCTTCCGTCAGTTTTACAGGATTACGCTTTGGCATGCTCTGAGCATTATCAAACAGCCTTTGAGATGCCTCTGTTTTGCGCTTTAGCTTGCCTTGCAACGACGGTGCAGGGCAAGTATCAGGTGGAGCTAAAACAAGGCTACATTGAGCCGCTAAATCTATATATTCTTATTACAGCAGAGCCTAGCGAACTTAAAAGCCCCACCTTAAAACGTTTTAAGCGTCCCCTTGAACAATGGGAGGAAGAACAACACGCTAAAAAAAAAGAGTGTATTCAAGAGGCCATAAGTACCAATAAGACCATTGAAAAACTCATCGAGGGCAAAAGGGCTAAGGCCACAAGGATAAAAGATACATCTGAATTGCAAAGCCTGTCTCAAGAAATCATTTTGCTTGAACAAGAGCTGGCAACAGTGCCTCACTATACACGGCTTTTTGCCGATGATGTTACACCAGAAAGCTTGGGAGCTATTCTTGAAAATCAAGGCGGTAGATTGACCATTGCCGAAGCCGAGGGTGGCTTTTTTGCCACCTTGGCTGGACGCTATGCCAAGGGTGTTCCTAACTTAGACCTCATACTCAAAGCGTATAATGGGGAAAATGTGCGTATTGATAGAAAAGGGCATAAACCCATTTTCATTAAAAATCCATGCCTAACGCTTTTATTTCTTATACAACCTTATTTGCTTAAAAATCGTGATAATAGTGAAGCTTTTCAAGGGCGTGGGCTTGATGCAAGGTTTCTCTATATCATTCCCAACTCTAAAGTTGGCTATAGGGCGTTTAATACGTCCCCCATAAATGAAAGCTATGCGCAAAAATACGAGAGCTTGATACATCATTTTCTCAATATATCACCGCCTGACAATCAACCTTATACCTTAACCATGACGGCAGAAGCTCTTAAAATATATGCTCAGTTCATGGACAAGATTGAAGTAGCTATGCGTGAAGGCAATGAGCTTGCCCATATGCGTGACTGGGCAGGTAAAAAGGGAACGCTTGCTCGCATAGTTGGCTTACTCCACTGTGCCAATCATTATCAACCACAAAATGAATTGATACAGCATGATACAGTGAATGACGCTTGTAATATCATGCTCTTTCTCATAGCCCATGCCAAACGAGCTTATGGGTTTATGTTCGATGATGAAGAATTACAAGTGGCTAAAAAAATTCTGCTTTGGATTGGCAATACAGGGCAAAATGTCTTTTCTGCCAGAGAGTGTTTTCAAAGGGTAAAAGGACGCATTAAAAAGCAAGAGGAAGTAAACAAAGCTTTATTGATACTTGAAGAGCATAACTACATTAAAAAACTTCCTTTGCCTATTCAGAAGACACCAGGCAGGCCAACATCCATAAAGTATGCCGTGAATCCTCAATGTATGGGGGATGCGCATGTTCCTTATTGAGAGCTTAAATACGCATACTCAATATTCTCAAAACCCTCAAAAACCCTTTTTGAGAATATTGAGTATTTTGAGCACGTATACTTATGAGGGAAACATGTATGAAAGTGCATGAAATAAAATCCCTCATCAGTGTCCCTCAAGTGCTTGGCATGTATGGCATTGAAGTAAAAAAGCGTATTCCTTGTCCTATTCACGGTGGTAAGAAAAATAACTTTGCTGTGCATGAGGAATATTTCAAATGCTTTTCATGTGGCGAAAGCGGCGACATTTTCTCGCTGGTACAAAGTTTAAGCCAAGTGGACTTCTTGGAAGCTAAGAAAATCATTTGTGATTATTTCAATATAGTCCCACCGAGTACACATAAAGAAGCCACAAAGTCCCACAAAGCGTCCCTTAAACGCATTACCCTTAAGAATGAATATAAGCGCATGCTGAAGCGTGTGAGAACATATCAAGAAATTCATATTTGTGAAGCCTTGCGTAGTGTACGCACTTTGGAGGGTGACAGCTTTTTAGAACAACATCTTGAGGGCTTGCTAGACAGATTTAGCCAGAAGCCAGATTTTTTTATAGCTCACGACATTCATGCTCATGTACACGCACTCTTGCAACGATACAAAGAGGAAAAAACATATATTTTTAATAATATCAATATAAAAGGGGTGACACTGATGTCTTACATGGTTTTACATATGAATAAGTTTAAGGCTGATGCTGTCAAAGGCATTGAAAATCATAATAGTCGTTCACGACAAAGTCATTCCAACCCAGATATAGATTATGAGCGTAGCACACAAAATTATGAACTGCATGAAAATGCAACGCAAAACTACGCCGAGAGCATTCAAAACCGTATTGATGACTTGCTACTGGTAAAGGCTGTGCGCAAGGATGCCGTGCGTATGTGTGGGCTTATAGTGTCCTCAGATACGGCTTTTTTTGAAAAATTGTCACTGGAAGAACAACGCCGCTTCTTTGAGGAGAGCAAAGCTTTTTTGTCCGATTTTGTAGGCAAGGAAAATGTCATTGCCGCCACGGTGCATATGGATGAAAAAACGCCGCATATGCACTTTATGCATGTGCCTATCACAAAGGATGGACGACTCAATGCCAACTCCATCTATACCCGTGAATCTTTACGTAAGCTTCAATCTGACTTGCCTGAGCATTTGCAAAGTAAGGGCTTTGATATTCAGCGTGGTGTGGAGCAAGAGCAAGGAGCGGCAAAGAAACATTTGCATACCCGTGAATATAAACAGCAACAGGAGGAGCTGAAAAAACTACGCGAACAAGAAGAAGCTTTACGTCAGCAAATGCAGGAATATGAAAGATTGGTGCAAGATGCTGAGAGCTTTTTACAAGAAAATACTCAACTGCCTGATGCTTCATTTTTCAACTACAAAGCTGTGCTTAGCGAAGCTAAAGAAATTATCAAGCGGCAGAGGGAAGCTTTATTGCTACAAACAAAGCATAAAAACAGTGCTGATAGGTATGAGGAGCTTTATCGTAAACACTATGCTCAGGTGGAAAAACTGCGAAAAGAAAAGCAAGAATTATATGACAAAGCCGTCACGACAATTGAAACGCAGAAAGACCATATTGCTCGCCTTAAAAAAAGAATCGACCAAGACCGCTCATTTATAACGCAACCCAATATTGTTCCTTTGCATGAAGAGTTCTGGGCTGAGCGAAGGCGAAAACATGAGCAAGAAGTGGCGGCAACAGCGACGAATGAACAGAGCGCCGCATCCGCTCAACAACAATCTACGCATCACTCTGCGCGTCGTATGAGGTAGGGACTTTGTCCGCTGGCAGTCTTTGCAAAAGGCAAAGCTATAGCCCACTATACTTTACTTGCGTAAAGCGTGGGTAAAACAAAGATGACAAAAAGGCAATAAACCATATCCACCGCTCAAAGGTGCAGACAAAATCTTACATTGAGCGGATATGCTGGCAAGGTATTTCAGATAAAAATACAACCATATATAAGGATAAAAATCATGAATATGACAGCATCCCAAATAAAAATACTCAAACAAGAACTGAGCAAGTTAAAACCAGCCAAAGTCACTTTAGACGGAAACCGCACCCTCACCATGCGCGAAGCTATCTTTGCTCTTGCTCCAGTATTAGAGCGCATGAAGAAGCGCGGATTTGAGACACAGGAAATCATCCAACGCTTGCACGAAAAAGGCATAGACATAAAGGCAGCAACCCTTGCTCGTTATCTCAATGAGCATAAGCGTGGTAAGGATAAAAAGGCGGATAAGAAAGCAGATGAAACAGTTAAGACCCACAAGACAAAGCCCTCTTCACAAGCTCACCTCATACCACAACCAGAACGCACAGCTCATTGGGGAGGTTTTGAAGTACGGCCAGACATTCCCGATGATGAATTGT
>CAYJHH010000159.1:0-5784 GCA_964369995.1 uncultured Desulfovibrionaceae bacterium
CCCTTCCGCTCCGCCATAAAAAAAGTTCTTGCAAAAGACTTTGACTTTTGCTAAATATATTTCCGTAAGGAAATGGAGCGGTAGTTAAGTCGGTTATAACGCCGGCCTGTCACGCCGGAGGCCGAGGGTTCGAGTCCCTTCCGCTCCGCCATTTTTCTAAAAAAAGCCTGTTTTTAACAGGCTTTTTTTTTGCCTAAAATTCTTCTTGCTTGTTCTCATTTGAGTTTTTAATTTCAAACTTTATGGGTTTTTCAGGTTCTTCACCAAAGATAGGGGTTGTAAGGCGGCTCGGCTCTTCACCAAGGAACTTTATGAAGTGGTATGCGTAGTAGCGTGTTGTGAGAGCGAGTATTTTGTCGCCAGTGAAGTTTTTTGGAGGGAGGTTGGGGGGAACAAAGGCTTAGTCACGTGATAACTATCATTTGACAACCTATCAGAAAAGGTTCCCCCCATTATATTTACTAACTACAAAAAAGCTTACATGAGTACTTCTTGTACTTCTTTTTGCATGGCATTTACAGGGCATGTTTTGGTGCACAGGCCACAGCTCACACATTCTTGTACAGTAAAGTCCACCAAGCGGGTGGTGGTATTTACCTTAAGGGCAGTGGTAGGGCATAATGCTGTACAAAAACCACAGTGAATACACAGTGCGTCATCGCGGCAGACCTTTTGGGCTACGCCAAGCACTTTCACGCCTTCTTCTTTTAGATAAGCAATGGCGTCATTTATATTGCTTTTATCACCCATGAGCTCAAGGGTCATCTTACCTTCTTTACGGGAGCTGATTTGCGCCTTTAGAATGTTAAACACCAAATTATACTTGGTCACAAGCTGACATACAATGGGGCTGTTAGAAATGTCGGCCGTAAAAGATAGGCGCACTTCTTGGCGATGGGAGGTGCTTTGCTCAGTCATGGGATATCCTTATATGTATTGCTGCCGATGGGGTACACCGGCAGCGCAGTTATTATTTATTGGTTTTTAAAAAAGATTTAGCGCGTGCAGCTTCTGCAGAAGTGGGATACTTTTTCATAAGCTCTTGCATACGTGCTGTGGCGGCGGCTTTTTGGCCAAGCTTACTAAAGCAAATGGCTTGTTTTAAGTACGCAGCAGGGGCGCGTGTGCTTCTGGGGAATTCGGTGATAACTTTATCATACGCTATGGCTGCATCGTTAAATTTATTAAGCTGAAAGCTGCAATCGCCTACGTAGTACCAAGCATTGCCCACTTGATTGCTTTGGGGATATTGCTCGGTGAAGGCCACAAAGGAGCTTTGAGCTTGGGCATATTGGCGTGCATTAAAAGCGGTAATACCTTCGTTAAAAAGCTGTGAAGCGCCGTCAGCCGCAGGTGGCGCCGTCATGGTGCTTGTGGGCGGTGTGGGACGCGGGGTAGGGGTGGCGGACATGCCTGTGGGACTTGGAGTTCCCGGCACAAAGCCTGTAGAGGAGCCATAACCTTCCATGGGCTGATCTAAATTAAAGTTCAGCGATAATGATTTTTCTACCTGACGCAAAGCTGCGTCATGGGTATTCACTCTTTGTACTACATTATTGCGATTAAGTTCATCAATTTGACCTTTAAGTACATTAATTTCTTGGCGTAAAGCTTGAACTTGCGCCCAAGAGTCTGCCATATTGGGTTGCAATTGGCGTAATTGTTGATCTTGTGTCTGTACGCGTGCTTGTAATTGGGCATATTCATCTTGTTTGGTACAGCCGGCCAAAAGTGCCAACATGCAACCACCCAAAAGCACAGAGCGGGAGAAAGATTTTTGCATAATATTCACCTTTAATGTTTATATGCCATGCTTTGCATCACATGGGTTAGTATTCTCTTCCCAAGGGGTTTTACTGGCTTTTTTGCGTCCTAAGGCAAGGTAGACAATGCCTCCTATGACAGGAACAAAGACAGCCAATAAAAACCACAAAGATTTCTGCTGTTCATCGGCAAAATAATGAGTGCGTATATGCCAAATGGAATACAGATTGGGTACCATGGGCAGTACCAATAGAATATAATGCCACCAAAGCATAGTTACCTCATTTATTCTTGTTTTTTTGAAGATTTTTTTGCTGTCCTTCCAAAATAAACATGGCAAGACACGTACCCACAGCGCCAAGGCAAATGGCAATATCTGCCACGTTAAATGCCGGCCAATGCCAGGAACCCACATAAAAATCTAAAAAATCCACCACCGCTCTATAGCGAATGCGGTCAATCATATTACCAAGGGCGCCGCCAAGCACCATGCCAAGAGCTGAAAAGAGCAGCCCATTGCGGGGTGAGGTGCGCACCAAGTAAAAAATGGTGAGCATAGCTATGATGGTAGCCACTAAAAAAAGCCAAAATTGCCACTCTATATCCGATCTATTGAGGAAGCCAAAGGCCGCCCCTCGATTATAGATATGTACAAGATTAAAAAAACCATCCACCACCGGCACGCTGGCATGCAAAGGCAGACTTTCTATTACCCACCATTTGCTGAGCTGATCCAGCACCATGACCAAGGCCGCAATGCCGCAAACTAGGGCGTATCGCATGTGTTGCCCTTTATTGTGCTACAAGAGCTAGGCTTTGCATAACCTGTGTGCAACGAGGGCACAAGGTGGCATGGGCGCTATCTGTGCCAAGTTCTGTGCTATAAATCCAGCAGCGTTCGCACTTTTCCCCATGAGCTTTTTCCACCGTAAGGGCTAATCCTTCCACATCCTCAAAGCGCACGGCACCTTCAGGAGCTTGGTCTAGAGGCAATAAGATATATTGCGAAACAATGGAAATGGCGCGTAAATCCACATTCAAGCTGGTGAGTGCCGCCATTTTTTCCGGTGCAACATATACCTGCACGCGTGTATCTAGGGAGTGACCCACAGTGCCGTCCTTACGCAAAGGCTCAATGGCACGCGTGATGGCTCCGCGAATATCATATAAAGTGGCCCAATTCTCTAAGCTTGCTGCATCCAAAAGGAAACCTTGCTCTGTGAGGGACTCGGTGCTGAGCGCAGGCAGGGCAAAAACCGTGCTTACATCTTCACCACATGTTTTACGCAACTCTTCGGGTACATAGTCAAAGACTTCTTCGGCGGTAAAGCTCATGACAGGAGCCATATCACGCATAAGCAAGCTTAAAATATACCACAAAGCCGATTGCGCCGAGCGACGCTCTGGGCTGGCAGGGGCAGAGGCGTATAATCTATCTTTAATGATATCCAAATATGTGGCCGAAAGGTCTGTGGCGCACAAATTATGTAAGGTGTGGAACACTTTATGGAATTCAAAATGAGAATAGGCATCTTGAATACGCATATGGGCGCGGGTTACCACATCCAAAGCCTGACGGTCTAAAGCGTCCATTTGCGCAGGCTTAAGCACATCTGCAGCTTGCATGTCCTTAATATTGCCTAATAAGTAGCGGCAAGTATTACGAATACGGCGGTACGCATCCACCAAGCGGTTTAAAATTTCATCTGAAATACGAATGTCTTCGCGGTATTCCACTGAAGATACCCACAAGCGGATGATTTCTGCACCAAATTTGTCAATAAGCTCTTGAGGCGCAATGACATTGCCAATGGACTTGGACATTTTCAATCCCTTGCCGTCCACCACATAACCGTGGGTAAGCACTGCCTTATAAGGCGGAACTTCACGCGTGGCCATGGAGGCTAGGAGCGAGGAGTGGAACCAACCGCGATGCTGGTCAGAGCCTTCCAAATATAAGTCCGTGGGAAAGCCTAATTCTGGGCGTTGTTCTGCCACGGCAGCAAAGCTGGTGCCGGAGTCAAACCATACATCCAAAATATCACTTTCTCTTTTCCAATGCTGTCCACCGCATTTGGCGCAGGTAAGTCCCTCGGGGACAATATCTGTCAATTCAGCTTCATACCAATAGTCACAACCGGTGCTATGTTTGGCAAAGCGATCTGCCATGCTGTGCATCCACTGGCTATCTTGCCAGGCGTCGCCGCAAGATTCGCACAGTAAAGCCATGATGGGTACACCCCATTGGCGCTGACGCGAGATGCACCAATCAGGACGCGCTTCAATCATATTGTAGATACGCTCCTCGCCCCAAGTGGGAATCCATTGTACTTTTTGGCGTATGGCTTCTAAGGAGCGTTTGCGTAAATCATTTTTCTCCATACCAATGAACCATTGTGTGGTTGCGCGGAAAATCACCGGCTTTTTACAGCGCCAGCAATGGGGGTAGGAGTGCGAAAGTTTAGAGCCTTGTAAAAGATTACCCACTTCTTCTAGTTTTTCTATAACCTTAGGATTGGCTTCAAAAACATTGAGGCCAGCGAAAAATTCTACGCTGTCCAAAAATCTTCCGGCATCGTCTAGCGGTGAATACACTTCAAGACCATACTTTAAGCCCACATCATAGTCTTCGCGGCCATGGCCCGGCGCTGTGTGTACGCAGCCTGTGCCAGCTTCTAAGGTCACATGATGCCCTAAAATAAGGGGCGATGGGCGGTCATAGAAAGGGTGGGTAGCTTTAAGCCCCACCAAGGCAGAACCTTGGCATTCAGCCACAATGCTATATTCTTCCCAGCCAAAAGTTTGCGCGCAGCTTTCCACCAATTCTTTGGCAAGAAGGTATTGCGCATCGCCATGAGCCACCAGGGCATAATCAAATTCAGGGTGCAAGCATACGCCCATATTGTCTGGCAAAGTCCAAGGGGTGGTGGTCCAAATGACCACAAAATTTTGTTTACCGCTGGCCGCAGGAAGAACTTTTTCTAAGCCTTGATCTTGCAAAGGAAAGCGCACAAAAATAGAAGGGGAGGTGTGATTTTCGTATTCCACTTCGGCTTCAGCTAGGGCTGTGTGACAAGAGCAGCACCAGTAAATGGGTTTTTTACTGCGCGTAAGGTTACCTGTGGCGGCCACTTCAGCCAAGGTATGCGCGGTGGCTGCTTCGTACGCTGGGGCCATACTCATATAGGGCGCTTCCCAAGTGCCAAAAACACCAAGACGCTTAAATTCTTTGCGCTGTGTATTAATCCATTTTTCTGCATACTTACGGCAAGCTTTACGCACCACATGGGCGGGGAGCTCTTTTTTCTTTTCGCCAAGCTCATGCTCTACCTTAAGTTCAATGGGCAGGCCGTGGCAGTCCCAGCCAGGCACATATTCAGCCGAAAAACCCTGCATATTCTTGGATTTTATGATAATATCTTTAAGGATTTTGTTCAGTGCCGTACCCATGTGGATATGCCCATTGGCGTAAGGGGGGCCATCGTGCAGCACATAACGCCCTTGGGAACCGGAGTTTTTCACCATTATGTCATAGGCGCCCATTTTTTCCCAACGCTTCAAGGTTTCGGGTTCGCGTTGTACAAGGTTGGCTTTCATGGGAAAACGGGTATCAGGAAGGTTTAGGGTTTTTTTATAATCGCTCATGCACTTCTCCAAGGGCTCGGGAATTTATTTGATGTTCAAATAGAATTGCTACTTATGGCATAGGATACGGAGCACGTCAAGAAAGATATGGTCAGTTAATGGTGTAAAAACACTGTGATTATAGCCAATTAAGAATAAATCTCTCTTGAGGTCGTATGTTTTTCATACGGAAGCGAAAATCTTTTGTGGACAAAAGCCCTTGATCTTAAGAGGAGCCCATATAGTCGGCGCTTAAAAACGTGTTTTCACACGATTTTAAGAAAGGCACGCTTACTTCAAACACCCCTTTGGGGCCGGCGGAAGTAAATTCCGGCTTGTTTTCAGTGTCGACTATATAAAGCGCGTTTTGAAAGGGGAAGGGGGTGCAGGGGGAAG
>CAYJHH010000160.1:0-5780 GCA_964369995.1 uncultured Desulfovibrionaceae bacterium
ACCTTTTTGAAAAAAGGTTTCTCCCCCCCGCCCCCCCACTTCCAAAAACTTTTTATTGCCACACACCCGTCGCTTTAATCTCATTTTTTGGGGCACAGAAAAATCATTATTCATCCCTTTCCTTCCCCCTTGTGCGTAAGCACTGTAAGGGGGTGCGCGGAGCGGCAGCGATGCGTGGGGGATAAGATCGAGGCTTGGCGATTTTGTCTCCTTTTACAGAATATGAAAAAACATTACTGAAATGGTTACACAACAAAATCGCCAATGGTTGGTTTTTGGGGAATTTCTTTAAATTATAAGATTTGAAGTGCGCACAAGGAAAAATGTATTTTGGGAAGGTAAGCGACCTTAAGGTCGTGCGTTCACAAAATGCATTTTGACGCCGTGCGCACTTTAAAGATGAATTTTGGAGAAAGTGCACAAAAGAGCACAAACACCATGAAACCATTCTCCAACCTATACCAATCACATATTCCTTGAAACCATCACCCCCCCCTTCCAAGCACATAAAATAGTTTGCGCTCCCCTCCTACACAGTTTACTATAAGCACACAAAACACTGTACATACCACAGGATTTTACAGGGAGCATACCATGACTGCACATTGGCTGACCTTTCTTGAGCCCTACACCATAGATGATACCTTACGCGCTGAAGCTTACGAAAATGCCACAGCCGAACAGCGCCAATTACTCAAAACAGCCATAGCGTATCAAGCCTTACAAGGCGAATGCCCCAGCGCACAAAGCCAATTTTATGAACACAAAAATAAAGGCTTTTGGCAAAGAAAACACAGCGCCCCTGCGCCTCTATTATTCATACTGTGCGGCGAAGAATACCTTTCTCCTGCGCGCCTTATTGCCACCACCATGCCGGCATTGCTCGCAGGGGTAAACCAGTGTATTTTTATTCAAATAGGTAAGCCCAAACCTGCTTTGCTTACAGCTCTTGAACTGCTTGGCATAGAAGAGGCATATGCCCTCCCCCATGTAAGCGACGCCATGCAATGGCTACGCACTTTACACAATGACGTCATGCACAGCCATAATCAGCGGCTTTTGCTTTTGCATCAAGAGCAAAGTTTGCAATCCCTACACCCCATGATTATGGATTTGCATATGCCTTTTTTTGAAGACGCCCGAGCGCCACATATTTTTCTTCCTCCCACCATTGATGAATCCATGAAAAGCAATATTCACTATACACAGCCTGATGCTGTGATGGTGCTCAGTCCTTTTGACTTTGCTCATGCCTATTATGGTATGGAAAAACCTTCGCTCAATGTTTTAAGTCAAGCCATAAGCCAAGGCACTGCACGCTATGACCAGCACCTTACCCAAGGTATGGAAGGTTGCTGGCATATATCCGGTCTTTGCCCCCAATTTTTCCTCAATCAATGCGTTATGGCCGGAACTGCCTTTGACGCAGAACCCCAATAAACGAGGCTGCCATGAGTGCTAAAATCAGCATTGATACTTTGCGTAATATAGGCATCATCGCTCACATTGACGCCGGCAAAACCACGCTCACGGAACGCATTTTATTTTATACAGAAAAAATTCATCGCATGGGTGAAGTGCACGAAGGCACCGCCACCATGGATTACTTGCCTGAAGAGCAAGAACGCGGCATTACCATTACTTCGGCTTGTACTTCCTGTACATGGAACACACATACCATTAATATTATTGATACCCCTGGACATGTGGACTTTACCATGGAAGTGCAACGTTCCTTGCGGGTTTTGGACGGCGCCGTGGGCGTTTTTTGCGCCGTGGGCGGCGTTGAGCCCCAATCGGAAACCGTGTGGCAGCAATCTGAAAACTTTGCCGTACCTAAAATAGCTTTCATTAATAAAGTTGACAGATTAGGAGCGGATTTTGAAAATGTGCTTGGTGCCATGCGTGAGCAGCTTTACACAAAACCTTTACTGCTCACCATGCCTTTGGGGCAAGGCGATGAATTTGAGGCCTTGCTCGACATAGTGCATATGGAACGCCTTGATTACCATGAGCAAGACCAAGGTGTTACAGTAAGCCGCAGCCCCTTAAGTAAGGCAGAACTTACTGCCATTGGCCCTTGGCGAGAAAAATTGCTTGAAGACTTGGCAGAAGCCGATGATGTATTTTTAGAGGGCTACTTGGCTGAACAAGAGTTTAGCGCCGCAGACATTTGGGCCGCCGCAAGACGTGCCACCTTGGCGCGTAGCCTAACCCCCACATTTTGCGGCTCTGCCCTGCGCAATGCTGGCATTCAAGCGGTGCTGGATGGCATATGCACTTTGCTGCCCGCCCCCATCGATGTTCCCGCTCCGGTAGCTCTGGGTAAAGATGCCACAGAGCATACCATCTTACCTGCTGAGGATGCGCCTCTTTCGGCATTGGTGTTTAAAATTCTTATGGATGGGGGACGGAAAATGGCCTTCATGCGTATTTATGCCGGATCATTGCATGAAGGAGAGCAATACTATCCTGTGGAAAATCAAAAGGCCGGTGCACCCGACCGTGTACAGCGCATTTACCGTTTACATGCCGACTATCGCGAGCAAATGCCTTGTGCCGGAACCGGAGATATTGTGGCTGTCATAGGCCTGCGCGCCGCCACCACTGGCATAACTTATGCGTCTAAAGAAGCACCTTATGAGCTGGAAAACATTACCGCCTATGCTCCGGTAATAACCCTTGCCATGGAGCCGCGTAATGCCGATGAAGGCGCGACGTTGGATGAAGCCTTAACGCGCTTTACCTTAGAAGACCCCACACTCAAATCTCATGTGGATGAAGGCTCTGGCCATCGCATGCTTTCCGGCATGGGGGAATTGCATCTTGACGTTATTTTGGAACGTATAAAGCGCGAGTATAACATTGAGCCACGCGTGGGGCATCCTCAAGTGGTATGCCGTGAGAGCATAGCCAATGCAGCTTCGGCTGAGGCAGAGTTTGACCGCGAACTGGGCAAAGAGATGCATTATGGCAAGGTGCACATAGAGCTAGAACCTTTAGAGCGTGGTACAGGTAATGTGGTGCGCTTTGGGCAAAACTTTCCGGAAAATATTTTAGATCCTGCCAAGGCCGGCGAAGCCAGTAAATTGCTCGCGCCCTTACAGCTTTCTTTACCTTGGCTACAGGCTGTAAAGCAAGGACTAGAAGATGCTCTACAAAGTGGCCCCATACAAGGTTTTCCCTTGCAAGATGTGGGCATAACCATTACCCATATGGACAGAAAAGACGGCGTCACTTCGGTACCGGGATTTCATATGGCCGCAGGTATGGCTTTGCGCGAGGCTTTAAGCAAAGCAAATCCGCTTTTGCTGGAGCCCATTATGCAGGTGGAAATTACGGTACCAGATGCCCATTTGGGGGCTGCCATGAGTCTTTTCACCACTTGTGGCGGTCGGGTTGAGAACCTTGCCCATCGCGGTAGCTTTGAACATGGTGAAAACAGTGAAAATACCACCAAGATTATTCAAGGGCTGGCACCATTGTCGCGTCTTTTTGGCTTTTCCACCTCCCTTCGTTCTGCCACACAAGGCAGAGCCGGGCTTATTCTTCAATTTGCAACCTTTGATACTCTCTAATGCAACAACCAAAAGCAAAAAAAAGTCTGGGGCAACACTTTCTGCGTGATAGAAATATCTCTGAAAAGATCGTGTCTCTTTTACATATTAAAGATGGTGATAGGGTCATAGAAATTGGCCCTGGCCCTGGCGCACTTACTACCATTTTAGAGGAAAAACCTCTGGCAGAATTGACCTTGGTGGAAAAGGACGATCACTGGGCAGCGGAAAGACAACGCCTTGGCGGCCCTAACACCAAGGCATTGCTCATGGACGCTTTGCAAATGCCTTGGGCAGATATTACGCCGGAAAATCCTCGGAAAATTATTAGTAATTTGCCATATAATGTGGCTTCACCACTCATGTGGGATATCTTTTCGCTAAGTACCGGCCTTATACGTGCGGTATTTATGATGCAAAAAGAAGTGGGTCTGCGCCTTATAGCCAAACCCAACAGCAAAGAATATGGCGCATTAACTGTTTGGACGCAAAGCTTCGTACGCCCAGAGTGGGGTTTTGTGGTGGGACCTAAGTCTTTTTCTCCCCCGCCCAAAGTGGACTCAGCGGTGCTAGCTTTTACTCCTTTGCCCTTAGATCAGCGCCCATCGCATCCAAAACTCTTGGCAAAATTTGTTAAAATGTGCTTTCAAAATAGACGCAAACAGCTTAAAGCCATTTTGCGCCAAAATAATGCCTTACACATTTTGCCTTGTTTGGAGCATTTAGAAATTGACCCACAAAGGCGTCCAGAAACCCTTTCACCACAGGATTTTGCAGCGATTTTACAAGAAATTATTGCAAGGCGCTTGACTTTGTAAGCACTGCATGTTTTGCTAGTCGTCTCGCTAAACCATACTTGCCTTGATTTTTGAGGAGAAAAAGATGACGAAAGCTGAATTAATCGAAAAAATAGCCACCAATGCCAAGCTAACCAAAGCCGATGCAGAGCGCGCGTTGAGTACGGTATTGGAAACCATTTCTGAAGGCCTTAAACAAGAAGAAAAGCTCACCTTGGTAGGCTTTGGCTCTTTTGTGGTGGAAAGCCGTAAAGAGCGTCAAGGGCGTAACCCTCGCACTGGCGAGAGCATTACCATCCCTGCTTCTAAAGCTGTTAAATTTCGCCCTAGCAAGCAACTTAAAGACAGTCTAAACTAGTCGACGCTTAAAAACGTGTTTTACACGTTTTTAAGAAAGGCACGCTCACTTCAAACACCCCTTTGGGGTCGCCGAAAGTAAATTTCGGCTTGTTTTACGTGGCAGCAAGCCATGCCAAAGGCATGTCTTGTATAGTCTCCACTGAAAAATACTATTTCAAATGTCTAAACTTTGCCAGAAAACGAATGCCATTCGTTTATTTCTGGTAAAGTTTATTAAGGTCTATACACATAAAAAAAATTTTTTTGTCGACACTTCAATACTTTTTCAGTGTCGCCTAAACTATTTGATACAAAAAATATTTGATGTACTTGAAGCGAAAAAACGTTTCTCATACACAAAACAAAAAGGCCGCTAATGCGGCCTTTTCTTCATCGGAAACTGAGAGGCTATGTTCCGAGATATAAGGTGACTTACTGTCCTGCATGATAAACAAACAACAAGCTTATCATGTTGCCTTATAACGCCCTTCCTTCTATTGTGTCACACGCATATCAAACCAACGATGGCGTGCTGCCCTGTGTGGGTTTTTAAACACAGGAGTTATCATAGAAAAAAATTTTCGAATTAATCTGCCTGTCTACGAATAAAAGCAGGCATATCAAAATCAGTTTCGTCAAAAACAAATTCTTCGCTACCGGGAGCATGCCCGCGGCTTTGTTGATTACCAAGCGCTTGATTTTTGCGCACAAAAGGAGGTACTTCGCTTTTGCCATCATACCAATTTTCCACAGGTACGCGGCGCTTACCTTGAAAATCTTGTAAATCATCTTGAGACAAAGAACCTACGGTGGCCATGGGAGGTTGCTGCATGGGTTGACGGCTTAGGCCTGGTTTTGGCACAGCAGCCGCAGGGCCAGGCTGACTAAAGCTTGTCACATTAGAAACCTTTTCAGGCTCCTCTGCCACATGTTCAACAGATTCAATGCCTGTGGCTACCACAGTGATGCGCAATTCATCGCCGGCATCTTCGTTAAAGACCACACCAAAGATGATGTTTGCATCCGGATGCGCAGCATCGCCGATGATTTCACCAATTTCGCTAATTTCTTCACCGGAAATATCCAT
>CAYJHH010000161.1:0-5756 GCA_964369995.1 uncultured Desulfovibrionaceae bacterium
GGTTGGGGGAGGGGAAAGAACCTTTTCTTCAGAAAAGGTTTTTCCCCTCCCCCATGAAAAAAACTATTTATACACAGCGCCGGTGGCAGCGGAGCTTACCAATCTGGCGTAGCGCTTTAAGAAAGGAGAAGTCACTTCTTTCACCACAGGCACATGGTTTTTGCGGCGCTCTTCCAGTTCTTCTTCGCTTACCATAAGGTCTAGCACGCGATTGGGTATATCGATACGAATCATATCGCCTTCACGCACAAGGCCAATGGTGCCGCCGTCGGCTGCTTCGGGCGAAATATGCCCAATGGCGGCGCCGTTGGTACCGCCGGAAAAACGTCCGTCGGTGAGTAAGGCCACATCCTTACCCAGTCCCATGCCGGTAATGGCCGCCGTGGGGGAAAGCATTTCGCGCATGCCTGGGCCGCCGCGAGGGCCTTCATAGGTGATGACTACAGCGTCACCTTTTTGAATTTTTCCGGCCAAAATGGCTTGCATGGCGTCTTCTTCAGAGGTGAAAACGCGGGCGCACACATCGCGGCACAGCATTTCTGCTGCTACGGCTGATTGTTTCACCACAGCCCCTTGAGGCGCCAAGGAGCCCTTAAGGATGGCAATGCCGCCTTGCTTGGAATAGGCATTTTCCACGGTGCGTACCACTTCGGTATTCTTAATGCCGGCTTTAAGGTCTGCGAGATTCTCACCTACGCTTTTACCGGTGACGGTGAGGGCAGAATCATTGATAAGCCCTATTTTGCGCAGTTCCGCCATGACGGCAGGAATGCCACCGGCCAAGTGCAGTTCTTCTATATGATGCGAGCCGGCGGGAGAAAGCTTACATAAATTCGGCGTTTTGCGGCTCACTTCATCAAAAATATCCAGGGATAAATTTAAGCCTGCCTCACGGAATACGGCGGGTAAATGCAACACTGTGTTGGTGGAACAGCCGAGAGCCATATCCACAGCTACAGCATTGGAAACAGCTTCTTGGGTGACAATATCCGAAGGACGAATATTTTTTTCCAGTAACTCCATAACCTTCATGCCGGACTTTTTGGCAAGGCGAATGCGCGAAGCCATGACGGCGGGGGTGGTGCCATTGCCCGGCAAAGCAAGACCAATGGTTTCGGAAAGACAGTTCATGGAGTTCGCCGTGAACATACCGGCGCAAGAACCACAGCCGGGGCAAGCGCCTTCGGCAAGCTCTTCCAATTGTTCTTCGGTCATATCGCCGCTTTTTACACGACCCACACCTTCAAACACGGTGATAAGATCTGTTTTGCTATCCTTACCAATATGTTCGGATTTCAGGCCGGCCAGCATGGGGCCGCCGCTGATAAGTATGGAAGGCACATTTAAGCGCAGCATGGCCATGAGCATACCGGGTACGCTTTTATCGCAATTGGGAATAAAGACCAAAGCATCAAAAGGATGCGCACAAGCCATGATTTCTATGGAATCGGCGATGATTTCGCGAGATGGTAAGGAAAAATGCATGCCTTGATGGTTCATGGCAAGGCCATCACATACGGCAATGGCGGGAAATTCCATGGGAGTACCGCCGGCCAAACGTACGCCGGCCTTCACCGCCTCAGCAATACGGTGCAAGTGAATATGCCCAGGCACAATTTCATTGGCGCCGTTAACAATACCCACCAAGGGGCGATCCATTTCTTCACGGGTGAGACCCAAAGCATACAACAAGGAGCGGTGCGGGGCTTTTTCAAGGCCTGCGGTCATTTTTTTACTACGCATGATTTTTTCCTTTTTCTCTATTTTACGGCCGCACAGCTCAAGCATGGGGCGGCATAACAGCGTGTTACAGTGGCACTAGTAGCAAATTTACGTAAAAAAAGCCAGTACAGCCAAGGAGGATTTTCCTCGCAGGGCGTAGCCTGGCATGCTGTACCCTTAAGAAGATGGCTTTTTTGTCGATAGTCATAGACAAGGGTTCTGTGCTTTTAAGCATAGGAGCTAGGCAACAGGACTTACGCAGCATTTGCACACTTTTTGCATTTCATAAACCGTAAGCTTGTAGCACGTTTTTTCGGCAAGAATTTCCCCATGAGAGGTTTGTTATGTCAAATACCATATCCGGTGGCATATCTTTTTCAGGCATAGGTAGCGGAACCGACTTTAGCGCCATGATTGATCAACTTTTAGAAGTTGAGTCTTATCGCTTATATTCTCTTCAAGACACACGCGACGAAGCCACAGAAACCTACGAAGCCTTCCAAGACCTCATCAAAACCGTGGGTGAAGCTCAAGAGTCTCTTTCTTTACTCAATAGTTATGAAGAATTTTTAACCAAGATTGCTTCCAGTAGTAGTGAAGCCACCTTGGGAGTAAAAGCTGATGCCAATGCCGTGGACGGCACGCATAAAATTGAGGTCACTCAATTGGCTTCCAATGCCATTTGGGCCAACAAAGGCTCCTATGCCGAAAAGACCACAGTTATTAATACTTCCGGCACTGCGCAGGATTTTTCCTACACCTATGAAGGCGTTACGCGCACCCTTTCTGTGCCGGCAGGCACCACCCTAGAAGGCTTTGCCAATATGGTAAACCAAGACAAAGCCAACCCAGGGGTGAATGTAAGTATTTTAAAAGTGGCCAATGGTTATACTTTCCAAATGGCTGGGGATAAATCCGGCGCTGAGGCCTCCCTTGAAATTCACCCCTCCAATTTAAGTGGTTTGTCCGGTGCGGGCGGCATTTGGGAATCTACATCTTCCGTGGATTTAGCCGAAACTTTAAATGGCGGTAATATAGCCAATTCCTATACCTATGACCTCCATATGCGCGATGGCGTGACTACGCATTCTGTGACCATCATGGGCGACAGAACACAAGAAGATTTGGTAACAGCCATCAATGCGGAAGCCGGAAGCGACATAGCTAGTATAGATCCCACCACGGGAAAAATGGTCATTACTGGCCTTGATTCCATGGATATTACCACCACCCCCCATGGCGGCACTGCCACCACGGAAAGCTTTGACGTACTACAAAATACCACCATCAATTTTACGGGGGATTTATCAAGCCGCACCATGGCCGGCCCTGCCATCTATACCTTTACGGCAGACGATGGCACCTTCATAGATATTGAAATGGAGTATGGGCATAACCAAAAGCAAATTCTTGATAAGCTAAAAGCAGAAGGCTATAATTACACCGCCACCGAAAATGGCGGCAATACGGAAGTGATTATTGACGGTATTAACAATGTACCACAAAACTTTTTAGATACAGATTTAAGCTTACGTGGTTCTGTGCCTGTATCTTCCATTACCATGCCCAGTGCTTCCTTAGATGCCACCATAGCTGACGCGCATATCTACAATTTCACCAATACCAACGGTGAACTTGTGGAAATTTCCATGGAAGCTAACCATAGCGCCAGAGACGTATTGGATGCCTTGACCGATAAAGGCTATACCGTGAGCGGCACCGATGAAGGTGGCTTAGCTGAACTTGATGTCACCGGTATTCAAGATATGAATGCCTTGGCAAGTCAAGTAAGCGGCGCCACAGTGGCAGGCTCTTCGGTCAATATTAATATTGCCGATACCACAGGACAGGTTCTTGGCGCAGTGGGAGAAACCACCACATATACCTTTGAAACCACCTTCGGCACGAGCTTTAATGTTGATATGGATGGCGAGCACTCCTTACAAGATGTGTTAGACAGTTTAGGTCCCGCCTTTCCTTCCACAGTGACCACCGCAGGCGGTAGGCAAAGTGTTACTATTTTAGGTATAAAAAATGCTGACTCGCTCATGAGCACCCCCGCCGCTGCGCCTACGCCTTCTTATGGCTGGAATGAATATGAGCAAACGGTGGATCCTGATGCCACCATTCAAACGGGTGTGGTACCTTATGAAATGGAATTTACCTTCACCCGTGAAGATGGCACCAGCCATACAGAAACGGTATATAATACCGAAACCATGCAACAAGTGCTTGATCGCTTAAATGATCCCACTAACCCAGATAATCCAGGCATTGCCTATACTCATGATGCCACCACAGGTATTTTGTCCTTTGCAGGCATTACTTCTGTCAGCGGCGCCCCCGCTTCTCTCGGCCTTGGTGGTTCTTTAACAGGCTCTGACGCATGGCAAGTGCAGGCTTCGCAAGATGCTATTTTTAAAGTGGATAACTGGCCGCAAGAGCTCACCTCCTCTTCTAATGAAGTTACTGGCGTGCTTGAAGGTATTACCCTTTCCTTGCGTGATGTGGGTACGGCGCAAATCACTGTGGCTGCCGATACAGACTCGGTGAAAGCCAATATTCAAACTGTGCTTGACGCCATCAACTCCGTGCTTAAAAAAGTGCAGGATTTAACCGCCATCACAGACGATGTGTCTGACAGTTATGATGATGATGGACAAAGCCTTTCCAACACTACTGGTTCGGCTTTAACAGGCAACTACAGCACGCAGCTTTTTGCTTCTCGCTTTAAGTCTTTGATAGCTTCAAGCCCTCCAGGCTTTCAACCCATGACAGCGGATGATATTTTCTCAGGAGATTTTATTTCCGGTCTGGCACAGATGGGTATTAAAGTGTCTTCTGATGTGGATGACCCAAACTTCGGCCTCTTTGCCATTGCCCCCTATGGCAGCACAGATTCCATACAGGCCCTAGATCAAGAAGCTTTTGATAATGCCATTGCCAATAATCTTGAAGATGTTATTGCCTTTTTTGCCAATGATAGTGAAGGACGTTCATCTTCCCCAAACTTCCGCTATGCCAATCATATTGACGGCATAACTAAGCCTGGCACTTATAGCGTAGCGTATGATGTGGATAGCACAGGCACTCCCGTTAATGTATACATTAATGGGCGTTTGGCCTCCCCCAGTGAAAATGACCCCAATACCTTTTCCGTGGCCGGAGATGCTGGAGATGCCGGCGGTATGTCCATTACTGTTGACAACTTAACCCCCGGCACCAATTACACAGGCACCGTGTCTGTACAGCAAGGCAAAGTAAGTCAAATTGAAGACTTTTTCGCCAGTGAGCTTACCTATGTAGAACCCAAGCTTTCGGACCCTGGCCTAAGTGATGGTAATGGTGGCCTTAAAATTGCCGAAGAAGGTGCCAAAAGCCTTATTGAACAGCTGGACAATAAGATTTCTGAAGAGTCTGAACGCCTCGAACGTTGGGAATATAATGAAAGATTAAAATTCGCTCGCCTTGACACCTTACTTGGTAGCTATAACAGCGAAATGGAAATGCTTACCCAACAATTGACACAGCTAAGTTAAGCTAATTAAACTGGACGAAAAAAGTAATTACTGCTAGAGCAACATAAAACGATAGTACATAGAGGTTCGTATGAACAAGGCAGCACAGGCCTATTTTCAAACTAAGGTGAATACCACAGATCAAGGGCAACTTTTACTCTTGCTCTATGATGGTGCGCTGAAATTTTTACAGCAAGCAAGAGAAAAAATGCTGGAAAAAGACTATGCGGCCAAGGGTATTCTTATATCAAAAGTCATTGATATTATTAATGAGCTTACCAACACCCTTAATTTGGAAAAAGGGGGCACACTGGCAGAAAATTTAAATAATCTGTACTTTTTGTGCACCACAAGACTTTTGCAAGCCAATCTTAAAATGAATGTAGAGCAGCTTGATAATGTGGCGGATATTCTCTCCGGCCTACGCTCTGCCTATGCAGAAATTATCGAAACCCCTGAAGCCCGCAAAGCCTCTGCGCAAATTGCCGCCAAGCTTAATGTGGACGCTTCGGTGGG
>CAYJHH010000162.1:0-5751 GCA_964369995.1 uncultured Desulfovibrionaceae bacterium
CTGTGGCTACAATGCAGGTGCGTCCATCGCTGGCTGTGACCTCTTGGTAGCTTACGCCGTCAATGTACGGTATTGTTTCTGATTTTACCTGTGGAGGGGGCGCATGTTGCGGTACGTTGGTGGTTTTGGCCTGTCTTGGCGATGCCGTTCTTTTTGTAGGCAATCTTGCTCCTTCTCCATCATCATCTTCGGTAACAATGCCCAGCATAGCGGTCAAAGCATAACGCCTGGCATAAGTCATAGCGGAGCCCATACCTTGTGGATCGTTCTTGGGTAAGGGCACAATGGTCAGCGACGCTTGCCATTGCCCCGATGAAGCATGGGTGAATTTTGTCTGTAAAGCCAAATGACCAGAGCCTAAATGCTCAGGCGTGGGCATCGGCAGCTGTGTCATCCATATGCCGTTACTTTGTAGGGCGTCACGACATGCCACCATGACGGAATTGAGCGTGGCATAATGACTCTTGGTGAAAGGGTTTTCTGCGTCTTTAAAAGCTGGCTGTAATTGTTTTTGTACAGCGAGCAAGGCTTTTGCCAACGCCGTCACATCTTGGGATTGGTATTCGTACATTTTAAGCCTCCTTGAAATGAAAATCCCCCTGCCTGCTTTGAGCAAGCGGGGGGCGTGAATTGTCTCTATTTCAAGGAGGTAATATATAAACGATTTTTTTTGATGAACAGTAAAATCCTATTGTAAAATTTTGTGCGCATCTTGTGCAAAGCGTTCAGCCGAAGGGCAACATTTCCTACAGTTAGCAAAGTTGTTTACCAATTCTTCGGACTTATTTTGAGTAAGAAGGATTTTATTTACGGTTTGCAATCCTTCTGCATCAGCATAAGGTTGAGCTCCAAGGCAAATGAGCGTGTTATATACATCAGAATTTTTTACGCTTTCATAATCTTGCATAGTTGGCAGATATTTTTGGCAATATTGAATGGAAAGATGAAGATAACGTACGCAGACAAATTCAAGAACTGCCCCACATGGTCAGCAAAGACGAAGGCTATCAAAATGCCATGAAAAATTCTGACAAACAAAATGCCCGTATCGAATTTGAACGCGCTTTCAAAAACGCCATCCAAGGCATCATGAAGGACAGCATCAAGTTATATAAACAAATCAACGATAATGAATCATTACGTAAATATCTGTCTGAATCTATCTTTAGCATGACTTATGATAAGAGCGCGACACGTTCTAGACAAAGTGCATACTTTCACTATACAATGCGCGTATACGTTCTGTCATAAAAAGGAAGTTATATGCAAAGCAAAAACGCCATAGGCAACCTCATAAATCGTTATAAGGCCGTGCTGAAAAAATGTCATCTTATCAATACCCTTGGTAGTTTTGCCAAAGTTACAGCCCTATGCGCCAGCATAGCAGCAGCAAGCTTCATACCAAGTTTAGGTCATGCCGCCCCCACTATCACGTGGCCCACGGGGGAGTATTTTACCATTGAAGAGCAAGACCCAAGCAAGACTTATTTTAGCGTCTTTGATATAAGCCTTAATGGCACAACTACAAGCTACGGTGCGCGCTATACTAATCCAGCCAGCCCAGGCTCGGTGTATAATGATATTAATGCCTTGGTGCAATCTATTATTCCACGTACAGGGTCTACTTATAGCATATCTCTTGGTACTGCTGATGTCAGTGCTGGTGAATATGGATTTACAACCACTATTGATAGTATTCCTATTAGTTACAAGATACTCCCCTCCATCCCTAGTGAATCACGTAGAGATGACAATATTAACGGACCTATAGGCACAAGCTCCAATCCATTAGCATTTTATGGAAAATCAGGCCTCGAAGGTGGTGCTATTTATAATTCAGCTTTCCGATCTGACGCGCATATCTACGCCGATTTTATTGCCAATACGGCTACTGACTTTGGCGGGGCTATTTATAGTGATGGTACATTAGGCGACATCACTGGCAGCTTTATTGCTAATACGGCTACCAATGGCGACGGCGGGGCTATTTATAATTTTTTTGGCGAATTAGGCGACATCACTGGCAGCTTCATTGCCAATACGGCTACGGGCAGCGGCGGGGCTATTTATAATAATTTTAGCGAATTAGGCGACATCACTGGCAGCTTCATTGCCAATACGGCTAACCTCAACGGCGGGGCTATTGCGAATATTGACACCCTAGGCGACATCACTGGCAGCTTTATTGCCAATACGGCTGGCAGTAACGGTGGGGCTATTGCGAATATTGCCACCCTAGGCGACATCACTGGCAGCTTCATTGCCAATACGGCTACCAATAACGGCGGGGCTATTTATACCACTAAAAGCCTCAGCTTTGTTGCAGATAAGGGCGATTATAGCATCAGTGGTAACTATGTAAGCAATGATGGTGGTGCAACTAGGGACCATAATGCCATATACTTGAATGCTGCTGATTTAAGCCTTACCTTTAATGTAAATAATGGCGGTTCTTATACCCTTGACGATAATGTGAAAACTAATGGTAGTACCTATACTTTCAATATTACAGGGGGTGGCACGGGCGATAATGTTTTTAACCTGAATAATGTCTTGCACAATGCTTCTGCCGTGAAGGTGAATAATGCCATTTTGAATTTTGGCGCAGGTCCTTACGGTTCTGGCGGTATTGGCAATGCTACGCTTACCGTAGAAGGCACAAGCACGCTGAATAATGTTACCGTCACGGGCATGACCACCATTACAAACGGCACCACAACCTTTAAGGGCACAACCACCCTTGGCGCTGTGACCAATAATGGAACTACTACAGCTTTAAACAGCGTTACTTTTAATGAAGGTTATGGCAGTGCCGGCACATTGAACATTGGTGATGCCGACACAGCGGGTACTGTGACCCTTGCAGCTAATAAAAATATGACTATTCAAAGCGGCGGTAGCCTTACTATAGTCAACGGCTCTCTTGATACCTCTAACGGCACATTAACAGTAGATGGCGGTGCCAATAACTTTAGCACTAATGCCAATGGTAAGCTTATAGTTAAAGCGGCTGATTTTGGGAGTATTACTGATGCAGGAGCGTTTAGTACTACCGCCCAGACTACTATTGATAAACAACTCACTCATGCAGGTAATCTTGTTTTGAAAAATGTGGGCTTTACTAGCATGGGATATAATGCCTATACTACTTTCTTAAGTCAATTCAGAGGTTCTGCCATTTCCGGAGATGGTACAGTGGAGCTTGATAGCGTAAGTATTAACACCAGCACTATCTATCTGAAAGATATTCAAAGTGGCATAAGCTTACCAAACAATGTGGTGCTTGGTAATGACGCCACCGAAGCCGCCGGCGGAACTTTTGCCGCTGGAAAAACTGCAACTCTTGGCGGTGTTACTGGTGATGTGAATAACTCTGGCAATCTTACCCTCACAGGTGATGTTAATGGTACGCTTATTGATGGTAATGCAGTCAATAAGATCATCGGCATTTTAAATCTGCAAAATGGGAGCATTACAGGTGATTTAACAAATAGCGGCACGGTTACTGTAAACGGTGGAACAAATGTTGAAGGTGATTTACTCAATAATAATATAATCAATGTAAAAGGTGGCACTCTCAGCGCAAATAATTTTACCGCTGCCTCCGGCGCAACTACCTATGTGGGCGGTGCCAATGCAACTATTGGGGATAGCTTTATTATTAATGGAGATGCCAATTTTAACGGCGCCACCATCTTTGCTATGTCCACGTTTAATGGCTTTGAAAATGCTTCCGCTGTTTTTGCTAAAAACATAAGCAATATTGATGGTAACATCATTGCCGGACAAGATTCTTATTATGTTCTTGGTACTGGGGATAGAGCTTATGCCCTAAAAGCCTTTACTGAAAGCGGTCATGCTTGGGGTAATGGAGCAAATGAGGTAAGTGCGGCTTTATTTATTATGAAACCGCAAACGCTGGCAGATACTGGTAGTATAAATATTGACGGTTCGATGGCTGCTATTAATGCCGCCAACGCCAATCATGCCACCTTTGCCGCAAATTCCTTACTCGTAGTAGATGCCACAGGGATTGGTAGTAATGCTGCCTTAACAGCAACTGATGGTACACTTACAGTAGCAAAGGATGCAAAATTGCATATTACCGCCGCTGAAAGCGGTACTACTGTGCATATTGTAAGTGGATTTATAAATGCAAATAGTTCCATTGCCGCAGATGCTTGGGACAGTGACAACTTGACCACATCAACAGGCTTGCAAGTGGCCAAGGTTGCAGCCTTTGACCCCACAAAGGGCACGTATAGCGTTACTATCACAGGAAGTTCGCTTGAGGATATTCAAGAAAGCTTCCCAGCTGCACAGGGCGCTTCCACCGAAATTTTGGAAGAATTGGCAAAGGTCTTCGATGTAAATAGCCAGCAAGAGTCCATACGCTTTTTCTCAACACTCTTTGATGATACAGCAGGCATTGGCAAAAAGAACCCCACAGAAGTAGTGAAAATCCTTGAAAGTGTGCTGCAAATTGCCCAGACGGGGGCGGCATCTGGCATGAGCCTTGGGGCAAGTTTTACTGCTGCCAATACTGTATTGGCACATCTAAGCCAAGCAGGCTTTAACTTTGCAAGCTCTGGTGGGCAAGCTCCAGCGGTGGTACAAGTGGGTGAAGGTACGTCAGGTGTGAGCGGCGGCTCTGCCATGGCAGACGAAAGCATCAAGAATGGCATGGCCTTATGGCTTTCGCCCATGTACAAATACAGCACTGTTTCTGGTATTTCCGCGGGCGCATTTGAACATGGCTATAATTCAAGCCTTGGTGGTTTGATTCTTGGCGCGGACTATACCGTGGACAATACCTTCCGCATGGGTCTTGCCTTTAACCTTGGCACAGGCTATGCCGAAAGTTCGGGTGATTTGAGCCAGACGCAAAATAATTTTGATTTTTGGGGCGTAACGCTGTACGGCGCGTATTATAAAGAAAACTTTAGCCTTATGGCGGATGTGGGCTTTAGCTCCATATCTGGCGAATTTAACCAAGATGTGCCCGCTATTTTGGGCAGTTCTAGCCTTGAAGCTCATACTCAAAGTACGGTGTGGACAGCGGGCCTTACGGCGGAATACACCTTTGAAACCGACTTTATGCATATTACGCCCCATGCAGGCGTGCGTTATATGCACGTGTATACAGGCTCTTACGATACAAAAAATACTCGCGGCACAGTTGCCCAAAACAAAAGCGACAGCCAAGGTGTGTGGTACTTCCCCGTGGGCGTGACTTTCAGCAAAGATGTTGCTTTCGACAGCGGCTGGACATGGACACCTAGCCTAGATGTGGGCTTTATTGCCGCCGCTGGCGACTTACACGCCAACAGCGTTTCTTCTATCCCCGGCGTTGCTGGCTCTACTGAATACAATATGCAAAATGTGGACGGCTTTGCTTTCAACGGAGGCGTGGGCTTTGACCTTGCTCATGCGGACAATGGCATAAGCTTCGGGCTGAAGTATAACTTGCAAGCCTCAGAACACGAAACAGGGCATATGCTTAATGCCTCCTTTAGGCTTGAATTTTAAAGAATAATGTAATCTGAAGTAGGCTTTTTTAAGCGAAAATGACTTCCAAGGGGGATATACCTCCCCCTTGGAAAATATACCCATTTGTGCGTGTAAATTGCACTATACGCTGCAAAAAATGCTGTTCTAATACAAATTAATCTAAATCATGCTCAAAACGTATTTGTTGGCAGAGGTCTATGAGAGTGGCCTTCTGCGTCATTAAATCTTCATTTAGGGATT
>CAYJHH010000163.1:0-5732 GCA_964369995.1 uncultured Desulfovibrionaceae bacterium
AAATTATCATTATGGAAAAGTCAAATGATAAAAAATGGCCTTATGTGCTTTGTGGTTTTGTAATTGGAGTCATAACTTCTTTATTTTCACAACCAAATGATAACGTAGAAGAATAGTTCATAGTTAAAGAGGCACTCCTTTTGTGGGAGTGCCTCTTTAACAATTCAAAAATCACTATTTTTTACGCAGAATGGTAAACAAGAGGCTATTCCGACAGCTAAAATTCCATATACCCTTTATTAAGAATTAATCTGAACAATCTCTATCATGTCATTCAACGCTGCATCAAATTCGTCTCTATTTTTTTCGTACATTGAAACAATATATTTTTGCTTTTCTTGGGCAGCTGGCTCGGAATTTGCTTTCTTTCCTAATTTCGCATCAAACGCCATACTTTTTAATCGTTTGCTAATAAGGCTTGGTTTTTTTTCTAATATTTCAGCAACTTCCTTGCTTAGTTTTCCTTGTAAATGTAAAAGATATATAACCATAAGTTCAGTATCTTCTGGAGATAAGGACTCTTGTATAGGAGTGTGTACTTCTGAATGAGGCTTCATTGCTGTCGCTTTTTGGGCCAATGAAAAGTCCAAATGAAATTCTGACGACGTAAAATACTTTATAAAAGACAAGTGTGTTACATGCTGGGCTACTCCATATCTATCTGCATGACAAGTCATATCAACTTTGTTCTCTTCGCAAAGCTCTAGCTTTAATCCCAAGTCCATTGCACGGCGTTTAACATGACTGCCTTGTAACTCTCCCTCAGAGTTTGTATGATCAAGAACAAGAAAGGTAACGCCTTTTCGAGTCAGTTTCTTCATCCAACGAATTAATTTTATTGGATTTAGTGAGCTATATAGAGTATAGTAATTGTCGAGGATGATTAAATCATATTGCATGAGTTCTTCAAGATATTTTTCTTGCCATGTTTCATCTAAAATATCCTCATATAAAAAATCTGTTTCAGCAAACAAAAAAATGCTGAAAGCACGTCCAATAGAGTCTGCTGATGCTCCCATTCCCCTTATTATTTTATCAATATGACCTTGAAGTTTATCACCTGGCATTTCGCCATCAATGTAAAGAACTTTTCTGGGGTCATAAGTACATAGCGGCCCTGCCTTTCTATTACCAATACCGATTATTTGTGCGAGAAAAAGGGCTAGAATAGTTTTTCCTGCCTTTTCTTGTGCAAAAAGCCATGTAATAGTACCACTTTCAATAATTGGGTCAAGTATTGTAAAGCGTTTCCGTTGACTACCCACAATTGACTTATCTGGTGTTGCAAGAAGTGTTTCCACAGTTGTTTTTTCAATATCTAATAGCTGTGGATCCTTCATAGCTATTTCAACCGAGATTTTGCCCAATCTAGGAGCAACCAAGAAAACAGATATTTTTTTGTCTTTTTGAAAGTTCCGCAAGTGATTAAGGTCAAGATATGTTAATTGTCTTTTCACGAAATAGGTAAAAGTAGTATTTGCTACAAACTGGCAATTTGTATATTGTAAATTTTCAAATCCACCACATATAAAAGCCCTAATCTGACGCTTATCGTTTGAAGTCTTCATAGCATCATGAAATGATTCAGTAAGAATAAAATCTGTAGACGAACCATATTGCGTGTCTTTTATAAAAAGTAATGAATGACTTCGCTGAGGTAACAATGGAAATACACCAAAGATTGGGCTATTTGTGTGTCTCCAAAGTGTATAGTAGAGGTCAACATATTCATTCTCTGCTGTTCTAATTGTTACCGCGATACCTATCTGACGAGAATGTTCATTCACAATCTTAGAAAAATAAACTATTTCAAACTTTGCAAAAAATGAATCGAAGAATATAGGCATATTACACGCAATAGGGTTGTGTTCTTGAATATAAAACTCTTTTGCCCCATTTCTTTTTATAAAATTCCTTGTAGCAAAAAAATCATATATTTCTTCAACTGATTGACTATACGTTCTTTGATATCTAGATAATAAATATGTATGCAAAGAAATTATATCAAACCCATAATGAATAATTTTAGGAGGTCCTATAATTAAATTATTCGTATGCCAAAATCCAGCAGGAACAGTTATATTCAAAAGAGCACAAAATCCTTCCTCTAAAAATAACGTAATGTTATTCATATATATTTGACCACTTAAGGGAACAAAAAATTTTATTTGAAAAATTGATTTAATAGTTTCCTCAGTGTAAAATAAAAAATTCTTGACGATTTCTTCCCTCTTTATAATTTGTTTTTTTGTCAAGTCCTTAATATCAGTTATATACTCTTGAATTGTAATGCTCTGAGAACCATACTGGGATGTTACGTTAAACATACGCTGCGTTATGTCGAATGTTTCGTCTGATGTTTTGTATAACGTAGGCATATCAAAAAAAGAATTATTTTGAAAAAAGTCTATATTTTGAAGGTTTGACATTGGTATTCCTCCAATAAATACTTAAAGCTCATAATCTAAGATAGCTATTAGTTCTTCATAACACTGTTGTGGGCTAAAACGTTCTCCATATCGTCGTGTTGCAAGTCTTTCGTGGGTATGTCCGAAAATCTGCTCAAAAATTGTATTATGGAGCATTTTTTTCTTATAAAAATCACTAAAAGTATGACGAAGTGAATGAAAAGACTTTTTTCCTTCAATTCCAAGCCCCCTAACAAAGTTCCCAAAAAATTTGCCTAACATTTTTCCGTATTGTTTCCTGTCACCTATAGGAGACAGATCTGGAAACAAACGTTCATGCTTTTCCTTAGTTTTTTTTAAATAATCCAAAAAACCAAGGTCAATAAGTTTTTGATGTATTGGGATTACACGATTTGCACTAAATGATTTTGTATTTTTTGTTTTTTCACCATCTTTGCCTTGATTTTCGTTTACGTCAATCACCCAAATACTATCAAGTTGATAAATGTCTGTACAATGCAGTTGACAAATTTCTTCTAAGCGCATTCCAGTATAAAGCCCAATCCAAGGAACCCAAAATTTTGCTGGTGTTTCGCTTTTTTTGTATGCAGTAAGTCTTTCGCTTTGAAAAATTTTCCGTAAATCATCCAAGGTAAAAGAATTTCTAGCATCAATTTCATTTTGGGTTTCTTTAAGACTTAAACCTTGAGCATGATTTTTATCCAGATGCCCTTCTTGGACTAACCAATTAAAAAATGCTGATACATCAAGAATATAAGCATTTATGGTTTTTTCTTTTAAACATTCTTCATGACTCATTGAAGCTATTTCGTCTATAGTCTTGTCTTGCAAATCTTTTCGGCGTGAAAAACGTGGCGGAAGCTTTTGCAGCGTGTCTCGGAAGTGTCGAAAGTCAAGACGTTCATACACATCAATGGGCTTGTCTCTAGCAATCTGTAAAAATAGCTCTAGATGTTTTTTTAATTCAGGTATATATCTCGCATCTTTCTTGCCGTCTTTTACTTTTGTATCTAAGTAATTTTCCAAAAAAGATGATAAATGCTGCTTATGTACTTCATCCTTATCCTTTCGCTGATGCCGTGAACTCCTTGGACGAATATTTTTCTCGTTGGTTTCATGTCGTAACGGATATGTTTCATATGGCAAAGCCAAAAATGTCTTTTCTTTTGAGTAGTCTTTTTTTAATCTTGCAAGTAAAATCGTTAAATACTCCAGAGAAATTTTGAAAAACTCATTTACGATAACAAGGTGATTTTTATGCGAGAGCTCTGTAGAAACGAAGATTTTGTCTTCAACAAGCTGTTCTAAAACAGCAACACTACACAAGCATAAAAGCGGCGGATTATCAATAGCTATTTTACACTGCTCACGTAAAAGATTTAAAATATTTTTCGTCGTTATTCCCACATCTTTTGACGTGGTCATACCTAGCAACGATTGTGGCAAGGCTCTATTTTCATCCAATGTACGAGAGCTTATATCTTGCGAGTTTACTGCAAGAAGATGCCGATGTAGACCTATAAGTCTTCTATGAGCGTCTTCATATGTAAGTTCTGTTTTACTATCCCCCTTTAACAACGTAGTGAGCTTATCAAAAGAGAACTCTTTTGAATTTATCGACATATGAAGTGAGATTTTATTCGCGACTTCTGCAAGAGTATAATCACTATGTCCATGCTGATGAAGCCATTCATGCATGGCGCGACTCGTAGTTGAGTATTTTGGCTCTTCAAACTGTTTAGGCGAGGAAAATAACTGTGTACCAAGATTTCTTACTTTTTCTAAATCCTCACGACTAACCATCTCTTTCTCCTTGAACAAGGTTTGCAAAGCCATCATGATAACGCCAACCCTATGCTTGGCCTCTTTGCGGCTATCAGTTTGCAATGAAAATCGAAGTTCCGCAACATCACATTGAAAAATCCATTTTTTAGGTATTCTCAACCTAAAGTAAATATATTCTCCACGGGCATACAAATGAACAGGGGTGTTTTTAACAGGTGCACTGCACCGCATAGTGGCGTTTCTTTTTACAGCATTAAGCTGATCAGAGCATGATGTCATTCAAGCCTCTCATATTTTGTGGCACATTTTGTGACACACTTTTTCCCTTAAAGCACTTTTTCGTTACTTTACAAGGTGAGACTTGTGACCTAATTTTACAAAAGAAAAAGGGTTACACATGCTTGTGTAACCCTTTGCTTTCTAAGAAAAAAATTGGTGCGAGGGCGGGCAGGTTTTTATAGTCTAATCAGCTAAAATATAAGAGTAAAAAAATATAATTTTTTTTCGTACCCCCAAACGTACCCTTTTAAGTGTGCGTTGTCTTAGTTCTAGACCTGAAATGAGATTATTTGGGGCGTTTTTAGACCTTTTGAGAGCCTAAAATGGATGATATGTGGAAAACTGCTTTTTGGCAAGAGCGAATGGAAAAGCACTTTTCTTATGGGCAAAACTTGACTTTGTGTATCCTGAGGGCTACATTTCTATCATGAACATTGTTCGAGAAACAAATCTTTTTTCCATGTGGCTTCGCAAATTGCGTGACGTTAAAGGCCGTGCTCGAATTGCGGCTCGCATTGACGCTGCAAAGTTGGGTAACTTTGGCGATTGCAAAGGTCTTGGCGATGGTGTGAGTGAAATGCGTATCCATTTTGGCCCGGCATATCGAGTCTATTATGCCCAAGAAGGGCAGTGTGTGTATTTACTGCTCCTCGGTGGTGATAAATCTACGCAAGAAAAAGACATTGCAAAGGCCAAAGAACTATGGGCTGTCATGAAAAAGAATAAAGCATAGGTGAAATATGAACGAAATTACCATTACTGAATACGATAGCGCCAACTATCTTGATAGTGAAGAAATGATTGCCGAATATCTAGCCGCTTGCCTTGAAGACAGCAATCCTGACCTTTTTCTTGTGGCACTTGGCAATGTGGCAAAAGCACGAGGCATGACACAGCTTGCCAAGGATACCGGCCTTAGCCGCGAAAGCCTCTACAAAACCTTCTCCCCAGGTACAAAACCACGCTTTGAAACTATCCTCAAAATCTCTCGTGCCCTTGGTGTGCCACTGAGTGTTACGGGTGAATGGCAGCAAGTGTAGACAGCGTGATTTTTATAAAAACATGAGGAAAGTTATGTCTAAATCATATAAAAGCGAACTCAGCTCCACCATACATGAAACGGCATCTGACCTCTTTGAACATGGCATTATTGATAAAGCGATCATGAAAGAATTTGACGTATATTGCCTAAATTCTGCCGAAATTCTTCCTTCAGAAGAAAATCAAACAGTCTGTAAA